>CAYOQY010000001.1:0-96526 GCA_964406225.1 uncultured Microbacterium sp.
GGGTCGGGAAGCCCATCGCCTTGTAGATCACGCCGGTGTAGAAGTCGACGTTCGGATAGAGGCGACGCTCCTTGAAGTAGTCGTCGTTCAGCGCGATCTCCTCGAGCTCCTTCGCGAGGTCGAGGAGCGGATCGTGGACGCCGAGTTCGCGGAGCACTTCGTCCGCCGACTCCTTGACGAGCTTCGCGCGCGGATCGTAGTTCTTGTAGACGCGGTGCCCGAAGCCCATGAGCTTGACACCGTCCTCCTTGTTCTTCACCCGCTCGACGAAGCGCTGCACGCTCTCGCCGGAGTCCTGGATGCGCGCGAGCATGTCGAGCACGGCCTCGTTCGCGCCGCCGTGCAGCGGACCGTAGAGCGCGTTGATGCCCGCCGAGATCGACGAGAACTGATTGGCGCCGGTCGATCCCACGAGACGGACCGTCGAGGTCGAGGCGTTCTGCTCGTGGTCCTCGTGCAGGATGAGCAGCCGCTCGAGCGCCCGCGACATGACGGGATTGACCTGGTAGATCTCACTGAGCACCCCGAAGTTGAGCTTCAGGAAGTTGTCCACGAAGCTCAGGCCGTTGTCGGGGTAGAGGAAGGCCTGCCCGACGCTCTTCTTGTGCGCGTACGCGGCGATCACGGGGAGCTTCGCCAGCATCCGGATCGTGTTGAGCTCGACGTGCTCGGGGTTGTGCGGGTCGGACTCGCCCTCGTAGTAGGTCGAGAGCGCCGACACCGCCGACGACAGCACCGACATCGGGTGCGCGGTGTGCGGGAGGGCGGAGAAGAACCGCTTCAGATCTTCGTGCAGGAGCGTGTGGTGGCGGATGCGGTCATCGAACGCCGCGAGCTCGTCCGCCGTGGGGAGCTCGCCGTAGATCAGGAGCCAGGCGACCTCGAGGTAGGTGCTGTTCTGCGCGATCTGCTCGATCGGATAGCCGCGGTACCGCAGGATCCCCTGGTCGCCGTCGATGAACGTGATCGCCGACTTCGTCGCGGCGGTGTTCACGAAGCCGTAGTCCAGCGTCGTGTGTCCGGTCTGTCGCGTGAACGTCGAGACGTCGACACTCGGCGTGCCGTCCGTTCCGGCGACGATGGGGAATTCCGCCCGCCGATCGCCGATCGTGAGGATGGCCTTGTCCTGCTGGGTTCCCGCGTCGCTCACGGCGCCTCCTCGCGATTCCTGGTCGTTCCGGGGGTTTCGAGGGCTCTGCGGTTCGCGTTCGGAGGCGAATCCGAGAGCCGGCGTGACGGCGAGGGATACCTGGGAGGGATACCTCGCATCGCGCTTTTACAGCCTAATGGCGCAGGAGACATACTGCGGACACGACCAAAGCCATCCGGCATCCGATAGAGGAATCCTCCCATCGACAGCCGTGATACGCCCGCACCTAGCCTGCGCCGCGCAACCGTTGCGCCGCAGCGGCGACGCGCTCGTCGGTCGCGGTGAGCGACAGGCGGATGTGCTGCGGGAAGTGGGAGCCGTAGAAGTGTCCCGGGCCGACCAGGATGCCGAGGTCGGCGAGCCGCTCGACACTCTCCCACGCGTCGCGTCCCTCGGTCGCCCACAGGTACAGCCCGGCCTCGCTGTGGTCGATCCGGAAGCCGGCGGCCTCGAGAGCCGGCTTGAGGATGTCGCGGCGAACGCGGTACAGCTCCTTCTGCGCGGCGACGTGCTCGTCATCGCGGAGCGCGGCCACCATCGCGGTCTGCACGGGCGCCGGGAGCATGAGTCCCAGGTGTTTGCGCGCCGTCAGGAGCCGGGCGACCAGTGCGGGGTCGCCCGCGAGGAACGCCGCGCGGTAGCCCGCGAGATTCGACTGCTTGCTGAGCGAGTACACCGACAGGATGCCGCGCACGTCGCCGCCGGTCACGCGCAGGTCGAGCACGGACGGGATCGGCGAGACGTCCCACGGTGCGTCCCAGCCGAGCTCGGCGTAGCACTCGTCGGAGGCGATCACCGCTCCCAGCTCGCGCGCGCGCGCCACCGCCGAGCGCAGGGAGGCGGCATTCCGCACCTGCCCGTCCGGGTTGCCGGGGGAATTGATCCAGATGAGACGCGTCGCCGCGGGCCACAGCGCGGGATCGTCCGCGGCGACCGGCGTCGCGTCCACGAGACGCGCGCCGACGTCGTACGTCGGGTACGCCGCACGCGGGTGCACCACGACGTCGCCCGCCCGCAGGCCGAGGAGGAGAGGCAGGAGCGCCACGAGCTCTTTCGAGCCGATCGTCGGCAGGACCTGATCGGGCGTCAGCCCTTCGACGCCGCGACGACGTGCGTACCAGTCGACGATCGCCTGCCGCAGCACCCCGGTGCCGACCGTCTGGGGGTACGCGTGCGCATCCGTCGCCGCGGCGAGGGCGGTCGCGACGAGGGGCGGTGTCGGGTCGACGGGCGAGCCGATCGAGAGGTCGACGATGCCGTCGGGATGCGCACGGGCGCGTGCCGCGAACGGCGCGACCGCGTCCCAGGGGTAGTCCGCGAGATCGGCGACACCCATGTCGCGGCTACGGGGCCTGCGGCGGAAGCGCCTCGATGATCGGGTGGTCCTTGTGGATGACCCCGACCTTCGCCGCACCGCCGGGCGACCCGACGTCCTCGAACCACTCGACGTTCGCCTTGTAGTAGTCCTGCCACTCGTCGGGGAGGTCGTCTTCGTAGTAGATCGCCTCGACGGGGCACACGGGCTCGCAGGCGCCGCAGTCGACGCACTCGTCCGGGTGGATGTACAACATCCGATCACCCTCGTAGATGCAGTCGACCGGGCACTCGTCGATGCAGGCGCGGTCCTTCACATCGACACACGGGAGAGCGATCACATACGTCACGGGTTCATCCTAAGTCGCGCGGAGCGTTCTCGTCGGCCGCGACGGGGCGGAACCGCGGGTTCGGCCACGCCACGACCGCGACGATCGCGATCGGGAGAGCGATGACCCAGGCGATCGCCAGTTCGGTCTGCGGCACGATGACCGAGCCGCCCGGGCCGCGACCGGAGAACACCACCGTCGCGAGGAACATGCCGAGCCCCGTCGCCAGTGCGGTCCATCGGTCGCCCGTCAGCAGACGCACCGCGATCAGCAGGGCGACGCTGCCGATGACGGCCAGGAGGAGTCCGAGAGGGAACCAGCCCCAGCGGTAGGCGTGAGCGATCGTCCCGGCCAGACCGTAGACGGCACCGACGGCGAACGCCACGAACCACGTCGCCACGCGGGGCGCCCGGGAGCGCAGGCCGGGCGTCGGCGATGTCTCAGTGGTCACCGGGCAAGCTTACGGCGGTCACGCCGCCCACCCCCACAGTCGCAGGAGGGCCGCTGTGAGCGCCGCAGCCGCGACCACGACGAGGAACGGCGCACGAAGCAGCAGGAGCCCTGCCGCCACGAGCACGGCGGGGATGCGGGCGTCCACCGCCACCGCCTGTCCGGCCCCGAGCGTCTGGACCGCGACGAGCGCCGACAGCAGCGCCACGGTCAGCAGATCGGCGATGCGCGCCGGTCGCGGGGCGTCGAGGAAGCGCTGCGGTACGAGGTAGCCGAGGGTCTTGAGTGCGACGCACACGATCGATGCGACGAGGATCGCGTTCCAGAGGGTCATGGCGCCTCCCACGTCGCGGCGGGCGCCGTCGGTCGTCGTGTCACGGCAGGCCCACCCTCTCCGCCACGTCGCCCGGCTCCTCCGGCGGGGTCTCCCCCGCGCCCAGCCAGTTGAACCACCCCACGACGATCGCCACGATCGCCGCCACGAGGACCGGCAGGCCCGGCGTGAGCACCGGCGTGAGCATCGTCGCCACCACAGCGGCCGCGATCCCCACCGCGATCGGCTGCCGGTGCCGCAGGCGCGGCCACAGGAGGGCGAGGAAGGCCGCCGCGGCCGCGGCATCCAATCCGTACGCGCGCGGGTCTCCGAGCACGTCGCCCAGCAGCGCACCGCCGAGCGTCGAGAGGTTCCAGCCGACGTAGATCGCGATGCCCGTCACCCAGAAGCCCAGTGTGCGGGCGTGCGAGGTGGTCTGGGCGAGCGAGACGGCGGTCGACTCGTCGATCGTGAACTGCGCCGCGGCAGCCCGCCGCCAGAAGCCCGTCCCGATCACGGAGGACATCCGCATGCCGTAGGCGATGTTGCGCACGCCGAGGAGAGACGCCGAGGCGATGGCCGCGGGAGCTGCGGGAAGACCGCCCGCCGCGATGACGCCGACGAAGGCATATTGCGACCCGCCCGTGAACATCACGAGACTCATGACGCACGTCTGCCAGACATCGAGCCCTGCCGCCACCGCGAGGGCGCCGAACGACACGCCGTACGCGCTCGTGGCGAGCGCGACGCCGAGCCCTTGCCGGACGGCCCGCCGAGACTCGCCCGGCGTGTGCGCGTCGTCGAAGTGCGGATCGGGCATCACCCGCCCGATCGTAGCGACCGATGCGCGCGCCCGTGGGAGTCCACCCGGGCTCGCGTGGCCCGGGGAGGTGCGCCGGCGCGGCGACCCGCGCCGGCGCGGCGTCGAGGTCAGACGCCGGCGTCCTGGCGCTTCAGGCGCGACGCCGCGCGTGCGCGCTCGGTCGCGTCGAGGTTGACCTTGCGGATGCGGACGATCTCGGGCGTCACCTCGACGCATTCGTCGTCGCGTGCGAACTCCAGACTCTCCTCGAGCGAGAGCTGGCGAGGAGGCGTCATGGATTCGAAGGAGTCCGACGTCGACGAACGCATGTTCGTGAGCTTCTTCTCCTTCGTGATGTTCACGTCCATGTCGTCCGCGCGCGAGTTCTCGCCGATGACCATGCCCTCGTACACCTCCTGCGTGGGCTGGACGAAGAACGACATGCGCTCCTGGAGGGCGATGATCGCGAACGGCGTGACGACGCCCGCGCGGTCCGCGACGATCGAGCCGTTCTGGCGCGTCACGATGTGACCGGCCCACGGCTCGTAGCCGTGCGAGATCGCGTTGGCGATGCCGGTGCCGCGCGTCGTGGTGAGGAACTCCGTGCGGAAGCCGATCAGGCCGCGCGACGGGACGATGAACTCCATGCGCACCCAGCCGGTGCCGTGGTTCGTCATGTTGTCCATGCGGCCCTTGCGCGAGGCGAGCAGCTGGGTGATCGCACCCAGGTACTCCTCCGGGGCATCGATCGTGAGGTGCTCGAACGGCTCGTACGTCTTGCCGTCGACCTTCTTCGTCACGACCTGCGGCTTGCCGACGGTCAGCTCGAAGCCCTCGCGGCGCATGTTCTCGACGAGGATCGCCAGCGCCAGCTCGCCGCGGCCCTGCACCTCCCACGCGTCGGGACGGCCGATGTCGACGACCTTGAGCGAGACGTTGCCGACCAGTTCGCGGTCGAGACGGTCCTTCACCATGCGTGCGGTGAGCTTGTGACCCTTGACCTTCCCGACGAGCGGGCTCGTGTTCGTGCCGATCGTCATCGAGATCGCCGGGTCGTCGACGTGGATCTGCGGGAGCGGCCGCACGTCCTCGGGGTCGGCGATCGTCTCGCCGATCGTGATGTCCTCGAAGCCGGCGATCGCGACGATGTCGCCGGGGCCGGCGCTCTCGGCGGGGTAGCGCTCGAGCGCCCGGGTCTTGAGCAGCTCGGTGATGCGGGCGTTGCTCACGGTGCCGTCCGCGCGCACCCAGGCGACGGTCTGGCCCTTCTTGAGCGTGCCGTTGAACACGCGCAGCAGTGCGAGACGACCCAGGAACGGGCTCGAGTCGAGGTTCGTGACCCACGCCTGGAGCGGCGCCTCGTCGTCATAGGACGGTGCCGGCACGTGCTCGAGGATCGCCTCGAACAGCGGCTCGAGGTCGTCGTTGTCGGGGAGGGCGCCGTTGTCGGGCCGGGTGCGGGATGCGGCGCCGGCACGACCGGAGGCGTAGACGACAGGAACGTCGAGAAGGGCGTCCACGTCGAGGTCGGGCACGTCCTCGTGCAGGTCTGAGGCCAGTCCCAGCAGCAGGTCATGGGCCTCCTCCTCGACCTCGGCGATGCGCGCGTCGGGGCGGTCGGTCTTGTTGACCAGGAGGATCACCGGCAGCTTCGCCTCGAGCGCCTTGCGCAGCACGAAACGCGTCTGCGGCAGCGGGCCCTCGCTCGCGTCGACGAGCAGCACGACGCCGTCCACCATCGACAGGCCGCGCTCGACCTCGCCGCCGAAGTCGGCGTGGCCCGGCGTGTCGATCACGTTGATCGTCACGGGGCCGTCCGTCGCGTGCACGCCGGAGTACGTGATCGCCGTGTTCTTGGCGAGGATCGTGATGCCCTTCTCCCGCTCCAGGTCGTTCGAGTCCATCGCGCGCTCTTCGACGTGCGCGTGCTCGCCGAACGAGCCGGTCTGACGGAGCATGGCATCGACGAGGGTCGTCTTGCCGTGGTCGACGTGGGCGACGATCGCGACGTTGCGGAGGTCTGAACGGAGGGCGCGCGCCATGGAGAATCCTTGCAGAACGGGGAAGCGCCCGGAGCCGGGCATCCCCCAGTCTACCGGGCGCTTCCTGAGCGTCCCTCTCGCCGTGCGCCCTGGAGCACTCAGCCGGCGGGAGTCTCCGCCTCCAGCAGGAGCGCGCGCGCTTCGCGCCGTACCCGCTGCTGCTCCGGATCGGGCACCGGCACCGCCGCGATGAGGCGCTGCGTGTAGGGGTCGGTGGCCCCGCGCAGGATCTCGTCCCGCGTGCCGACCTCGACGAGCTTGCCGAGGTGCATCACCGCGATCCGGTGGGCGAGGATGTCGACGACGGCGAGGTCGTGGCTGATGAACAGGCACGCGAACTGCAGCTGCTGCTGAAGATCCTGCAGCAGGTCGAGGAACCGGGCCTGCACCGAGACGTCGAGCGCCGATGTCGGCTCGTCCGCCACGAGCAGCTCCGGAGCCAGTGCCAGTGCGCGCGCGATGCCGACACGCTGTCGCTGACCGCCCGAGAGCTCGTGCGGGAAGCGGTTGCGGTAGGAGCGCGGGAGCTCGACCTGCGCGAGCAGGGTCTCGACCCGCTTGTCGAGGTCCTTGCCCTTCGCCTCTCCCGCGAGCAGGATCGGCTCGCCGATGGACTGGCCGATCGGCATCCGGGGGTTCAGCGAGGAAGCGGGGTCCTGGAAGACGATGCCGGTCCGACGCCGGATCGCGAACAGGTCCTTCTGGGACGCGTGCGTGATGTCGGTGCCGACGGCGGTGAGACGTCCTTCCGCCACCGGGAGGAGCCCGATCGCGGCGCGACCGAGCGTCGTCTTGCCGGAGCCGGACTCGCCCACGAGGCCCACGATCTCGCCGGGATAGATCTGCAGGTCGATGTGCTCGGCGGCACGGAACGCCGGCACGCGCCCGCGCTTCGGGTAGTCGATCGCCACGTCCTCGAACGACAGCACGGGGGCGCGGGTCTCCACCACCTCGCCCGATTCCGAGGCACGCTCGCGGATCGCCGCGACCGCGGGCACGGCGGAGGTGTCGGAGACGACCTCCGCCTGCTCGACCTCGGCGTCCTCGAGCACGCCGAGACCCAGGTGCGGCACCGAAGCGAGCAGCTGCTGCGTGTACGGGTGCTGCGCGTCGTGGAAGATCTTCTCGACCGTGCCCGATTCGACCACGACACCGTTCTTCATGACCATGATGCGGTCGGCGAGATCGGCCACCACGCCCATGTCGTGCGTGATCAGGATGATCGCGGAGTCCAGCCGCTTGTGCAGATTGCGCATGAGGTCGAGAACCTCCGCCTGGACGGTGACGTCCAGCGCGGTCGTCGGCTCGTCGGCGATCAGCAGCAGCGGGTCGCACGAGATCGACTGCGCGATCATCGCGCGCTGGCGCTGACCGCCCGACAGCTGGTGCGGGTACTTGTGGAAGGACTTCTCCGGGCTCGGCATCTCGACGAGACGCAACAGCTCGATCGCCCTCTCCTTGGCCACCGAGGGCGCCATCCCGCGGTCGTGCGAGCGGAGCGCCTCCATGATCTGGAAGCCGATCGTGTAGACCGGGTTCAGGGCGGTCATCGGCTCCTGGAAGATCGGGGCGATCTCGTTGCCGCGCAGCGACCGCAGGGTCGGCTCGTCGACACCGCGCAGCTCACGTCCGAGCAGCTTGATCGAGCCCGTCACACGGGCGTTCTCGGGGAGCAGGCCCAGGAGCGCCATCGCGCTCGTGCTCTTGCCCGAACCGGACTCGCCTACGATCGCCAGCACTTCTCCGCGCCGCACCACGTAGTTCATGTCGATCGCGGCGGGGTAGAACTCGCCCTCGACCCAGAACTCCACCCCGAGGTTCTCGACCTCGAGGATCGTCTCCGGAAGGGCCTTGTGCGACGCCGCGATCTCGGCCTCGATGCCCGTCGTGTCAGTCATTCGGATTGTCCCATCTGCAAAGCTTGAGGTCATGGCGTTCCAGGAGGTTCTGTACCGGCCGGCGTTCGGCCGCACACTCGCTGTCGTGACCGTGGTGGTGTGCGCGTTCGGTGTCGTCGCGCTGTTCTGGGGTGATGCGGCGTCGGCGCTCCGCTACGTGTGGCCGATCATCCTCGTCGGGGCGCTCGCCTGGGCGCTGTTCTGGCGTCCCAGCCTGCGGATGCAGGAGCACGGCATCACGGTCGAGAACGTGTTCCGCACCTACTTCATCCCGTGGCCCTCGATCCGTGGCATCGACACCCGATACTCGCTGACGATCGAGACCTCTCGCGGCCGCATCCCGGTGTGGGCCACGCCCGCTCCCGGGCGCCATCGCGCGTTCGGCCTTGCGCGCAAGGACTTCGAAGGCGTCGGCGCGACGGCCCTCGGCGAACACGGCAGCCTGCGCCCGAGCGACGCGCTCAGCACGCCCTCCGGGAACCTGGCGCAGACGATCCGTGGACACTGGGAGCGCCTCAGCGCGTCGGGCGCGTTCTCCGGGGGCGAGGACCCGGAGGCCTTCACCGTCACGTGGCACTACGGCACCGTGACGGTGATCGCTGCGCTCATCGCGGCCACGGTGCTCGGCCTGCTGGTGTAGCAGCGTCACCGTCACCGCTCCGGATTGAGTGGCTCGTCCTGCACGTCGCCGGGCTCTTCCCTGCGCGGATCGTGGTAGTTCACGATGTCGTCGCCGGTGTAGACCGCTTCCATCGGCACGGTCACGGATGCCGGCTTCTCCGGCTCCGTCCGGTCGAGGATCGGCGCGACGGGACCCGACGCGCGGCCCGCGCGGCGCATCGCGCGCTCACTCGGCATCTTCTTCTGACGCGGGTCGAACGCGTCGCGCAGACCGTCGCCGATGAAGTTGACGCACAGGGCGATCGCGATGATGAAGATACCGGGCCACCAGAACAGCCACGGGCGCGTCGAGAACGCGGCCTGGTTGTCGGAGACGATCTTCCCGAGCGACGTGTCGGGCGACTGGACGCCGAAGCCGAGGTAGCTCAGCGCCGACTCGAGCAGGATCGCCCCTGCCATCAGCAGCGTCGCGTTCACCACGATGACGCCGACGGCGTTGGGCAGGATGTGACGGAAGATGATCCTCCGGTCACGCGCACCCGACACCCGCGCGGCATCCACGAATTCACGCTCGCGCAGACTGAGGAACTCGCCGCGCACCAGGCGCGCCATCGTCGTCCACGCGAAGATGCCGATCACGACGCCGAGCACGGCGGCGCCGAGGCTTCCGAACGTCTTTCCGAGCACCGCACCGATCACGATGAGCGGGATCGTGATGATGATGTCGGTGAAGCGCATGAGCACCGAGTCGGTGACCTTGCCGTAGTAGCCGGCGACCGCACCGATGATCACGCCGATGATGGTCGCGACCACACCGGCGATCACCATCACCATGAGGGACTGCTGCGCACCGCGCATGACGACCGCGAAGATGTCGCGACCGACCTCGTCCTGGCCGAAGGGATGCTCGCCGAACTGCAGCGGGAACAGACTGAGGGTCGGCACGCCGTTGTTGAGCTTCGGCGCGATGTCGGTCCAGGTGTAGATCCACCAGCCGGGGATGCGCAGGCCCCACAGGTCCACGCCCACCGAGGTGAAGGCGAGGACGACGATGAAGGCCAGTACGATCATGGCGATGAGCGCGCCGCGGTGGCGGAAGAAGCGCCGGCGGACGATCTGACCCTGGCTGAGGCCTTCGGTCTCCTTCTGCTCGATGGAGACCTCGGCGGCCGCGGCCGCGTCGTTGACGTCCGGGTCCTGGGTGACTGTGGTGTTCATTAGCCCACCTTGATTCTCGGGTCGAGGGCCGCGTAGACGAGGTCCGCGATGAGGTTGAAGAGCACGGCGAGCGTGCCGGTCACGACGAAGAAGGCCATGACGGGGTTCGGGTCGACCGCATTGATGCCGTCGACGAACAGCCGGCCCATGCCGGTCCATCCGAAGACGGTCTCCGTGACGACCGCACCGCCCACGATCGCGCCGACGTCGAACGCGATGATCGTGGTGATCGGGATGAGGGCGTTGCGGAACGCGTGCCGCACGACGACGGTGCGCTGCGTGAGGCCTTTCGCCTTGGCAGTGCGGATGTAGTCCTGGTTCATCACCTCGAGCAGGCTGGCGCGGGAGTACCGCGTGTAGCCGGCGAAGGAGATGAGGATGATCGCGATCGTCGGCAGCAGCAGGTGGGTGTACAGGTCGATGCCCTGGATCCAGAAGTTGCCGCCGAGGCCCGGCGTCGATGCGCCCACCGTGGCGATCGGCCGACCCCGGATCCGGCTGGAGTTGGCGTAGATCTCCCAGTACGACATGTACTTCTCGAGCGCGATGAGCCCCGCGACGAGGAACCCGACGATCGCGGTGGTGCGGACGACCGGCCCGCGGTCGGCGCCGCCCATGAAGAAGCCGATGAGTCCCGCGACCACCACGGCGAGGACCGCGAGCAGCAGGAAGAACCACAGCGTCATGCCGTTGAGGATGTAGTTCAGCATCGGGTAGTACAGCGCGATGCCGATGAGGGCGACGACGAGCGAGGCGTAGAGCGCACGGCGGTTGCGGAGGCCGGTCGAGATCGCGGTGACGCCCACGGCGATGCCGAGTGCCGAGGCGCTGAAGACGACGATGCCGATGCTCGGGTCGGCGAACCACTGCGTCGCCGACAGGTAGAACAGCACGGCGGCGGTCGCGACGGCCGAAATGCCGAAGACGATGAGCCGACGCTTGGCCCTGCCGCCCAGCAGCGACATCCACAGGACGCCGGCGATGAGGGATATCACGATGATCACGGGTATCGCGATCGTCGGTTCCGCAAGCCAGTTGTTCAGCTGGATCGCACCGTACTGCTTCAGGAGCACCGCGACCCAGAAGATCGGGAGCGAGAAGAAGAGGAACGAGATCAGCGTCACGCTGTAGTCGAACCCGCTGTACTGACGCAGCGCCGAGATGATGCCGACCGTGAGGCCGAGGATGATGGCGACCACCGTGGCCGTCGTGACGAGCGTCAGCGTTGACGTGATCGCGTTCGACAGCAGGATGTTCACCGGCTGGTTCTGGACACTGACCCCGAAGTCACCGCGGAAGATGCCGCCGAGCCACAGGAAGTAGCGCAGCGGGGGCGGGACGTCGAGGTTGAGGAGCTTGGTGCGAGCCTCGATGAGCTCGTTCTTGTTCGGTGCGTTGGATTGCCTCAGCTCTTCGAGGGGATCTCCCGCGAAAGAGGTGAGGACGTACATCAGGAAGGTCGCGGCGAAGAGCACGAAGATCGACGCGATCAACCGCCGGATGATGAATGAAGCCATGGTGTGGCCGCCTGCCAATCGATGAGTCAGCGGGAACAGACCGCACCGACATCATGACCGGCCGCATGCTCTACCGCTGCGTAGAAGTGTAACGGGTGGGGTGCAGGCCCCTCAGGGACCTGCACCCCACCGCGATTCATGGAGCCGGAGCTCAGTCTGAACCGCTACAGCTGATCAGCCCTCTTCGGAGCCGCTGTCCGTGACTGCCCAATCCCAGGCGTTCCAGAAGATCGTGGGAGCGAGGATCGACGGGTCGATGCCCTCCACACGGTCGCTGAAGGCGGTGACGCCGGGGAACTGGAAGATGGTGACGCCGTAGAAGTCGTCCCACAGGAGCTTGTCCAGCTCGATCTGCAGATCGATCTGGGTCTCGGGGTCGAACTCCACGTTCAGCTGCTCAACGATCTCGTCCACGCGCTCGTTGGAGTAGAAGTTGAGGTTGTTGATGCCACCGGTCTGGAACGTCGGGAGCGAGTTGGTCACACCGAGGCTCGTCGACTGCCATCCGAAGAACACCGCGTCGTACGCACCGGGGGTGCCGAGCAGGCCGCCCCACTGGTCCGAACCACAGTCGGTGACGTTGAAGCCGGCCTGGTTGGCGGACGCCTGGATGAGGGCGAACTCGTTCACACGACGCGGGTTGTTCGTCGCGTAGAGGATGCAGACCGAGGTGTCGGTGATGCCCGACTCGGCCAGCAGCGCCTTGGCGCCCTCGATGTCGACCTCGGCGAACGCGTCGGAGCCGTTGTTGGCGACCGACTCGTCGTAGCCCTCAGCACCGGGCACGAAGATCTGCGAGCTGCGCAGGAGCGCGTCCTCGCCGGCGATCGGCACGATGAGCTTGTCGAGGATCTCCTGACGGGGAACCGTCTTGAGGAACGCCTCGCGAACCAGCGGGTTCGAGAAGATGTTCTCGGGGTTCTTGCCGTTCTCGAACTGCAGGTCGAGGTGCTCGTACGTGCCCTCGACGCCCGTGACGACCGTGATGCCGTCGAGCGCGTCGAGCGCGGTCTTGATGTCGGCGGTCGCCTGGGGCGAGATGATGTCGACCTCACCGTTCTCCAGCGCCTGAACCGCTGCGAGCGGGTCGGGGATGAAGCGGATCGTGATCTCCTCGATGTTCGGGGCGTTGTCGCCCGTGTACTCCGGGTTCGCGGTCAGGGTGATGTACTGCTCGGCGACGAAGTCGCTGATGACGTACGGGCCGCTCGCGAGGTAGAGGTCCGGGTCGTCGGGCAGCTCGGTGAAGTTGAAGCCACCGTTCCAGAACGACGAGATCGGGGCGAGAGCAGCGTCATCGGCGTTCTGGATCGCGTCGAGGACGGCCTGCTTGGCCTCTTCGTTGTCGTCCAGGCCGAGCGCGTTCTTGCCGACCACGTGCGCGGGGAGCGGCGCCGGGAACGAGAGCTCCCAGTCGACGAACTGCGCGTCGTAGACCATGGTGATCGAGCGGCCGTCGTCGCCGATCTCCGGGGTCTGGGTGACCAGGCCCAGGCCGGCGGTCGGCGTCGCGCCCGAGTCGAAGTAGACGACGTCGGTCGGGAACGCGTCGGTGAACTCACCGGTGTCGGGGTCGGTGAACTCGCCCGGGTCGAAGTCCGGGGTGTCCAGCGCGCGCGAGAGCGCGGCCCACTGCAGCATGAGGTCGGCCGCGTCGACGGGGGTGCCGTCCGACCAGTTCACGCCCTCGGCGACCGTGTACTTGACGGTCAGCGGGTCCTCTTCGACGACCTCGTACGTGCCGAAGGACGTGTCCTTCACGAGCTCGGGCGTGTTGTTGTAGTAGTTGAAGCCGCCGAGCGTCAGATACGTGATGTTGTTGTTGGCGGTCGCGTTACCGAACGAGGTGTTGCCGTTGTACGAGTAGAACGGCTGGTTCCACGCGGCTGTGATCGACGAGCCTTCGACGAGGCCCGAGTCATCGCCGCCACCTTCGGTGGCGGCGCAGCCCGAGATAACGAGTGCGCCGACTGCGGTGAGAGCCACCGCCGCCGAGATGCGCTTCATTCTCACTGATTCCTCCTGTGCAGGGTTGTGCGCACACGTCAGGACTGGCCTGACTGGGGCGCGGATAGGGAAACGATAAGCACGGGGTATGTCATGTTCAAAACGACTTGCCAAAACGTTACAGAGCCTTAACTCAATCGATGTTGAATGTGGCAATCTGACAAGGTGACCTCCGCGACCGGCCCGTTGGATGTGAGGATCACCACGGACCCGGCGGCCCGCGCACGCCTCTGGTGGGAGATCTCGATCGTCCTGGCGGTGACCGTCGGACAATCCGCGCTCTATTCCGTGCTCTCGCTCGTCCGCGCATCGCTGCGGACGACGCCGATCGGGCAGCAGCAGACGCAGCTCAATCCGAATCGGGATGCCGAGATCTTCTGGAATGTGCTGTACCAGTTCCTGGGCATCGTGTTCGGGCTCGCGCTGGTCGCCCTGGTCGTCTATCTGCTGTGGGAGCCCGGGCAGAACGCCCTGCGGCGCCTCGGCCTGGATTTCACGCGGTTCGGCGGCGACATCGGGCGCGGCATCCTGCTCGCCGCCGTCATCGGGGTGCCGGGACTCGGGCTGTACGCGGTGTCCCGGGTGCTGGGGCTCAACGTGGCGGTGGTCGCCTCCCCGCTGGATGCCGCCTGGTGGACGGTGCCGCTCCTCGTGCTCGCGGCGCTGCGCGCGGGGCTGACCGAGGAGGTCATCTTCATCGGCTACCTCTTCGATCGGCTGCGCCGCCTGGGGTGGTCGTGGTGGGCGATCATCCTCTCGACCGCCGCGCTCCGCGGCGCCTACCACGCGTACCAGGGCGTCGGCGCGATCGTCGGCAACGTCGTGATGGGCATCGTGTTCGGCTGGTGCTACCGCCGCTGGGGTCGCGTCATGCCGCTCGTGATCGCGCATACGCTCCTGGACATCGTCGCGTTCGTGGGCTATCCGCTCGCCGCCGCGCTCTGGCCGGGGGTCTTCGCCCCCGCTCCGGCGCCGACCGGCACCCCGACCCCCACGCCGACCCCCACGCCGTAGCCCGCACCCCTCCGCCCCGGCATCCACGCGTCCCCGCTCCCGCCCTCATCACCGCGAGACTGCAACCAGGCGCCGAAACGTAGGGGAATCCCCTTGGTCTCGGCGCTCCACTGCAGTCTCGCGGCCGAGGGGGGGTGAGGCGGGGGCGGATCGGGGGTTCCTGCACAGCGCACGCGGATCGCCGGACTGTCCACAGTGCGCCGGTCTCGGCATCCGTGGTCGCCGGCGCAACGGCAGAGTGCCCGCATGACCCTGAGCATCGTCGCCGCCGAACGAGCCCGCCTCCTGCCGCCACCTCCGATCCCTTTGCTCCGGACGTCCTCCATCCCGCACGCCGAACGCGAGGTCCACCTCGGGACGCTGATCCGGGTGCGCCGCGGCATCGTCGCCTCCACGCAGCTGTGGAAGTCCCTGCCTCCGTGGGAGCGCTACGCGGCGAGGGTGCACGCGGTGACGATGACCCACCCGGATGCCGTCATGTGCCTGGAGTCCGCAGCGGTGCTGCTGGGGCTGCCCGTCATCGGCGAACCGCGTGACGTGCATGTCCTCGACGTTCCCGGTGCCACGTCCCGCCTGAGCGGCGGCATCCGCGTGCACACCACCGTGGGCGACCGGGGTCTCGTGGACCTGGGCGCCACGCGGGTGACGTCGGTGATGGATACGGCGATCGATCTCGCCCGGTCACGGCATCCCGCGGTCGGGTTGACGATTGCGGACGCGAGCCTGCGACAGGAGTCATGGCTGTCCGTCGAGGCGCTCGTCGCACACAACGAGGCCCGGATCGGCAGCCGCGGACGACGACACGCGCGCTGGGCGCTGCATCGGGCGAACGGGGATGCCGAGACAGCACTTGAATCCGTCAGCCGCGCGGCGATCGAGTGGCTCGGCTTCCCCGAGCCGATCCTTCAGCAGGGGTTCACGATCGATGATCACGTGGATCGCTGCGACCTGTGGTGGCCGTACGAGCGTGTGATCGGCGAAGCGGACGGCGAGCTGAAGTATGACGGATCGCTGCAGGACCCGGTTTTCGCCCTCCGGCGCGAAAAGGCACGTGACGCGCGCCTTCGGACGGTCGCCGCCGGGATTGCGCACTGGAGCTGGGCGGACGTGGCGCGGGTGGCGCCTGTGCGCTCGGCGCTGATCCGCGCGGGCCTGCGACCGATCCGCCCGGAGTCCTCGCCCGATCTGGTGGCGCTGGGCTCTCTGCTCAGCGCGCGTCCCACCCCGTGAGACTGCAGCGGCGCGCCGAGACGTAGGGGATTCCCCTCAGTCTCGGCGCGCAGCTGCAGTCTCGCGGATCGAGGAGCGGCGGGCGCGCCCCGTCAGCGAAAGGGGGCGCGGGTCAGGCGAAGGCCTCCACCGGCGGGCACGAGCACACCAGGTTGCGGTCGCCGTAGGCCTGATCGATGCGCCGGACGGGCGGCCAGTACTTCGTCCGCACGAGCGAGTGCACCGGGTACACGGCGAGCTCGCGCGAGTACGGGTGATCCCACGAATCCGACACGACGGACTCGGCGGTGTGCGGTGCGTTCACGAGCGGGTTGTCGCCGGCCGGCCACTCCCCCGCCGCGAGCGCGAGCGCCTCCGCTTTGATCGCGATCATCGCCTCGATGAAGCGCTCGATCTCGGCGAGGTCCTCCGACTCGGTCGGCTCGACCATGAGCGTCCCCGCGACCGGGAACGACATCGTCGGCGAGTGGAAGCCGTAGTCGATCAGCCGCTTCGCGACGTCGTCGACCGTGACGCCGGTCTCCTCCTTCAGGGGGCGGAGATCCAGGATGCACTCGTGCGCGACGAGTCCGCCCTCCCCCGTGTACAGCACCGGGTAGTGGTCCTTCAGGCGCGTCGCGATGTAGTTCGCCGCGAGCACGGCCGCCGCGGTCGCGTCGCGCAGGCCGTCCGCACCCATCATGCGCACGTACGCCCACGAGATCGGCAGGATGCCGGCCGAGCCGTGCGGCGCGCCGGAGACGGCTCCCCCGTCGAACACGAAGCCGCCCGCGTGATCGGCGCGCTGCGACAGCGGGTGCGAGGGCAGGAACGGCGCGAGGTGCGCCTTGGCCGCCACCGGTCCGACACCGGGACCGCCGCCCCCGTGCGGGATCGCGAAGGTCTTGTGGAGGTTCAGGTGCGACACGTCGCCCCCGAGGTCGCCGAAGCGCGCATACCCGAGCAGCGCGTTCAGGTTCGCCCCGTCGACGTAGACCTGGCCGCCGGCGTCGTGCACGGACTGCGTGATCTCCAGCACGTCGTGCTCGTACACCCCGTGCGTGGACGGATACGTGATCATGAGCGCGGCGAGCGCATCGGCATGCTGGGCGATCTTGGCACGCAGATCGTCGAGGTCGACGTTGCCGGCCTCATCGCACGCGACGACGACGACCGTCATCCCCGCCAGCACGGCGGATGCCGCGTTCGTTCCGTGCGCGGACGACGGGATGAGGCAGATCGTGCGGTCGAGATCCCCGTTCGCCCGGTGGTAGCCGCGGATCGCCAGAAGCCCGGCCAGCTCGCCCTGCGAACCCGCGTTGGGTTGCAGCGACACCGCGTCGTACCCGGTGACCTCGGCGAGCCATGACTCGAGCTGCTCGATCATCGCCAGGTATCCGTGCACGTCGGCTTCGGGCGCGAACGGATGCACACGCGAGAACTCCGGCCACGACACCGCCGCCATCTCGGTCGCGGCGTTGAGCTTCATCGTGCACGACCCGAGCGGGATCATGCCGCGGTCCAGCGCGTAGTCGCGGTCGGCGAGCTGCTTGAGGTAGCGCATCATCGCCGTCTCGCTGCGGTGCGTGTTGAAGACCGGATGTGTGAGGAAGTCGTCGTCACGCAGCAACGCATCCGAGACGCCGGCGAGGGGGTCGGCATCCGCGAACGGGAGCGCACGATCGCCGTGCTCGTCTTCGTCCGGCAGCCCGAACGCCCAGGCGACGGCCGCGAGGTCGTCGGCGGTGGTCGTCTCGTCGACCGAGACCCCCACGATGGCATCGGACGCCCAGAACAGCTGATAGCCCCGCGTCCGTGCGCGGTCGATCACGCGCGCGGAGGGACCGGGCGTGACGACGCGGATCGTGTCGAAGAACGCGTCGTGCTGCACCGTCAGTCCGTAGGAGCGCAGCCGTTCGGCGAGCGCCTCGGCCTTGCGGGCCACATCGGTCGCGATCGCGCGCAGCCCCTGCGGGCCGTGGTACACGGCGTACATCGCGGCCATGACGGCCAGGAGCACCTGCGCGGTGCAGATGTTCGAGGTCGCCTTCTCGCGACGGATGTGCTGCTCGCGCGTCTGCAGCGACAGGCGGTAGGCGGGGTGCCCTGCGGCATCCTGCGACACACCGACCAGACGACCCGGAAGCTGCCGCTCGAGGCCCGACCGCACCGCCATGTAGCCCGCGTGCGGGCCGCCGAAGCCGAGCGGAACGCCGAAGCGCTGCGTCGTGCCCACGGCGACGTCGGCGCCCATCGAGCCCGGCGAGCGCAGCAGGGTCAGGGCGAGCAGGTCCGCGGCGACCACGACGAGGCCGCCCTGCGCGTGGACGGCGCCGATCACGTCGGACGGGTCCCACACGCGGCCGCTCGCGCCCGGATACTGGATGAAAGCGCCGAACGCGTCATCGATCTCGGCACCGGCGGCGTACGGCGTGTCGCGCAGCTCGATGCCGAGCGCGGCGGCGCGGTGCGCGAGGACGGCCTTCGTCTGCGGCAGGGCGTCGGCATCCACGAGGAAGACGTTCGAAGTCGACTTGGAGGCGCGCCGCGCCACGAGCATGCCCTCGACCACCGCGGTGGACTCGTCGAGCATCGAGGCGTTCGCGGTCGCGAGCCCGGTGAGGTCGGTCACCATCGTCTGGAAGTTGATGAGCGCTTCGAGGCGCCCCTGCGAGATCTCGGGCTGGTACGGCGTGTACGCCGTGTACCAGGACGGGTTCTCGAGCACGTTCCGCGTGATGACGGACGGGGTGAACGTGTCGTAGTAGCCCAGGCCGATCATCGGGCGCGCGGTGCGGTTCTGCGACGCGAGCTCGCGCAGCTCGGCGAGAGCCTCCGCTTCGGTCGCCGCCGGCGGGATCGCGGACGTCTCACGGGGACGCACGTGAATGGATGCCGGGACCGCGGCCTCGACGAGGGCATCGACGGTGTCGTAGCCGAGCGCGCCGAGCATGAGCGCCTGCGCGGCGGCGTCGGTGCCGATGTGCCGGTCGACGAACCCCCGCCGCTGGGCCTTCGAGGACGCCTCCGCGTTCGGGTGCGCGCTCACTCCTCGCCGCCCGTGAGCGCCACATACGCCTCGCGGTCCAGGAGCCCCTCGGCCGCCGACGCGTCGACGCGGATCTTCACGAGCCAGCCCTCGCCGAACGGGTCGCTGTTGACGAGCGAGGGATCGTCCACGACGGCGTCGTTCACGGCGACGACGTCACCCGAGAGCGGCGCGTAGAGCTCGCCGACCGACTTCGTCGACTCGATCTCGCCGACGACCTGACCGGCCGTGATGCCGGAATCGACGGCGGGCAGCTCGACGAAGACGACGTCGCCGAGCTTGTCGGCGGCGTAATCGGTGATGCCGACGGTGGCGACGTCGCCGTCGACGGCGATCCACTCGTGCTCGGCGGTGTACTTGAGGGTGTTGAGATCGGTCACGGGTTCCTCCGGTGGATGGATGCGGTGTCGAAGCGGAGACGCGTCACGCGGCGCGTCGGTAGAACGGAAGGGTGGTGACGGTCGCGGGGATGCGGGTTCCGCGCACGTCGATCGTCAGGACGGTTCCGGGCGCGCTGAGCGCCGGGGGCACGAACGCCATCGCGATCGGATGCCCGAGCGTGGGGCTGAGCGCGCCGCTGGTGACCTCGCCCACGGCGCTTTCGCCGTCGAAGACGCCGTAGCCGGCGCGACCGGCGCGCTTGCCCTCCGAGACGAGCCCGACGAGGACCGGCGCCGCCGGATCCGTGCCCTCGAGGCCGGCACGGCCCACGAAGTCCTCCTTGTCCGTCGCGACCGCGCGGCCGAGGCCCGCCTGCGCCGGGACGATGTCGAGCGAGAGCTCGTGGCCGTACAGCGGCATGCCCGCCTCGAGGCGCAGCGTGTCGCGCGCGGCGAGTCCGGCCGGCACGAGTCCGAGTGGGGCACCCGCTGCCAGGAGTGCGTCCCACAGCTCCCCTGCGGAGCCGTTCGGGATGAGCAGCTCATAGCCGTCCTCGCCCGTGTAGCCGGTGCGGGCGACGAGGACGGGGTGCCCGTCGAAGGACGCCGCCACCGCCGCGTAGTACTTGAGGTCATCCAGCGGCTCGGAGTACTCGCCGAGCCGGCTCGTCGCGTCGAGCACAGCGCGGGCCGCGGGGCCCTGCACCGCGATGAGCGCGTAGTCGTCGGTGGCGTCCGAGACCTGCACGGCGCGTCCCTCGGCGCGCACGGCGAGCGCAGCGGCCACCGGCTCGCGGTTTCCCGCATTCGCCACCACGAGGAAGCGCTCGTCGCCGAGGCGGTAGACGATGACGTCGTCGACGATTCCGCCGCTGTCGGCGAGGACGAGAGAGTACTTCGCCTTGCCCACGCGCATCGCCGACAGTCGACCCGCCAGCGCGAAGTCGAGGTAGTCCGCGGCATCCGGTCCATCGACGAAGAATTCCGCCATGTGGGAGATGTCGAACAGACCCGCGGCCGTGCGCACGGCGTGGTGCTCGGCGAGGTCCGAGCTGTAGCGGACGGGCATGGCCCAGCCGCCGAAGTCGGTGAAGGAGGCGCCGAGGGCCTCGTGGCGTTCGCGAAGAGGCGTGTAACGGGGGTCTGTCATGAGTTCTCCCGGAATCGTGCGGGCAGACGCCGGGCGGCGCCTGTGAACTCCCCCTCTGTCATGGGCCTGAGAGCTTCACCTCGGCATCCGATCGTCGTGATCGGGTGGCGGGATTTTCACCGTCGGCGGATCCGCGGAGGATCGCTTTTCAGAGTGGCCGAGCCCGGGCGGTACGCGTTACCTGAGAGATTGGCGGGGAGGCTTGCTCCTTCGGTGCCCGGCAACGATCTGCCGAGGCTCTCCCGTCCGGGTTATTGGCCTGTTGACTTGCCCAGCCAGCATAGCGTCCGCGACCCGGAATGCCCCTCACCCCGTGCACGAGCCGGACGAGACCGCGTCGGTCCACCCGCCGGCACCGGCGAGCACCGGTTCGAGCTCAGCCGTGGTCATCGCATAGCCGCGATCGACGTCGTCCTCGGCGCGCGCGAACACGACCCCGGCGACCGCGCCGTCAGCCGTCAGCAGCGGTCCTCCGGAATTGCCCGGATTGACTTCGGCGGCGAGCGCGTAGATGTCGCGGAGGGCCGACGAGTCGCCGTAGATGTCGGGGACGAACACCGAGCCCGCCGAGATGACCTCGGCGCCGACCATCGTGAACGGCCCTCCGAACGGGTAGCCCTGCACGACGGCGGCCGTGCCCGGGGAGAGCGGTGCGACCACGGGGAGCGCGGCCACGCCGAGCCCGTCCACGGCGATCAGGGCGAGGTCGTCCACCGGATCGAAGTAGACGATCCGCCCCTCCCGCGCGGGAAGGCCCGGGAGCTCGACGACAGGCGTCTCCACCCCCGCCACGACATGCGCGTTCGTCACGACGCGATCCGGGGCGACCACGAAGCCCGATCCGGTCGCACTCGTGCCGCAGGCGAACGCCACGCCCGACACGCGGGCGACGGATGCCGCCGCCACGGACAGTTCGGGATCGTCGAGGGCCACCGGAGGAGCACTGGGCTGCACGTCGAGATCGAGGAGCGCACCCAGTTGCGGCAGCCCGTCGTCGAGCACCGCGGAGCGAACACGGGCGAGCGCTTCAGTGACGGGTCGGGGCGTGAACGCGTCGATCGTCCGGAGCACCTGCGAGGAAGCGATCGCGGTGGAAATCAGCGGAGCGCCGGTCGCGGCGATGCTCGAGCCGATCAGGCTGAGCGACAGCGCTCCGGCCAGAACCGCGAGCGCGCCGCCCAGGATCCGGTCGATCACCCGCAGCGGTCGGGCGCGATCGACTCCGCGTCGCAGGGCCGCGCCGACCGCCCCGCCCGCACTCGCCCCGATCACGAGCAGCAGGATGACCACGCCGATCACCGTCACCGCCCGTGTGCTCTGCCACGGCCAGAAGTCGTTGACGATCGGCACGAGCCAGAACCCTGCGAGCCCGCCGAGGATGACGCCGATCACGACGCCGAGGCTCGCGAGCAGTCCGCGCTGCACTCCGATCACGAGCGCGAACACGAGGAGCGCGATCAGCACGATGTCGATGACGATCACTGCGTCTCCTCCCCTGTCGTGTCTCTGCCCGGTGCGGCGCGGTGCCGGCCGTGTGCGATGCCGGCGGTCCAGCGTACGCATGCCCGGCTGTGTCTCGGCTTCAAGGGCTGGCTTGCACTTCAGGTCACTCTGACCCTAAGATGATCCGAGAGGTAATGGTCATCATGACACTAACAAGCACAGAGCCCCGTACCCCGGCGAGGACGGACGCGGACGACGACATCACGCGCGTCGCCGTGTCGACGGTCATCTTCACGCTGCGTCGTGACCCTGCCGCGGACCGCTCCGCCGTCGTGCTGCCGATGGTGCGGCGGACCCGCGATCCGCACGAGGGCCTGTGGGCGCTCCCCGGCGGCTGGCTCGGCTCGCACGAAAGCCTGGATGCCGCGGCGGCGCGGACGCTCGCGGAGACCACGGGCATCGCGCCGAGCTACCTCGAGCAGCTCTACGCCTTCGGGGCTGTGGACCGCTCGCCCTCCCGTGTGGTCTCGATCGTCTACTGGGCGCTGGTCCGCCCCGACGAGATCCCCGATCGGGACGTCGAGAACGTGTCGTGGTTCGACGCCGCGCAGCTCCCCCGTCTGGCGTTCGACCACAACGAGATCGTCGAGTACGCCCTGTGGCGCCTGCGCAACAAGGTCGGCTACAGCCGCATCGCGCACGGCCTGCTCGCCGACGAGTTCACGCTCGCCGAACTGCGCGAGGTGTACGAGTCGATCCTCGGCCGGCGCCTGGACCCCGCGAACTTCCGTCGGCAGGTGGAAGGCTCCGGAACCCTCATCCCGACGGACGGCTTCCGCACCGGAAGCCACCGGCCCGCACGCCTCTACCGCTACAACCAGGACGTCGAGCTCGCCGATCGCGGCCCGCTCGTCGTCCGACACTGACCCGCGAATCGAGCACACCATGTCCGCGCACACCCCCACTCTTCCGCCGCTCCCGGTCGACCCCTCCGTCGACCACGCGATCCAGGCGATCGTCGCCGGCGCGTCGACCGCCGAGACGTGCAACACCGATCTCGCCGCGGGCCCGTGGAACTTCGACGCCCGCCCCGGCTACGGCCCGGGATCATCGATGGGCGACGTCATCCCCGTCGGCTCACCACGACAGGGCGAGCTGCCCGCCGAGTACCGTGAGGCGACACCCGACGAGCTCGACGCCCGCGTACGCGCCGCGAAGGAGAAGCTCGGCGACCGCGTCGTGATCCTCGGGCACTTCTATCAGCGCGAAGAGGTCGTGCGTCACGCCGACTACGTGGGCGATTCCTTCCAGCTCGCGAACGCCGCGAAGGCGCATCCCGAGGCGGAGGCGATCGTGTTCTGCGGCGTGCACTTCATGGCCGAGACCGCCGATCTGCTCTCGCAGCCGGAGCAGGCGGTCATCCTCCCCAACCTCGCGGCAGGCTGCTCGATGGCCGACATGGCCGACATCGACCAGGTCGAGGAGTGCTGGGAGCAGCTGGCCGACGTGTACGGGGACATGGACGCGCAGGATGCCGACGGCCTCGTGCCCGTGATCCCTGTCACGTACATGAACTCCTCGGCCGCGATCAAGGGCTTCGTGGGCCGGCACGGCGGGATCGTCTGCACGTCGTCCAACGCGCAGACGGTTCTGGAATGGGCGTTCGAGAGAGGTCGCCGCGTGCTGTTCTTCCCCGACCAGCACCTGGGCCGGAACACCGCCAAGGCGATGGGGGTTCCGCTGGAGCAGATGCCGATGTGGAATCCGCGCAAGCCGCTGGGCGGCGCCTCGATCGCCGAGCTCGACGATGCCCGCGTGATCCTCTGGCACGGCTTCTGCTCGGTGCACCGCCGGTTCACGGTCGATCAGATCGACAAGGCGCGCGTCGACCACCCCGGTGTGCGTGTCATCGTGCACCCGGAATGCCCGATGGCCGTCGTCGACGCCGCCGACGAATCGGGCTCGACCGACTACATCCGCCGCGCGATCGAAGCGGCATCCGAGCCCACGACGTTCGCGATCGGCACCGAGGTGAACCTGGTGCAGCGCCTGGCCGCAGCCAATCCGCAGCACACGATCTTCTGCCTCGACCCCGTCGTGTGCCCGTGTTCGACGATGTACCGCATCCACCCCGGCTACCTGGCGTGGGTGCTCGAGGGTCTCGTCGACGGCGAGGTCCGCAACCGCATCACGGTCCCGGCGGACGTCGCCGAGCCCGCACGACTCGCGCTGGAGCGGATGCTGGCCGCGAAGCCCCCGGCGGCACCCGCCGCGGCGTGGGAGAACGCGTCGTGAGCACCCCGGTGCACGCGATCGTCGTGGGTTCCGGCATCGCCGGACTCACGGTCGCCCTGCACGCCGTCGAGCACGGCTGCCGCGTGACGCTCGTGACGAAGGATGTGCTCGAGCACGCGAACACCCGGTACGCGCAGGGCGGCATCGCCGGCGTGATGTTCGCGGACGACCGGCTGGAGGACCACGTGCACGACACACTGGTCGCCGGCGCCGGGCTGAGCGACGAGGCCGCCGTCCGCGTGCTCGTCGATGAGGGCCCTGCCCGCATCCGGGAGCTCATCGCCCTCGGCGTCGCGTTCGACCGCGGCAGCGACGGGGAGTTCGTGAAGGGACTCGAGGCCGCCCACTCGTATCCTCGGATCCTCCACTCGGGCGGGGACGCCACGGGCACCGCGATCGAGAAGGCGCTCGTCGCACGGCTGCGGTCGAGCGACGTGCGGGTGATCGAACACGCCTTCCTGATCGACCTCGTCGTCGACGCCGGTCGCGTGACCGGGGTAGACCTGCTGATCGGCGATGTGGCGGCATCCGCCCACGCGCCCCACGTCGCCGGACGACGAGAGCGTGTCGAGGCCGACGCGGTGGTGCTCGCGACCGGAGGGGCGGGCGAGCTCTACGCGCACACGACGAACCCCACCGTGGCGACCGGTGACGGCATCGCCGCAGCCCTGCGCGCGGGGGCGGACGTGACCGACCTCGAATTCTTCCAGTTCCACCCCACGGTGCTCCCGGGCGCGGAATCGGGACCGGCGACCGGCGAGGCGTTCCTGGTCTCGGAGGCGGTCCGCGGCGAGGGAGCGACGCTGATCGACGAGGACGGACGGCGCTTCGCGTTCGACGCCCACCCCGACGGCGAACTCGCGCCACGCGACGTCGTCGCGCGGGCGATCGCCCGGCAGATGGAGGCGCAGGACGGACGCCCCGTGTTCCTCGACGCCCGACACCTGCGCGACACACCCGAGGAGACGGCCGCGTTCCTGGCACGGCGCTTCCCCACGATCGACCGGGCGGTGCGCGACCGCGGACTCGACTGGGCGCGCGAGCCGATCCCGGTGACGCCCGCGGCGCACTACCTCATGGGCGGCATCACGACCGACCTCGACGGACGCTCGACGCTGCCCGGCCTGTACGCGGTCGGCGAAGTCGCGCGCACGGGCGTGCACGGCGCGAACCGCCTCGCGTCGAACTCGCTGCTCGAGGGCGCCGTGTTCGGTGCCCGTGCGGGCGACGCGATCGCCGAGGATGCGGCATCCGGCGCCTGGCCCTCCGCCGCCCCACCAGCGCCTTCGTCATCTTCGTCCGCGCCGTCACCGTCCGCGGGGGTGCCCGCGCTGTCACAGCCGTTCTCGCGCGCCGCGCTCCAGCGCCTCCTGTGGGATGACGCGGGCCTCGTGCGGGACGGCGAAGGACTCCGGCATGCGGCGTCCGTCATCGCGGAATGGCGCCGTGATCACCGGTCGCCGGTGACGGAGTCCGAGTTCGAGGACGAGAACCTCCTCCTCGTCGGCGAGCAGCTCGTGGCGGCGGCGCTGCGGCGCGAGCACTCCGTGGGGGCGCACTTCCGCTCCGACGAGCCTGCCGCAACCGCGAGGGAGGACGCTCGTCAGGCCGGGGCTGCCGTCACGGCGGGCGCGACGACGGGCGGGGGTCTCTGATGCTGACACGCGCGACGATCGACCGCGCCGTCGCCGCGGCGCTGGAGGAGGACGCGCCCTGGGGTGACCTGACGAGCGAGATGCTCATCCCGACATCCGCGATCGCGCGCGCCGAACTCGTGGCACGCGAGCCGGGGGTGTTCAGCGGCGGTGAGGTCTTCCGCGCCGCGTTCCGCCTCACCGACCCCGCGATCGAGGTCGAGCTGCATGTCGCCGACGGCGACGCGTTCGAGGCGGGCGCGGTGCTCGGGTCGGTCGTGGGATCCGCACGCGGAGTGCTCACGGCCGAGCGGATCGGGCTCAATTTCGTGCAGCGGATGTCGGGCATCTCGACCCTCACCGCCCGCTACGTCGCCGAAGTCGCCCTCACGGGCGCCCGGATCGCCGACACGCGCAAGACCACGCCGGGCCTGCGCGCGTTCGAGCGCCACGCCGTCGTGAGCGGCGGAGGGCACAACCACCGCTTCTCGCTGTCGGATGCCGTCATGGCCAAGGACAACCACCTCGCCGTGCTCACCGCGAGCGGTCTCTCGGTGACCGCCGCCCTGCAGGGGGCGATCGCCCGGCTGCCGCACACGACGCACGTCGAGGTCGAGGTGGACCGACTGGATCAGATCGACGCGGTGCTCGCGGCCGGCGTCGGCACGATCATGCTCGACAACTTCTCGCTCGACGACCTGCGCCGCGGTGTCGAGCACATCGGCGGGAGGGCGATCGTGGAGGCCTCCGGGGGTGTCACGCTCGACACGGTCCGCGCGATCGCCGAGACGGGCGTGGACGTGATCTCGGTCGGCGCTCTGACCCATTCCGCGCGCGCGCTCGACCTGGGCCTGGACATCGACATCCTGGATCTCGACGTCCGAGTGCCCTGAAGACCCTGTGCCCTTGGGAGACCGTGTCCATGCTCTACCTCGACAACGCGGCCACCACGCCGGTGCGCCCCGAGGTGCTCGAGGCGATGACGCCGTTCCTCACACGGTGGTTCGGCAACCCCTCGAGCCACCACACGGTCGGCGAAGCGGCGGCCGGTGCGCTCGAAGACGCGCGAGCGCGAGCGGCGCGCGTCCTCGGGATGCGCGCGGGCGATGTGATCTTCACCTCCGGCGGCACGGAGGCGAACAACCTCGCCGTGAAGGGCATCGCGATCGCCGCGCACCTGAACCGCGGCGCGCGGAACGTCGTCACGTCGCCGATCGAGCACGAGTCGGTGCGGGAATCGGTGCGCTACCTCGCGCGTGTGCACGGCTTCGATGTCACCGAGCTGCCGGTCGACGGGTTCGGCAGGATCTCGCCGACGGATGCCGCCGCCGCCGTGCGCGCGGACACCGCCGTCATCTCCCTCGGGTATGCGAACAACGAGGTGGGCACGGTCCAGGACGTCGTCGGGATCAGCGCGGCCGTCGCCGCGACCGGACTCCGCGTGCCCGTGCACATCGACGCCGTGCAGGCGGCGGGCTGGCTGCCGCTGGACGCGACGGTGCTCGGGGTGGATGCGATCTCGCTCGCCGGTCACAAGCTGGGCGCACCGAAAGGCATCGGCATCCTCGCGATCCGCGGTCGGGTGCCGCTCGAGCCGCTCCTGCACGGGGGCGGTCAGCAGCGCGGGCGCCGCAGCGGCACGGAAGACGTGGCCGGCGCGGTCGGTGTCACCGTCGCGCTCGAACTCGCCGAGCGGGAGCGCGCGGAGTCCGCGGCGCGCACCGCGCTCCTACGCGACCGGTTCATCGCCCGGGTGCTCGCCGCCGTGCCGACCGCGCGACTCACGGGCGATCCCGTCCACCGCCTGCCCGGGACGGCGAGCTTCACGTTCGCGGGGACGAGCGGCGAAGCCGTGCTCCTCGAGCTCGAGCGCCGCGGCATCGTCTCTTCGAGCGGATCGGCCTGCGCCGCCGGCAGCGACGAGCCGTCGCATGTCTTGCTCGCGATGGGGGTCTCACCCGAGGAGGCCCAGACCGCCGTCCGCTTCACCTTCCCGCACACGCTTCGCGAGCCGCTGGATGCCGTCGCCGACGCCGTCGCGGCATCCGTCTCCGCCGTACAATCGGCCGGGTGACCCCCTCCGCCCGAGCCTCAGCCGTCACGGTGATCGTGCCCGGGTTCGACGTCGCCGCCTACGTGCCGGAGGCGCTGGAGTCTCTGCGGCGGCAGACCCTGCAGGAGTGGACCGCGGTCCTCGTGGACGATGCGTCGGGCGACGAGACCGGCGCCCTCTTCGACGCCGCCGCGTCGCGGGACGGCAGGTTCCGTGTCGTTCACCAGCGGGAACGCGCCGGCCTGGGTGCGGCGCGCAACGTCGGTCTGGCCCAGGTCGACACGCCGTTCCTCGGCTTCCTCGACGCGGACGACGTGCTCGTGCCCGACGCGCTGGAGCGCCTCGTCGGCGTGCTCGACGACACGGGCAGCGACTTCGTCGTGGGCGCGTACGTGCGGCTCAGACCCGACGACACCGGCGGCTACACCGCCGGCGAGGTGCAGCCGTGGGTCGCCGCCTCGACGGCCCCGGAGCGCCGCCGCACCACGATCGACGAGCATCCCGAAGCGTCGGGCAACATCGTCGCGTGGTCGAAGGTGAGTCGCACCGAGTTCTGGCATCGGGCGGACCTGCGCTTCCCCGAGGGACGGCTCTACGAGGACCAGCTCGTCGCCCAGCAGATGTATGCGCGGGCGCGGACGTTCGACACCGTTCCGGACGTCGTCGCCCACTGGCGGGTGCGCGCGGACGGCTCCTCCATCACGCAGCGCGAGGCGCAGCTCGACGTGCTACGCGATTGCCTCGAGGCGATGAGCGCCGGGCTGCACGTGCTCGAATCGGGCGGGCATCCGGCCGCCGCACAGGCGCGCATCGGCCAGATGCTGCGCATGGACATCCCGAGACTCGCGGACATCGCACGCCGACACCCGGATGCCGCCTACCGGCGCACCCTCGGGACGTTCGCGCGCGAGATCTGGGACCACGCGGGATCGGCCCGTGCGGGACTGGACGACGCTTCGGCCGATGCCGTCGCCGCCGCACGCCTCTGGTGACGGTTCACTTCCGCGTACCGCGTCTCAGACGTCGCTGATGCTAGGCCACGCCCGCTCGTCCGGCGGGAGTTCAGCGGCTGACGGCGGTTGCGGCGGGGCGAGCGACAGGGAGCCGGTCAGCACGACGACCGGATCGTCGATCGGCAGCGGCGCCGGGTCGTCGGGCGCCCGGTCGGCGCGGCGCGAGGGCAGCACCCCCGCAGGTTCGGTGGCCTCGACCTCGAGGATGCGCGACGCGGCGAGCTGCTGCGCAGCCAGTTCGGCATACAGGCCACCCTCCGCCAGCAGGGACGCGTGCGTGCCCGACTCGACGATGCGGCCGGCATCCACGACGTGGATCACGTCGGCGCCGATCACGGTCGACAGACGGTGCGCGATCGACAGCGTGGTGCGCCCGCGCGCGGCGGCGTCGAGCGCCTCCTGGACGACGCGCTCGGAGACCGTGTCGAGGGCCGAGGTCGCCTCGTCCAGCAGAAGCACCGGCGGATCCTTCAGCAGCACGCGCGCGATCGCGATGCGCTGCTTCTCGCCACCGGAGAGCCGGTAGCCGCGTTCGCCGACGATCGTGTCGTAGCCGTGCTCGAACCCCGTGATGATGTGGTGGATGTTCGCGGCGCGGCACGCGTCTTCGAGCTCCTCCTGCGACGCGTCGGGCTTGGCATAGAGCAGGTTCTCGCGGATCGTCGCGTGGAACAGATACGTCTCCTGCGACACGATCCCCACGTGGTCGATGATCGACTCCTGCGTCAGGCGCCGCACATCCGCGCCCGCGAAGATCACCGCGCCGTCCGACACCTCGTACATGCGCGGTGTCAGGTAGAGGATCGTGGTCTTGCCCGCACCCGAAGGCCCCACGAAGGCGACATGCTGGCCGGGTTCGGCCGAGAAGGACACCCCCTGCAGCGTGGGGCGCGCGGCGTCGGCGGCATCCGGATAGCGGAAGACCACGTCGCGGAACTCGATCCGCCCGATCGGACCGGGCGCGTCCGCGACGGCGATCGCGTCGGGGGCGTCCGTGATCGCGGGCACCAGGTCGAGGTACTCGAAGATGCGGGCGAAGAGCGCGGCGGAGGTCTGCACGTCGAGGGCGACGCGCATGAGCCCCATGAGCGGCATGAGCAGCCGTGCCTGCACGGTCGTGAACGCCACGATCGTCCCGGCGGTGATCACGTCGGTCCCGCCCGTGATCAGGTACCCCGACACGAGGTAGATCACGGCGGGGACGCTCGCCATGAGCACTTGGACGACGGCGAAGAAGCCCTGTCCGCTCATGGCCCGTCGCACCTGCAGGCGCACCTGGTTCACGTTCTCGGCGCCGTAGCGGGCCGACTCGGTCCGCTGGCGGTTGAAGGACTTCGACAGCAGGATGCCCGACACGCTCAGGGTCTCCTGCGTGATCGCCGTGAGCTCGGAGAGCGATTCCTGCGTCTCGCCGGCGATGCGCGCCCGCACCTGCCCCACACGCCGCTGGACGAACACGAGGAACGGCATCATGACGACCGCGATGAGCGTGAGGCGCCAGTCGATGATGATCATCGCCACGAGCGAGGCGATCACGGTCACGACGTTGCCCAGGATGCTCGTGACGGTGTTCGTCAGCACACCCGAGACCCCGCCGACGTCGTTCTGCAGACGCGACTGGATGACGCCGGTCTTCGTGCGGGTGAAGAACTCGAGCTCCATCGCCTGCAGGTGCTCGAAGAGCTTGACGCGCAGATCACCGGTCACCCGGTTGCCGACCGTCGAGGTGATCCAGGTCTGCAGGACGCCGAGGACGGCCGACAGCACGAACAGCCCGATCATGATGAGCACGAGCCGCAGAAGCAGCGGGAGGTCGGGCGGTCCGCCGTCGACGGGGAAGAGCGCCTCGTCGAAGATCTGCTGCACGATGAGGGCGGGCACGACGGCGATCGCGGCGCCCGCGATCACGAGGACCGCCGTGAGGAAGATGCGGAAGCGATAGGGGCGGAAGAGCGCGATCACGCCCCGGCCCAGGTGCGGGATGCGCGGCGCCTGGGCGTTCAGCTTCTTCTGGGCCTCGATGTCGACCGGGCGGAATCCTCCCCCGACTCCCCCGCCGCGCCCGCCCATGCTCACGCCCGCAAGCCTACTGACGGCCCCGGACGCGAGGGCCGGCGGTCAGCCGAGGTCGATCGCCAGGTTGACGACCGTGCCGATGATGACCGCACCGAACAGATAGGCCAGCAGCGATTGCGCGATCACCATGCGGCGGATCTCGTTCGTGCGCACCGCGCTGTCGCCGACCTGGTAGCCCATTCCGACGCCGAGCGAGAAGTAGGCGAAGTCGGTGTACGACGGGTCGTCTTCCTGATTGAAGTCGATGCCGCCGATCGGGTCGCGATAGTAGATGTGCGCGACACGCAGCATGTAGTCGGCCTGGATGAGCGTCCAGGATGCCGCGACGCTCACGACCGCGATCGCCGCGAGCACGTACGACTCGAGTTCGGACGTGTCCTGCGTCTGGATGAGCACCACCGTCACGGCGCCGAGGCTCGCCACACTGCCGATGAGCGCGACGAGCCGCGCCGCCGACCTGCCCGGGTCCTCCGCGGTGGCATGGGCGCGCGTCCGGGCGGCATCCATCGGCCAGATGAGTACCGCCACCCACGTGACGCTCGTGACGGCGAAGCCCGACCACCCGGCCAGGAGTGCCGCCGCCAATCCGAGGAACGGGGCGACCAGCGTTCCGGCGACCACGCCGACACCCGCGGCGATGAGCGCACGGACGAGGACGGCGACGCGGGCGGGAGTCGTGGTCATGAGCGAATGTTTCCACGAGATGCGGGAATGCCGTGTCCGACGGGGCCGTTATCGTTGGAGCTTGCTGCTTTTCGTGTGACCCGCCTACGGGACGGTGCTCGTCCACGCCGACCCCCGAGGAGACGCCCCATGGCCGCCACCGACATGACCCCGCGCACCGATAGCGTGCCGCTCCCGTCCTCACCGTCGCCCGTCCCCGCGCTCAGCCGCTCCGACAGCCGTGTCATCTGGCTGCTGCTCGGGGCCGCGTTCGTCGCGATCCTCAACGAGACGACGATGGGTGTGGCGATCCCCCATCTGATCGACGACCTGAGCATCACCGCGGTGGCCGCACAGTGGCTCACGACGGCGTTCATGCTCACGATGGCCGTGGTGATCCCGATCTCCGGCTTCCTTCTGCAGCGGTTCACCACACGCGCGATGTTCATCACGGCGATGAGCCTCTTCTCGCTCGGGACGCTGATCGCGTTCCTCTCCCCCGGCTTCCCTCTGCTGGTCGTCGCGCGCGTCGTGCAGGCCTCGGGCACCGCGATCATGATGCCCCTCCTGATGACCACGATCATGAACACGGTGCCTCCGCAGATCCGCGGGCGCATGATGGGCCGCGTCAGCGTCGTCATCTCTCTGGCACCCGCGATCGGCCCGAGCCTGTCGGGCCTTCTGCTCGACACGGTCGGCTGGCGCTGGATCTTCGGCATCATCCTCCCGCTCGCCCTCGTCGCCCTCGGCGTCGGAGCGCGATGGATCCACAACCTCGGCGAGCCCACCGACGCGCCGATCGACGTCCTGTCGGTCATCCTTTCGGCCTTCGGCTTCGGCGGACTCGTCTTCGGTCTCAGCCAGATCGGCGGCGCCTCGCACGGCGGCGGGTCCGACGCCGCCGCAGCGGAGGCCATGTCGACCGCGACTCTCGTGGCCTCGTTCGTGGTCGGCGGTGTCGCGCTCGGCCTGTTCATCTGGCGCCAGCTGCGGCTGCAGCGCGCCGACCGTGCCCTGCTCGATCTCCGCGTGTTCCGCTCGCTCAACTTCAGCCTCGCCATCACGCAGATGGCGGTCATGTCACTCGCGTTCTTCGGCGCGATCACGATCATCCCGCTGTACATGCAGAACGTGCTCGACGTCTCGGCGCTCGTGACCGGTCTCGTCGTGCTCCCGGGTGCCCTGGTCATGGGCCTCGCGGGTCCCGTGATCGGTCGTGTCTACGACCGGTTCGGCACGCGCATCCTGCTCGTGCCGGGCGCGCTCGTCGTGAGCGCCCTGCTCTGGACTTTCACGACCTTCGACCAGAACACCCCCATCTGGGTCGTCGCGATCGCGCAGACCGTTCTCTCACTCGGTCTGGCACTCTCCTTCACCCCCCTCTTCACCGCGTCGCTGGCTTCGCTGCAGCCGCGCTTCTACTCGTACGGCTCGGCGATCGTCGGAACGGTGCAACAGGTGGCGGGCGCCGCCGGAATCGCGCTCATGGTGACGGTCTTCGCGTCGGTCGGCGCCTCCGCGGCGAGTGCGGGGCTCGACGAGTTCGCCGCCGGCGCCGAAGGAACACAGGCCGCATTCACCATTGCCGCGATCCTGTCGCTGCCGCTGATCGTGGGCGCGTTCTTCATCCGCAAGCCCGCCGACCAGCAGGGACTCCCACCCGTCGCGGACTGACGTATCAGGCTCTTGGGACTTGAGTGTGGTCTTCGGCCCTGCGTTAAGCGAGTTCCTCGGAACCAGCCACAACCTGTCGCCGGCGAGCATCACCCGGCTGACCAAGGACTGGCAAGACGAGGGGGCCGCGTTCAACAAGCGGTCCCTGGCCGAGACCGACTACGTGTACGCGCGGGTCGACGGCATCCACCTCAAGGTTCGCCTCGAGCAGGACGCGGTGTGCCTGCTGGTGATGATCGGCGTGCGTGCCGACGGCACCAAGGAGCTGATCGCCCTCGAGGACGGGCACCGCGAGTCCACGCAGTCCTGGGCCGACCTGCTCCGTTCGGCCAAGCGCCGCGGGATGCGCGCGCCGGTGCTCGCGGTCGGTGACGGGGCGCTCGGGTTCTGGGCAGCGCTGCGCACCGTGTTCCCCGAGACCCGGGAGCTGCGGTGCTGGTTCCACAAGATCGATAACGTCCTCAACGCGTTGCCGAAATCGGCTCAGCCGGGCGCGAAGACGGCGCTGGCGGAGATCTGGAACGCCGAGGACAAGGACCACGCCAAGAAAGCTGCGAAGGCGTTCGCCGCCGACTACGGCGCGAAGTGGCCCAAGGCGGTCGCGAAGATCACCGACGACCTCGAGGTACTCCTGGCCTTCTACGACTACCCGGCCGAGCACTGGGTCCACCTGCGCGCGACGAACCCGATCGAGTCCACCTTCGCCACCGTTCGGCTGCGGCAGCGGATCACCAAGGGACCCGGCTCCCGCGCCGCGGGGATCGCGATGGCGTTGCTGCCGTTCGGGTTGTCCAGGTCGGTCTGAGTCGCGCCCGAGCAGTAGACCGCCGTGAAGCCACCGAAGAAGTCTAAGTCGGGCGAGGCGTAGGTCTGCTCGGCGTTTGAGGAGGTCGAGCGCCGGCACCGGTTGTGCGAGTCATCGCCCCAGTTGCGCGGGTCCCAGTCGTCACGGTTGTCGTAGTTCGTGCCATGGTGGTAGTCCCCCGCGCCCTCTCCCGAGGCGAGACTGTGACCGAGGGCCACGTAGTCACCGCTCAGCGCCTTCTCGAGCGCCGTCTGCACGCTCGCGGCGGTGTCCTCACACCCTTCGCCGAGGAAGATCCGGCACACGGCGTTCGCCGTGTGCGTGGCCAGGTCACCCTGGACGATGGCGAACAGCACCGCGGCGACGACGAGCGCAGCAGCCGCGATGATCCCGCCGTACTCGAGCCCGGCGGTACCCCGCTCCGTGGTGTGCCCCCTCTTGGCACACCACGGCCGCGCACTGCCGCATCGCGGGGCCGCTCACCAGGCATGTCCCGACGCTAGGGATCGCCGGTGTCCAGGACCTTGCCGAGGACGACCCCGACCCACGCGAGCACCGTTGCGGACAGGGCCGCCCACGGAGTCAGTCGCCGGAGCCGCTCGATGACGAGCATCACGGCCGCTGCCGCGCCGAGCAGGAGCGAGTAGCGACCGACGAGGTACTCGGCGCTGGCGTCGTCGGTGGCCAGGAAGTACACGTCGAGCCACACGATCGGCAGCGCGACGAGCGCGAGCACCAACCCCCCACGTGACGAGCCCGGCCCGCGGATGCGGCGACGGGTGCTCCTGCGCGGTCATGAGCCGGATTCTATGGCGGAGGGTCACTCCCTGGCCCGGCGGACGAATCTGCGATCAGGGGCTGTGGGAATGCCTCCGGCCTCTCACAACCCCTCTGCACCGGACCTGAGGTTCGACGGCCACGTGGCTTAGGCTGGACGGGACGATCATCCAGGCCCGGCCGCCGAGAGTGCTGCCGCAGTCACCCGGGGAGGAACCACACCGTGACGACCGTTCGCTCCGGCCTGCGCTCGATCGGGGCCGCCACCGCCGTGGCTGCCCTGCTCGTCGCGGGATCACCCGCCGCATCCGGCACGGCCGCAGCCGCCGACGAGATCCCGATTCTCGGCCAGACCCTCACGATGGGGACGGTCACCGCGGGACCTCCTGCGGTGGTCACGGTGCACGGGGTCCAACGGGTCGACAACGCCACGATCGTCTACTGGTCACTCGGCATCCCCGAAGGTTCGCAGGCGGAGTTCGCCGCGTCCTACTTGGGCCCGTCCACGCTGTTGTTCAGGTCCGAGCGAACGGGTATCAACCAGTCGGACGTGACACTGACCGACGGGGCCGCTGGTCTCACCTACCGCCCGATGGAACCGGCCGGCAAGTTCGTGACCTGCGTGTGCGGCCCGTCCACCACGATGACTGATCTCACTCCGGGGCAGGCTCAGGTCATCTGGTCCGCCGTGGCCCCACTTCCTGCGGGCGTCGCGACGGTCGACGTCACCATCGCGGAGCAGGTCATCCCGAACGTCCCCGTGGGAGACGGCCCCCTGCTGCCCTTGGCGGAGAACCAGGAGGCGCCGTTCGTCCTCGGCATGGGGTGGCCCGAGCCCGACCCCGAGCTATTGGCCACGGCGCGCACGTCGCAGCCCGCGGCCTTCGAGCTCACCCAGCGCGTGTCCAACATCGAGCAGAGCGTCACGATCTCCACCGGCACGGTGTCCTTGGCCGCGGACGTGCTGTTCGCCAAGGACTCCGCGACCCTGACGGAGGAGAGCACGAAGACGGTCGCCGATGCCGCCGCGCAACTCAAGGCAACCGAGACCGGCAAGGCCCTGACCGTGACGGGTCACGCGGACTCCGACGGCTCGAACTCCTACAACCAGTCATTGTCGGAGGAGCGGGCGAAGGCCGTCGCGGCGGCGCTCACCAACGCCCTCGGCGGTGAGTACACCATCACGGCCGTCGGCAAGGGCGAGACCGAACCGATCGCGTCGAACGAGACCACTGCGGGCAAGGCCAAGAACCGCCGAGTCAGCATCACCTACACCGAAGGACAGTGACCGTGGCCCAGCCCCCCCGTCGTCCCCGCCTCACCCTGGCGATCCTCGGTGTCGTGTCCGTCGTGGCGCTGTCGTCCTGCACGGGGGACGACCCCGAGCCCTCGGCGAGTCCGACCGGATCCGCGTCGTCGAGTGCGTCCACGACGCCTTCGACGCCGCTCAGCGACCAGAGTGCTCTCGTGCTCGGTGCGCAGCTGCCCCCGGTGGCTGGCAGCTCGACCGGAGAGGTGGCCGGCACGCCGGCCACCCTCAACGTGGCCTCTGTCGTCGCCACGAAGGGCGGCAGCGTCCTGACGTTCTGGCACACTGGGCCGGAGAAGATGTTGGTCAACCGAGGAGACCTCTCCTGGGAGGCCCAACCCGTGCTGGTCGACGTCGCCGAGCAGAAGGTCTACGAGCCCGTCACGTTCGTGGATGAGCGGGGGAACACCCGCTGCCTGTGCACCGACGCGGCGTACATTCGTGCGGTGCCTCAACCGCGCACGATCTTCTTCCCCGAACTGCCCGACACGGTCACCACCGTCGAGGTTCGCCAGGCCGGCTTCGACAAGTCGATCAGCGTCCCGGTCACCCGCTGACCCGGCAGACACGGAATCGGCCCCTGGTGCGTGTCTCCTAACCGTTATCGGGTGGCGAGTCCGCGCCATTGTGTGTCTTCGTTGAAGCCGCGTTCGACGACGTTGCGGCCCTTGTAGTCCTGGACGTCGTAGCCCACCGGTCGGCCACCGCGGGATCCGCGGCGCTGAATCGCCCCGGGTCTCGTGGAGGGTCTGATTCCCCGAGAGGATGATGACTATGTCAGCACCGAGGAAGTATCCGCCGGAGCTTCGTGAGCGTGCGATGCGGCTTGTTGCCGAGGCCCGGAAGGAGGATCCGGAGCTGTCGTTGAACCAGGCCGTGATCCCAAGAGCCACGTATCACGACGAGCCCACGCCCCCTCGTCGCAGAGGACGCCGCGTGCCAGGATGGGCGACGGATGCCGGTCCGGCGGCGTCCCGACGGCGCCGCGGTGCCGGTGAGGAGCGCCATGATCATCGCAACACCCGACCCCGAAGAGGCCGAGGGCCACGCCGCGCAGATGTACGCCGACGATCTGGATGCCGACGGGTTCGTGTACGCCCATACCCGGGCGATGGCGGTCAACCCGAAAGCGCACGAAGCCTTCGTCGCACTCGTGGGCGCGATCGTGCCCTCGATCGGCCTGCGAACGTACGAGTTGGCGACGCTCGGAGCGGCTCGCGGCGTGTCATCGCCGCACTGCCTGCTCGCGCATGGGCGCAAGTCGCTCCGCGAAGGGATCCTCGACGATGAGCAGCTCACGCGCATCGCCCGCGGTGAACGAGCCGAGGGGCTGACCGACGCCGATCGCGCGGTCCTCCGGTTTGCCGAGCGCATGTCGACGGATGCCGCCGCAATGACCGACGATGACGCGCAGAGCCTGCGCGATGCGGGCTTCAGCGACCGGCAGATCGTCGACATCGCTCTGGCCGCCGGTGCCCGCAACTACTTCAGCCGGGTTCTCCGAGCGCTCGCCGTACCGGTCGATGACGTCCCGGGCCTGACCGCGAGCGTGGCCGGCGCGCTCAGTGGTGGATGAAGGCCTTCAGAAGGATGATGATTCCGCCGAAGGCGGCCGTCGTCAGCGCACTCCCGAGGCGGAGCCAGAAGTGGCTTGTCCACTTCGCCACCGCGAGCCACCCCAGGATGCCGAGCACGACGGAATCGACGGTGAGCGCGACCCACACCGCGAGGTCGTCATCGATGAAGCGCGACACGCCCAAGAAGAGCACGGCGATGGGCAGCAGTGAGATCAGGAGCATGCCGAGGGAGTGCCGCGCGGCCGCGCGGAGGCTCTCCGGAAGTGTCGCGCGTCCGTCGCTCGCCGCGAGGCGGGCGAGCGTGCCGGCGTACACGTGCGCGGCGAAGAAGACCAGGACGGTCACGACGACCGTGACGAGGGCACTGAGAGACGTGCCGGTGGCGGTGTAGCTCACCACGATCATCCCCGAAACGAGGATCAGGCCGTAGACGGCCTCCTCCGACATGAGGATCCTCGAGACGCGCGGAGTCGTCCCCAGCAGCTGCTCATCGGTCATGCCGCGGACCTCCGCTCCACACCGGCGCGGCGACGTCGATGGCGGTCAGTCGGCGGTGCCGCAGGCGGAGCCGCCGCAGCACGAACCGGCGGACTCGTTCACGGGGAGCAGGTTCTTGTCCTCGCCCACGGGGAGGAGGGTCACGGGTGCGGGCTGCTGCGAAGTCGTCATGGTTCTATCGTAACCGCGGCCGCACCCGGCGCCCCGACGCGCCGGATCCTGCATCCCGTCACCCCAGAATCGCCCCTCCGGTCTGGCACGTCGGGCAGTACTGGGCGGCGGCGCCCGAGAACGTGAACGAGCGGATCTCATCGCCGCAGACGGGACATGCCTGTCCGGCTTTGCGGTGCACTCGCAGCGCCGCGTGCTTCGCAGCCCGCAGATCGGCGGGCGCGACGCCCCGTCGAGCGTCCACGGCATCCGTGAGCACGCGGAGCATCGCGGCATGCAGCCGGCCGACCTCGGGCGGGGCGAGGGTCGCGGCGTGGACGACCGGCGAGATCTGCGCGGCGTGCAGGATCTCGTCGGAGTACGCGTTGCCGATGCCCGCGAGGGCGGTCTGGTCCTGCAGCAGCGCCTTGATCTGCTTGCGCCGCCCCGCGAGGATCGCGGTGAAGGCCGCGAGATCGACGTCCCCGGCGAGCGGGTCCGGACCGAGTTTCGCGACCGCCGGCACATCCTCCGGGCGGGCGACGACATGCATCGTGAGGGACTTCCACTCACCGGCATCCGTGAGGTCGAACCCCGGTGTGTCGTCCCCGCCCTCGAGGCGGACGCGGGCCATCAGCGTGGCCTCACCCGCGCGGGTGCGGCCCGCTGGGGCGATCGGGTTCCACAGCACCCATCCGTCGTGGCCGAAGTGCACGACGAGGTGGAGGGCGGGGCCGTCAGAGTCGTCCGCGCCGCCACCCACCGCGATGTCGATCATCTTGCCGCGACGCGTCACCGTGCCGATCCGGCGTCCGACGAGGGCGGCCGGTGGCGGGTCGGTCGTCTTCAGCGCCTTCGGAAGCACGATGTCCACGGACGCGACCCGACACCCGCTCGCGTGGGCGCCGAGGAAGCGCACGAGCTCCTGCACCTCGGGCGACTCGGGCATCGGGCCATGATGGCACGACCCTCCGACCCGAGTCCCCGGCTGTGACCCGCGTCACGCGCCGACAGACGCTCCTTCGAGCTTCGACAGGCGCAGCCACGTCTCCACGACCGTGTCGGGGTTGAGCGACATCGACTCGATCCCCTGCCCGACGAGCCACTCGGCGAGGTCGGGGTGATCGCTCGGTCCCTGGCCGCAGATGCCGACGTACTTGCCGGCGCGACGGCACGCCTCGATCGCCAGCGACAGCATCCGCCGGACGGCCGGATCCCGCTCGTCGAACGTCGCGGCGACGAGCGAGGAGTCACGGTCGAGGCCGAGGGTGAGCTGGGTCATGTCGTTCGAGCCGATCGAGAAGCCGTCGAAGTGCTCGAGGAACTCATCCGCCAGCACGGCGTTCGAGGGCAGCTCGCACATCATGATGACGCGCAGACCGTTCTCGCCGCGGCGCAGACCGTTCTCGCCGAGCAGTTCGATGACCGCCTGCGCCTCGCCGACGGTGCGCACGAAGGGGACCATGATCTCGACGTTGGTGAGACCCATCTCGTCGCGGACGAATTTCAGCGCCTCGCACTCCATGTCGAAGCACTCCCGGAAGTCCGGGGAGATGTAGCGCGCCGCGCCGCGGTAGCCCAGCATCGGGTTCTCCTCGTGCGGCTCGTAGATCTCGCCGCCGACGAGGTTCGCGTACTCGTTCGACTTGAAGTCCGACAGACGCACGATCACCGGTTCGGGGGCGAACGCCGCCGCGATCATCGAGACGCCCTCCGCGACCCGCTCGACGAAGTAGTCGCGCGGGGAGGGGTAGGCGGCGATGCGCTCGGCGATGTCGGTCTTCAGGCCGGGTTCGAGGCTGTCGAAGTCGAGCAGAGCGCGCGGGTGGATGCCGATCTGCCGGTTGATGATGAACTCGAGGCGCGCGAGGCCCACGCCCTTGTTCGGCAGCTTCGAGAACGCGAAGGCCTGATCGGGCGTGCCGACGTTGAGCATGATCTTCGTCGGGCTCTCCGGCATCTCGTCCAGGCGCGTGACCACCTCTTCGAACGCGAGGATGCCTTCGTACACCACGCCGTCATCGCCCTCGGCGCACGAGACCGTGACGTCCTGCCCGTCCTTGAGGATCACCGTCGCGTCTCCCGTGCCGACCACGGCAGGGATGCCGAGCTCGCGCGCGATGATCGCCGCGTGGCACGTGCGACCGCCGCGGTTCGTGACGATCGCCGAGGCGCGCTTCATGATCGGCTCCCAGTCGGGATCGGTCATGTCGGCGACGAGCACGTCCCCCTCCTGGAACCGGTCCATCTGCGCGAGCGAGGTCATCACACGGACGGGGCCCGCGCCGATCTTCTGGCCGATCGCGCGCCCGATCGTCGCGACGCTGCCGTGCTCGCCGAGCACGAATCGCCGCGTGACGTTGCCGTCGGTGCGCGACACGACGGTCTCGGGGCGGGCCTGCAGGATGTAGAGCCTGCCGTCGACGCCGTCCTTGCCCCATTCGATGTCCATGGGCCGCCCGTAGTGCTCCTCGATCGTGAGCGCCTGGCGACCGAGCTCTTCGACCTCGGCATCCGTGATGCTGAACCGCACGCGGTCCTCGTGCGGCACGTCGGTGAACACGGTGCTGCCGCCGACGTGCGTGCCCTCCGCGTAGACCATCTTCACGGCCTTCTCCCCCACCGAGCGCTTGAGGATCGCGGGGCGGCGCTCCCGCAGCGCCGGCTTGTAGGCGTAGAACTCGTCGGGATTGACCGCACCCTGGACGACCGCTTCACCGAGGCCGTACGAGCTCGTGATGAAGACGGCGCGATCGAATCCGGACTCGGTGTCGACCGTGAACATGACACCCGACGCGCCGATGTCGGAGCGGATCATGCGCTGCACGCCGGCGGAGAGCGCGACGTCGTGGTGCTCGAAGCCGTGGTGCACGCGGTACGCGATCGCCCGGTCGTTGTAGAGCGATGCGAAGACGCTGCGGATCGCGGCGAGCACGTTGTCGATGCCGCTGATGTTGAGGAACGTCTCCTGCTGCCCCGCGAAGGACGCGTCGGGAAGGTCCTCGGCCGTCGCGCTGGAGCGCACCGCCCACGACACCGCCTCCGGATCGGGATCGTTCTCGATCAGATGCGCGTACGCCGCGCGGATGTCCGCTTCGAGCTGCTGCGGGAGAGGCTGGTGCTCGATCCATTCGCGCACGTTCGCGCCGACGCGTGACAGCTCGGCGACGTCCGAGACGTCGAGCTGCTCCACGACGGTCTTGATGCGGTCGTAGAGGCCGTCGCCCGCGAGGAAGTCGCGGTAGGCGTCGGCGGTCGTCGCGAATCCGCCGGGCACGCTCACGCCCAGGTGCGAGAGGTTCGACACCATCTCGCCGAGGGACGCGTTCTTGCCGCCGACCTGGTGGACGTCGGACATGCCCATCTCGGTGAACCAGAGGATGTTCGTCATGTGAGTCTCCTGATGTGAGGGCGTCGCGCGCCGGTGGTGGGAGTGGTGTGCGGAGGGGAAGGAGGCGGCCTCAGCTGCGCAGCCGCATGGACTGCATGATGACCGCCGACATCTCTTCGACCGACTTGGTCGAGGAGTTGAGGAAGGGGACCCGGTTGCGCCGGTAGAGGTCTTCGGCACGACGGAGCTCGAGCGTGCACTGGGCGAGGCTCGAGTACGTCGAGTTCGGCCGACGCTCGTGGCGCACCTGGCTCAGCCGGAGCGGGGTCGTCGTGAGCCCGAAGCACCTCTCGGCGTACTTCGCGACCGTCGCGGGCAGGCCGTCGGAGGGGAAGTCGTCGTCCGTGAGCGGATAGTTGGCCACGAGCAGGCCGTACTGGAGGGCGAGGTACATCGTGGTGGGCGTCTTGCCGCAGCGCGACGGCGCGATGATGATGACGTCGGCGATGTCGAGCGCGCGCATGCTCTGGCCGTCGTCGTGCTCGATCGCGTACTCCACCGCCCGCATCCGCGCGAAGTACCGCTCGATGTCGCCGACGCCGTGGTACTGGCCCAGCTGCTCCGATGCCGTGCTCCCGAGTGCCGCTTCCACTTCGCGCAGGTGCCCGCCGAGCAGGTCGATGACGACCGCACCCGATGCGACGAGCTCGCTCAGGATGTCGGCCGACTTCACGGTGGCGAACACGATCGGCTGGGCGCCGTCGCGGACCGACTGCTGGATGTCGCCGACGACCGCGCGGGCGCCGTCCACCGAATCGACGAACGGGATGCGGTGGCGCTGGAATGCCACGGCCGGGAAGTTCGCCAGCAGGGCGCTGCCGAGGGTCTCCGCGGTGATGCCGGTGCTGTCGGACACGAAGAACGCCGCCCGGACCGGAACGACCTCGGAACGGTCGGCGATGGTGGGGCTTTCGATGGCTGGCTCCTCGATCGGTGGGGCGGTGGGGATCAGCCTAGGAAAACTTGGGTCATTCTCCCGGCCGTTCTCGCCGTAAGGAATCGACGAATTTAACGCCCCGTTATCGACGCCGCTCGAATCGCTGTGTCGACCCCGCATCACGACGGTCCCAGCAATCGGGTCCGCCGACCAGGGCCGGAAGTCCCACGGACCCCGACCCGCGCCGTCGGATCAGTGCGGCAGGCGGAGACCCGCCATGCCACCATCCACCGCGAGCAGGGTGCCCGTCGTGGAGGACGACAGCGGCGATGCCAGATAGACGATCGCGTGCGCGACCTCGGCGGCGCTCACGAGGCGCCCCAGGGGCTGACGGGCCCGCAGAGCGGATGCCGCCTCTTCGGGATCATCGGCGGCATCCAGCAGCCGCCCCACCCACGGGGTGTCCGCCGTGCCGGGCGTGACCGCGTTCACCCGGATGCCCTCGCGGACGTGATCGGCCGCCATCGCCAGCGTCAACGCCGACACCGCCCCCTTGCTCGCGGAGTACAGCGCCCGGTTCGGCACCCCGACGGTCGCCACGACCGAGGAGGTGTTCACGACCGCCGCGCGCGCGGAGCCTCGCAGGTGCGGCAGCGCCGCGCGGGTCACCCGGGCGATGCCGACGACGTTCACGTCGAGCACCCGGTGCCACTCGTCGTCGTCGTTCGCGGACACGTCGCCGGCCGCGCCGATGCCCGCGTTGTTGATCACGATGTCCAAGCCGCCGAAGCGTGCGACGACCGCGTCGACCGCGATGCCGACCTGACGCGCATCGGTCACGTCCGCCTCGACCGCGAAGTGCGGCACATCGGCGACCTCCCGATCCAGCACGGCGACCCGTGCGCCGCGCTCGGCGAGCAGTGCGGCGACCGCCTGCCCGATGCCGCTTGCACCGCCGGTGACGATCGCGACCGCCCCATCGAACTCCGCCATGACTGTTCCCTTCCGCACTCAGTGCGATTCGCGCCCGACGTCGGACCCGCTGGATCCGACGAGGAAATCCAGGTCTGCGCCGGTGTCGGCCTGCATGACGTGGTCGACGTACAGCCGCGCCCAGCCGCGCGCCGGCGCGGCGTACGCGGCCTCGGTCGCTCCGCTCGCCCGGCGTGCGGCGAGTTCGTCGTCGCTGACGTCGACGCTCAGCATCCGCTTCTCCACGTCGACCGTGACGAGGTCGCCGGTGCGGACGAGAGCGAGCGGCCCGCCCGCCGCGGCCTCCGGCGCGATGTGCAGGATCACGGTGCCGTACGCCGTGCCGCTCATGCGCGCGTCGCTGATGCGCACCATGTCGCGGACACCCTGCTCGAGGAGCTTGCGCGGCAGCGGCATGTTGCCGACTTCGGGCATGCCCGGGTAGCCCTTCGGACCGCAGCCGCGCAGAACGAGGACCGAGTCGGCGGTCACGTCGAGGTCGGGGTCGTCGATGCGGGCGCGCATGTCCTCGATCGAGTCGAAGACGACGGCCGGTCCGGTGTGCTGCAGCAGTTCCGGGGTCGCCGCGGCAGGTTTGACGAGGGCTCCGCGCGGAGCGAGGTTGCCGCGCAGCACGGCGATGCCGGCATCTGCCATGAGGGGTTCGTCGCGCGGTCGGATGACGTCCGCGTCGTACACCGGACGGTCCTCGAGATAGTCCACGAGGGGCCGACCGGTGACCGTGATCGGCTCGGCGCTCAGCAGATCACGCACCTGCGCGAGCACGCCGAGCACGCCCCCGGCGCGGTAGAGGTCGTCCATCAGATAGGCGCCGCTCGGCTGCAGGTTCGCCATGACCGGAACCCCGGCGCCGGCGGCGTCGAAGTCGTCGAGGGTGAGATCGACCCCGAGGCGCCCGGCGATCGCGAGGAGGTGGACGACCGAATTCGTCGATCCGCCGACCGCGGCGACGGCGACGATCGCGTTCAGGAACGCGTCACGCGTCATGACCTCGCTCGGGGTGCGGTCGGCGGCGACCATGTCGACGATGAGCTTCCCGGTCTCGTGCGAGAGGGCGAGCAGGCGAGCGTCGGCGGCGGGCGTGCCGGCGAATCCCGGGATCGTCATGCCGAGCGCTTCCGCGACGACGGCCATCGTGGATGCCGTGCCCATCGTGTTGCAGTGGCCCTTGCCGCGGATCATGGACTGCTCGGACGCGAGGAACTGCGCCCCGGTGATCTCACCGGCTCGGGCTTCTTCGCTCAGCCGCCACACGTCCGTGCCGCAGCCGAGCGCCTGCCCGCGGAAGTACCCGGTCATCATGGGTCCGCCGGGGACGACGACGGCGGGGATGTCGACGGATGCCGCCGCCATCAGCAGTGCGGGGATCGTCTTGTCGCAGCCGCCGAGGAGGACGAGCCCGTCGATCGGGTTGGCGCGGAACATCTCCTCCATCGCCATCGCGGCCATGTTGCGCCAGAGCATCGCGGTCGGCTTGACCTGGGTCTCGCCGAGCGAGACGACCGGGAGGTTGTACGGCACGCCGCCGGCCGCCCACACGCCCTGCTTCACACTGTCGGCGACCTCGTTCAGGTGCATGTTGCACGGCGTGAGGTCGGACGCGGTGTTCGCGATCGCGATCTGGGGCTTCGTCCCGTCGAGCGCGTCTTCGGGATTGCCGCGCCGCATCCAGGCGCGATGGATGTAGGCATTTCGGTCGGCACCGTCGTACCAGTCGGCACTGCGGAGACGGCTCATCGGCGACCCTGATGCGGCATCTTTGCTTTCCATCAATTCGAACGCTGCACTAGCATTCTGAATCATGCCATCTTCGACCCGCCCACTCCAAGCCCCGTGGTGACCTTTCGCGCGACGCCCGCGACCGATGCGGTCTACGAACTGGCCGAGGGCATCGTCTGGGACGACCGTGCCGACCTCGTCCGCTGGGTCGACATCAACGCCGGATGCGTGCTGCACGGGTCCCTGCGCGATGGACGCATCGTCGACATCAGCGGCGTCGACATCGGTCAGACCGCCGGAGCCGTCGCCCTCACCGAGGACAGCGGCCTGCTGATCGCGGCGGCCCGCGGGCTTGCGGTGATCTCGCCCGGAGGCGCCGTCTCGTTCGGCCCCGATCTGCTCGGCGATCGCCGCGACGTGAGATTCAACGACGGCGCGGTCGACCCACAGGGACGGTTCGTCGTGGGCACGCTCGCGCTCGGTGCGGAGACCGGCGGCGAAGTGCTCCTGCGCATCGCGCCCGACGGCGCGATCGAGACGCTGCGGAGCGGCATCCGCCTCTCCAACGGCATCGCCTTCTCGCCTGACGGCGGCACGATCTACCACGTCGACACGCTCGCGAACACGGTGTCGCGACATCCCTACGGTGACGGCTCGTTCGATCTCGACGAACCGTGGATGCCGGTCCTCACCGACCTGCCCCACTTCCCCGACGGCCTCACGGTCGACGCCGAAGGGATGCTGTGGGTCGCGCTGTGGGGTGGATCCGGCGTCCGCCGGTACGCGCCGACGGGCGAGTCGCTCGAGATCGTCGAGGTCGACGCCGCCCAGGTCTCGTGCCCCGCGTTCATCGGCCCCGAGCTCAGCACGCTGGGCATCACGACGGCGCAGGAGGGTCTGGCGGACTGGACCGAACGGGCCGGCGCCCTCTTCACCGCCGACGCCGGCGTCGCAGGATTCCCGTCGCCGCGCTGGCGCGGCAGCACGACCACGCCGTACTGGCTCGATCAGGAAGCAGACACATGAGACTCGTCCGCCTCGGCCCCGCGGGGTCGGAGACCCCCGCCGTCCTCGTCGACGACGACACGTTCGTGGACGTGACGGATGTCACCCGCGATTTCGACGAGGCCTTCTTCGGCTCGGGCGCCATCGCGACGCTCGGCGACGTCGTGGCCGCCGCAGTGGCCGCCGGTGCGGCGCAGCCCGTCGCCGGACGGCGCTTCGGCGCGCCCATCGCGCGTCCGCACCAGATCCTCTGCATCGGCCTGAACTACAGCGACCACGCCGCAGAGACCGGGCAGGCCGTGCCCGACGAGCCGATCCTGTTCACGAAGTCGCCGAACACCCTGATCGGTCCGGACGATGACGTGCAGATTCCCCGCGGGTCGGTCAAGACCGACTGGGAGGTCGAGCTCGGCATCGTGATCGGCCGGCGCGCGTCCTACCTGACCGACGAGGCGGAGGCGGCGGATGCGATCGCCGGGTACGTGCTCGTGAACGACATCAGCGAGCGCGAGTGGCAGATCGAGCGCGGCGGCCAGTGGTCCAAGGGCAAGTCGGCGCCGACGTTCAACCCGGCGGGCCCGTACCTCGTGACGCCCGACGAGGTCGGCGATGTGCTCGACCTGGACATGCGCCTCGAGATCGACGGTGTCATGCGGCAGAACGGCTCAACCTCCACGATGATCTTCAGCCCGGCGTACATCGTGCACTACCTGAGTCAGTTCCTCACGCTCGAACCCGGGGACCTGATCAACACCGGCACCCCGCCGGGTGTCGGGCTCGGCCTGACACCGCCCGTCTACCTGCACGGCGGAGAGACGATGACCCTGTCGATCTCGAAGCTCGGCACGCAGACGCAACACGTCCTCGCGGACCCGACGGCAGGCTGATGCGCGCGCTCGTCGTCACCGCTCCACGGGAGGCCGCGGTGCTCGACGTCCCCGATCCCGTGCCCGCCGCAGGCGAACTCCTCGTGGACGTCGAGCGCGTCGGCGTCTGCGGCACCGACGTCGAGCTGTACACCGGCGAGATGGCCTACATCGAGCAAGGCCACACGCATTTCCCTCTGCGACTCGGCCACGAATGGACGGGGCGCGTGAGCGCCGTCGGCGACCCCGCGGACGCCGCCTGGATCGGGCGACGCATCACGGGCGACACGATGCTCGGGTGCGGTCACTGCCGCTTCTGCCGCGCGGGCGTGCACCACGTCTGCCCCGACCGGTCCGAAGTCGGCATCCGCGGCGACCGGCCCGGCGCGCTCGCCGAGAAGGTGGTGATCCCGACGCGCTTCGCGTACGAGATCCCGAAGCACGTGAGCCTCGCCGCCGCCGCGCTCGTCGAGCCGGGCGGTAACGCACTGCGCGCCGCCCGCGCGGCGGCGATCTCGCCGGGCGACGAGGTGCTCGTGCTCGGCTCGGGGACGATCGGTCTGCTCGCGGCGCAGTTCGCCCTCGCCGCCGGTGCGCAGGTGCACGTCGGCGGCGTGCGCGAAGGCTCGCTCGCCCTTGCGCGCTCGCTCGGCGTGCCGCACACGTCGCAGCTCGACGAGCTCGAGGGGACGGCGTCCGATCGGTTCGACGCGGTGATCGAGGCGACGAGCAACCCGGCGATGCCCGCGCTCGCGGTGCGCCTCGCGCGCCCCGCCGGGCGCGTCGTCTACATCGGGCTGTCGTCGACTCCGAGCATCGTGGACACCCGCGACATCGCTCTGAAGGACATCACGGCGGTCGGCATCCTGTCGGCCTCCCCCGGCCTCGCCGGGGCCATCGCGCACTTCGCCGACGGAACGGTCGTGCCCGACGCGCTCGTGAGCGAGGTCATCGCGCTCGACGAGGTGCCGGCGCGCCTCGAGGGTCGCCGCGGAGCGGACGCGGGACCCGGACCCAAGGTCCACGTCGACCCCCGGGCGATCCCGTGAGTGATTCCGACCGCCTGGTCGGCGCCGACCGCGTGATCGCGGTGCTGATCGAACTCGCCGAGCATCCCTCGGGCGTCACGCTCGACGAGCTCGCCGGGACCCTGCAGAGTCCGAAGCCGACGGTGCATCGCGCGCTGGCGACCCTGCGGCGTGCGGGCCTCGCCGACACGATCGGCCGCGGGGTGTACATCCTCGGCGACGAGTACCTGCGGCTCGCGTTCCGGAACCTCGACGGCAGACCCGAGACGGCGCGCGTGCAGCCTCTCCTGGAAAGACTCGCGACGCAGTTCGGCGAGACCGCCCACTACGCCGTCCTGTCGGGCACCGACATCGTGTACCGGGCGAAGATGGACCCCCCGCAGGGGGCGGTTCGGCTCACCTCGGTGATCGGCGGGCGCAATCCCGCCTATCGCACCGCGGTCGGCAAGGTGCTGCTGAGCCGCCTGTGCACCGATTCCGGTCAGCTCATCGACCTGCTCGGCCCGCCGCCATGGGAGCGGCGGACGGAACGCACGCTCGTCGACGCCGAGGCGCTCTTCGCAGAGCTGGTCTCCACCCGATCCCGCGGATACGGGGTGGATGATCAGGAGAACGAGGTCGGCATCAACTGCATCGCGATCCCCGTCCACCTCGACGGCTCGGGTTCTCCCACCGGAGCGATCAGCATCAGCGCGGTGGCCTTCCGCTGCCCGCTCGAACGCCTCGTCGCGGCTGTTCCGACGATTCGCACGGCGATCGGCGAGGCGTTGGGTCCAGGCGCGCTCGGCGCCGGCGCGACCGAACCGTGACGATCAGTCGGTGACGACGGGCAAGCCGGTCGCCGATGCCGCCCCGTCGATTCCCCCCGCGTCGGTGACGTCGTCGAACCCGACCTCGGTCATGATCTCGACAGCCTGAGCCGATCGGCTCCCCGAGCGGCAGTACACGACGTACTCGCCGTCGACCGGCAGATCCGTGATCTCCTGCTCGAAGGCGCCGGACTGGAGATTCACGTTGACCGCGCCCTCGAGGTGACCTGCGGCGTACTCCTCAGGAGTGCGCACGTCGACGATCACCGTGTCCTCGCCGAGCTCGACGGCGGGTGTCGTGGCACAGGCGGTGACACCGGCGCCGACGGCGAGGAGGAGGGCGACGGCGGCGGTGGAACGACGGAAGCGCATGATGCAGACCTTTCTCAGCGAGCTCGTCTCGCATTCGGATACCCCCTAGGGTATACTGAATCCATGCAGACCCGCGAAATCACCTCCGAGAACATCGCCGCGACCGTCCAGCGCGAGGGCATCGTGCTGCTCGACTTCTGGGCCGCCTGGTGTGGACCGTGCCGTGCGTTCGCCCCGATCTTCGAGAAGGCCGCCGCCGCGCACCCCGACATCGTGTTCGGCAAGGTCGACACCGAAGCCCAGCAGCAGCTCGCCGCGGGCTTCCGGATCACCTCGATCCCGACGCTCATGGCGTTCCGCGACGGGATCCTGGTCTTCTCGCAGCCGGGCGCGCTGAGCACGATCCAGCTCGAGTCGGTGATCGGCGCGGTCGAGGCGCTCGACATGGAGGAGGTGCGCGCACAGGTGGCGGCTCAGACGACGGCATGACCGGCGACGGGTGATCGCGCCGTTCGCCCACGCCGGATTCACGCCGATAGGCGCACCGTCTCCAACTGCTCGGGCACACGGGCGTTCCACCCGAGTTCGCGCTTGATCCGCGCGCGCAGGACGTCCGCCGCGACCGGCTCCTCGTGCGTGACGTACACACTTCGCGGCGGTCGTCCGACCGCCGACATCCATGCCATGATTTCGTCGGCGTCCGCGTGCGCGGACAGGCTCGCGAGCGAGACGACCTCGGCGCGGATCGGCACGTCACGGCCGAAGATCCGGAGTGTCTGCGCTCCTGCCAGAAGAGCGGCGCCGCGGGTCCCGGCCGCCTGGAAACCCGTCAGCACGATCGCGTTGCGCCGGTCGTCGCCGTACGCGGCGATGTGGTGGAGGATGCGGCCGCCCGTGATCATCCCGCTCGCGGAGATGATCACCATGGGCCCGCCGCGGAGGTTCAGCAGCTTCGACTCGTCGACGGAGTGCACCGGGCTCGCGATCGAGTACATCAGGTCGATGTCGGCGGCATCCAGGCGGTGCTCGCCCGGATACCGCTGATAGATGTCGGCCACTTCGATCGCCATCGGGCTGTTGAGGTAGACCGGCACATCGGGGAGCCTGCCGGCCTGACGCAGCCGTGCGAGCTGCAGCAGGATCGACTCGGTCCGCCCCACGGCGAACGCCGGGATCAGCACGACGCCCCCCTTGCGCGTCGTGCGACGGATGACGTCCTCGAGGACGTCCGCCGCATCCTCGTCGGCATGGCGGCGGTCGCCGTACGTCGATTCCACGACGAGCACGTCCGACGGCTCGAGCGGGGCGGGCGGTCGCATCACGGGGTCTTCACTGCGACCCAGATCGCCGGAGAAGTGCACCGACGCGCCGCCGACCTCGGCGTGCACGCCCGCCGCTCCGAGGATGTGGCCCGCGGGGGTGAACGTGACCTCCACACCCGGGCCGACCTCGCGGGACGTGTCGAACGGCACGGGTGAGAACCGGGCCAGCGACCGCTCGGCATCCGCTGCGGTGTAGAGCGGCTCGGGCACCGCGTGGCGCGACCACTTGTGGGATGCCGCATGCCGCGCTTCTTCTTCGAGCAGGTAGCCGCTGTCGGGGAGCATGACGCCGGCGAGTTCCACCGTCGCGGGCGTGGCGTACACGCGGCCGCGGAAGCCGTCGCGCACGAGCGCCGGGATGTAGCCCGAGTGGTCCAGGTGCGCGTGCGAGACCACGACCGCATCGATGGACTCCGGCGGGACCGGGAACGGGGCCCGGTTGCGCTCGCGGAGGACTTTGAGTCCCTGGAACAGCCCGCAATCCACCAGCACGCGCGACGAACCGGACTCGATCAGATACCGCGAGCCCGTCACGGTGTCGGCCGCGCCCAGGAAGCGCAGGCGCGCGCCGGCGCCCTGGGGACCGTTCGCCGGAGATGCCTGAGTCGTGTCGCGCATGATGCGGATCCTCTCTCGCGCCCCGGTCGCGGCGCCGCGCCGGAGATGCTTCGAGACTGACAGGGCGGCACTCGCGGCGACAGGGCCGGAGGTCCCGCCACCGCGGCGGTCCCGGCATCCCCCGCACGCCGACCCACGGGACGTTCGACCCGGGCGCGGCGCGCGCGGCGGGCGGAGACTGCTCGCAGGGACGAACAGCAGTCCCTCCCGCGGAAGGAGCACCGACATGGACACCCCCACCGAAGCACGCGGCGCGATCGTCGTCGGCGTCGACGATTCACCCTCCTCGATCGCGGCGCTCCGCAAGGCGGCGGAGCTCGGCGCGGTCCTGGATCTTCCGATCGAGGCGGTCACCGTGTGGCACTCCCCCGCCACGTTCGACGGGACGTTCGCGACGGAGGTGTGGTCACCCGAGCGCGAAGCCGAGGAGATCCTCGAGGCGTCGCTCGAGAACGCGTTCCCCGAAGGACTGCCCGCGCGGGTGTCGGCGACGGTCGTCGCCGGCCCCACGGCCGCAGCGCTGATCGACAAGAGCAGCACGGCGGAGATGCTCGTGCTGGGCAGCCGCGGACGCGGCGGGTTCCGAGGGCTCCTCCTCGGTTCGGTCAGCGCGGCGTGCGCTCAGCACGCCCACTGTCCCGTGCTCATCATGCACGGCGTGAAGGACTGAGCACCCGCGTCCGCACCGCCGCCGCGACGTGAAGGACGGAGTCCGTCACAGTTCGCGGAGGACGACGTCCCGCAGCGCCCCGTCGGCGACGGTCGCCGTCATGAGCGTGCAGTGCGGCTGGCGCCGGCGATCGGTCGGCGAGCCCGGGTTCAGCAGCCGCAATCCGCTCGGCGTCACCGTGTCCCACGGAATGTGGCTGTGGCCGAAGACCAGTACATCGGCATCCGGAAAGGCGGCGTCCATCCGCGCGTGCCGTCCACCCTTGTCGCCCGTCTCGTGGATGACGGCGAAGCGCACGCCGTCGATCTCGCGCCGCGCGATCTCGGGCAGGCGCGCACGCAGGTCGGAGCCGTCGTTGTTCCCCCACACGCCGAGCACCTCGCCGTGCTGGGAGAGGTCGTCGAGCACGGACTCCGTGACCCAGTCACCCGCATGGATGATCAGATCGGCCGCGTCCGCGCTCTCGCGCACCACGGTGGGGAGAGTGCGTGCCCGACCGGGGATGTGCGTGTCGGAGATCAGGAGAAGGCGGGTCGCCACGTTCTCATCCGTTCATCGGATCCATCGGACGGGGTCACCGGTCGACGGGGTCAATCCCAGTCGAGGTACTCCTCGATGATGACCGCCGTCGCGATGGGGTGCGTCATGGGAAACAGGTGCCCTGCGCCGGAGACGGTCTTGATGCTCGCGCGCTCGGGCGCCGTGGACTGCAGCCGCTCGCCGTTCTCCGGCGGGTTCACCTCGTCATCGGCGCCCTGGACGATCAGCACGGGGATCACCGGCGCGAGCGGGATGTCGGCTTCCTCGACACCCAGCAGCAGCAGGCCGTTGACGCGCTCGTGATGGGATGCCGCGAACGCGCGCGCGACGCGACCGCCGGATCCGTGCCCGCCGATCCAGGTGTGCTCCAGGCCGAGGTGGTCGATGACGGCGAGCGCGTCCGCGGCCCGGTCCTCGATGCCCGCTTCGGCCGCACGCGCGCCGACGCGCACGACGTGGAAGCCCGCCTCCTCCGCGAGGTAGTGTGCGACGACGCCGAGCGCCGCCGCCTCGAGTCCCGCCTCCGGGATCAGCACCAGGCCGACCGGCCCGTCGCCCTCCACGGCATACGGGATCTCGCGGCCCTCGATCTCGAGGATCTGGATGTCAGTCACTTTCAGTCCGTGCCTTTCGAATCCGGTTGATCTCAGACGTTGAAGCGGAATTCCACGACGTCGCCGTCGTGCATGACGTAGTCCTTGCCCTCCAGGCGCGCCTTGCCCGCCGCGCGGGCGGCGGCGACGGACCCCGCCGCGATCAGGTCGTCGAACGAGATGACCTCGGCTTTGATGAAGCCCTTCTCGAAGTCCGTGTGGATCACGCCCGCCGCCTGCGGCGCCTTCCAGCCCTTGCCGATCGTCCACGCGCGCGCTTCCTTCGGTCCCGCCGTGAGGTAGGTCTGAAGGCCCAGCGTGTCGAAGCCGATGCGGGCGAGCTGGTCGAGACCCGACTCCTCCTGACCCGTCGACGCCAGCAGCTCGGCCGCGTCCTCCGGGTCGAGGTCGATGAGCTCGGACTCGATCTTCGCGTCCAGGAACACGGCGTGTGCGGGCGCGACGAGCGCCTCAAGGGCCTCTTTCGCCGCGGTGTCCGTCAGGATCGTCTCGTCGACGTTGAAGACGTAGATGTAGGGCTTGGCGGTCAGCAGACCGAGCTCCTTGATCGGGGCGAGGTCGATCCCCGAGTGCGAGAGCAGGATGCCGCGCTCGAGCGCGTCCTTCGCCGCGAGGGCGGCCTCGAGCACGGCGGGGTCGGACTTCTTGCCCTTGACCTCCTTCTCGATGCGCGGGGTCGCCTTCTCGAGGGTCTGGAGGTCGGCGAGCTGCAGCTCGGCGTTGATCGTCTCGAGGTCGTTCTGCGGGTTCACGCCGCCCTCGACGTGGACGACGTCGTCGTCGGTGAAGCCGCGCACGACCTGCGCGATCGCGTCGGCCTCGCGGATGTTCGCGAGGAACTGGTTGCCGAGCCCCTCACCCTCGCTCGCGCCGCGGACGATGCCCGCGATGTCGACGAACGACACCGTGGCGGGCAGGATCCGCTCGGAGTGGAACACCTCGGCGAGCTTGTCCAGACGCGGGTCCGGCAGCGACACGACGCCGACGTTCGGCTCGATCGTCGCGAACGGGTAGTTCGCCGCGAGGACGTCGTTCTTGGTCAGTGCGTTGAAGAGGGTGGACTTGCCGACGTTGGGCAGGCCGACGATGCCGATAGTGAGAGCCACGGGAGTCCAGTCTACGCGGGCGCGCACGCCCTCCCGGAGGCGCCCCCGGCCGAACGGGCGACCCGGCCGGGCGCGATCAGGCGAGCGTGAAGCGATAGGCCGCCGTGACCCACGGCAGCGGGATCGACTCCCCCGCCGACTCGGGATGCCGCTCGAGCACGTCCTCCACGGCGGCCAGAGTCTGCGCGCGCTCGCCCGGCGGGAGCAGGGCGAAGTAGCTGCGCGAGCGGACCATGTCGAGGATCCCCGCACGCGTCGTCGGCTGCACCCACTCGATGTAGGAGCGCCCGGCGACGTCGAAGGGCTCTCCCACCACAGGATCGTCGTCCACTCCGCGGTAGTGGTCTCCGTCGGCACGCATCGCGGTGCCCAGCTCCCTCACCCACTCGACGCGCTCGTCGCGGAGGTTCCAGACCAGCCCGAGCACTCCTCCCGATCTCAGCACCCGCGCGGCTTCGCGCGTCGCCTCGGGGACATCGACCCAGTGCCACGCCTGCGCGAATGTGAGGGCGTCCGCGGAATCGCCGGGGAGCGGCATCCGCTCGCCGGAGCCGGAGAGCACCTGGATGCCGGGGAGCGTCGCGCGCAGTGCGGTGCGCATGGCCTCCGACGGCTCCACCGCGATCACGGTACGGCCCGGACGGGCGAGCAGCCGGGTGAACTTCCCCGTACCGGCACCCACGTCGACCACGACGGCCACGTCGTCCGGGACGAGCCACGCGACCGCCTCAGCCGGATACGACGGGCGCGCCGCGTCGAACCCGGCGGCGACCGCGTCGAACGAGGACGGGTCCGTCACGGGCGGACGGCCCGATACGCCCGTGTCACGTACGGCAGGTCGACGACCTTGTCGCCCACGGCTCCGATGTCGTCGAGCAGCTCGTTCAGCCCGGCCTCGATCTGCGCGCGCACGTCGGGCGGCGCGGTGATGATGTAGCTGCGAGAGCGCGCCATCGCGAGCATCGTGTCGCGGTTCATCGGACGGACCCACCGCCATTCGGCGCGTTCGACGTCGCCGAACGGAGCCCCGAGCACGGGGTCGCCGTCCGCGAGCATCTCCTCCGCGTGACTGCCGTGCATGATCTGCGTGAGCCGCGCGACCCACGGCACGGTGTCGTCGCGCACGTTCCAGACCAGTCCGAGAACACCGCCGGGCCGCAGCACGCGCGCCGCTTCGGCCGCACCGCGGACCGGATCGACCCAGTGCCACGCCTGACCGAGCACGACGGCATCCACACCGGCATCCGGGAGCGGAAGACGCTCAGCCGACCCCACGAACGTCGGAACGGCGTGCACGTTCGCCCGCAGCGTCTGAAGCATCTTCGGGTCGGGGTCGACGGCGACCACCTCGGCGCCGAGCTCCTGCAGTGCGCGCGTGAGCTTGCCGGTGCCGGCTCCCACGTCGGCCACGCGGATGCGGCGCTCGCCGCCCACGACGGGTTGCAGCATCCAGTCGACGGCCTGGATCGGGTAGTCGGGGCGACCTGTCTCGTACACGTCGGCGGCGGAGCCGAACGACGTCGCCATCTCTTCTTCGCTGGCCATGGGTCCGAACCTACCCCCGCGGCATCGGCCGCACATCGGACGTTCGTCCCACGGGACGCCTCGCTCTCGTGCGGCCACCGGCGCGCCTCCACCGGGCGAAGGCGCATCGCGGCGACGCTGGGGTCGTGCCCTTGGACTTCACCGCGATCGACTTCGAGACGGCGAACTCCAGCAATGCGTCGGCGTGCGCCGTCGGGCTCGCCCGCGTGCGCGACGGTCAGGTGGTGGCGACGGCCGGCTGGCTCATCCAACCGCCCCCGGGACACGACCGCTTCTTCGAGCTCAACACGCGCATCCACGGGATCACCGCCGACGACGTCACGCACGCCAAGTCGTGGAGTGCGCAGCTCGGCGACCTCGCCGCGTTCGCCGGCGCGGATGTGCTCGTCGCCCACAACGCCGGCTTCGACATGACCGTGCTCCGGCGGGCGTGCGAGGCCACCGGAGACCGGCATCCGCCCTACGAGTACGTGTGCAGCCTTCAGGTCGCCCGCAAGCTGTACGACCTGGACTCCTACCGTCTCCCCTCCGTCGCCGCCGCGGCGGGTTCATCGACTTCGCCCATCACGACGCGGCCGCCGACGCCCTCGCGTGCGCGCACATCATCATCCATGCCGCGCAGCTCGTGGGCGCGCGCGACATCCGCGCACTCGCTGAGGCCGCCGCCGTGCGTGTGTCGCGCAGTCACGCCCCGGAACCCGTCGAGACCGTCGACGCCCCGCCCGCGGCACCGACACTCGTCGGCGCCGTCGCCTGACCCGACATCGGTTCGACACGCCTGCCCTCCCGGCGATGTCGCAGGCGCCCGGCATCCTGGTCGACATGGACGCACTCACCCTGTCGATCGTCGTCATCGGCTGTCTCGCGGCCGGGCTCCTGGCGGGCTGGTTCGCCGGTGCGGCGCGCGCCACCACGCGGGCCGCGCAGAACGGAGCCGACCTGCGCGCGCGGCTGGCCGCGAGCGAGGCCAGCCGTCAGGGCGTGCAGGCTCAACTCGAGCATCAGCACGTGCTGTACCGCGAGCTCGCGGCCCAGGCGCGCAGCGATCAGGCGCTCAGAGAGGAGCGCGAGCGCCGCGAGCAAGCCGTGCTGCGCGCGCTCGCGCCCGTCCACGAGACCCTGCAGACCATGCAGACCAAGGTCGACGACCTCGAGCGCGACCGGCACGCGCAGTTCGGCTCGCTCGCCGAGCAGCTGCGGCAGGCGCAGCGCTCCGATGAGGCGCTGCGCGCCACGACCGAGTCTCTGGCGAGTGCCCTGCGCTCGGGCAGCACGCGCGGCGTCTGGGGCGAGACGCAGTTGCGCCGTGTGGTCGAAGCGGCGGGCCTCACGCGCTACATCGACTTCGACACGCAGTCCTCGATCACCTCGGATGCCGGGGCCGGGCGCCCCGATATGGTCATCCGTCTTCCCGGCGAGAAGGCGATCGCGGTCGACGCCAAGGTGCCGCTGGATGCCTACCTCGAAGCGAGCGCCATTCCGCTGACCGCTGCGGGTGCGGAGGGCGCACGACGCAAGGCGTTGATCGAGAAGCACGTCAAGGCCGTGCGGGCGCATATCGACGCCCTCGCCCGCAAGACCTACTGGGCGGGTCTGAGCTCGAGTCCCGAGTTCGTCGTGTGCTTCGTGCCGAGTGAGTCGCTTCTCTCGGCGGCGCTGGAGGAAGACCCCTCGCTGCTGGACTACGCGTTCGGCAAGCGCGTGGCGCTCGCCTCGCCGGTCAACCTGTGGGCGGTGCTCAAGACGGTGGCCTTCACCTGGACCCAGCAGGACGTCTCCCAGGAGGCCCGCGCGCTGTTCGCTCTCGGCAACGAGCTCTACGAGCGGCTCTCCACCCTCGCGGGCCACGCCGACGATCTGCGCCGCGCGATCGAGCGCACCGTCGACAGCTACAACCGGTTCGCCGGCTCCCTCGAGTCGAGGGTGCTCGTGACGGCACGGCGGTTCCCCGGCATCGATCAGACCAAGCTCGACGCCCTCGCACAGCCGACGGTCATCGAGAAGACGCCGCGACGTCTGACGGCATCCGAGCTGCTCGATGTCCCCCTGGGTCAGGAGGACGCGTCATCGACGGGCGCCCACATCGCGACGGATTCCTGTGAACCCGACGCGGAGGACGATCTGCACGTCACCGCGGACCTGGGCGATGTGCGCGCACGCATCGCACCCGGCGCGGACTGAACGTCAGGCGCCGCCCGGCACGAAGCTGAGCAGGGCGATCACTGCCACCGAAACGGCGACGAAGGCGCCGATCATCCACCACGCCGACACCTGGTGGTCCTCGTCGCGCCGGACACGGAACAGAACATCGGGGCGACGTGCCGGGTCCGTGGCATCCGCGACGACCGCGATCGCCCCTGTCTGCGGCTTCGCGCCGCTGGACGGCTTCTGTGTGGACTGCACCGGAATCGGCTGTGCTGACATGGTCAACCCCCTCGGGTCTGAGAACGCTCGTGCGTCCTCATCGACACCGGTTCGATTCTGCCAGACATGCCGGCCGGCGCGCGTAACGACCCCGTCAAGGCTGACAGGAGCGTCAGCCGTCACACAGGCCGAAACGGATCGAGGAACTCTCCTCAGAGCCACTTCGAGGTGAGGTGCTCCGACACGATGCGGCGCAACGTGCCCGACCGTCCCCGCAGCACGACGCTCTCGCTGTAGATGAAGTCGCCTTCGCGTCGGACGCCCGCGACCAGCTGACCGTCGGTCACACCGGTGGCGACGAAGATCGTGTTCTGACCGGTGACGAGCTCATCGGCCTCGTACACGTGACCGTCGGTCTTGAGACCGTGGTCGGCGCCCTTCTGCTTCTCGTCGTCGTCGCGCGGCCAGAGGATGCCCTGGATGTGGCCGCCGAGCGCCTTGATCGCGCACGCGGTCACGATGCCCTCGGGGCTGCCCCCCACGCCGACGCACATGTCGGTGCGGGCGTTGTGACGCGCGGCGTTGATGCCGCCGGCGACGTCGCCGTCGGACATGAGGCGTGTCCCCGCGCCGGCGGCGCGGATGTCGGCGATCAGCTGCTCGTGGCGCGGACGGTTGAGCACCGAGACGACCATCTCGTCGATCGGCTTGCCGAGCGCTTTGGCCAGCAGGCGGATGTTCTCGCCGATCGGGAGGCGGATGTCGACGACGCCGACCCCGGCGGGACCCGTGACGAGCTTGTCCATGTAGAAGACGGTGGACGCGTCGAGCATGCTGCCCCGGTCGGACACCGCGATGACCGACAGGGCGTTCTGGCGCCCCGCCGCGGTGAGCGACGTGCCGTCGATCGGGTCGACGGCCACGTCGCACTGCGGGCCCCGGCCGTTGCCGACCTTCTCGCCGTTGAACAGCATGGGCGCTTCGTCCTTCTCGCCCTCGCCGATCACGATCGTCCCGTCGAAGTTCACCGTGGCGAAGAACGCGCGCATCGCATCGACGGCGGCGGCATCGGCGGCCAGCTTGTCCCCCCGTCCGATGAACGGCACGGCGCGGATCGCGGCGGCCTCGGTCGCGCGCACGAGTTCCAGCGCGAGGTTGCGGTCGGGGTGCAGCGGACTCATGTCCGCGGTAAGGCTCACCATGACGTCAGCCTAGCCAGGCGCGGGCCCGCCGACCGGGCAAAGCCCGACCGGCGGGGCGAAGGAATCGCGATTCTTGCGCTTACGGCAGAAGCCGCACCCGAGGACATCACGCGGCGGCACCTCCGACGAGCAGCCACACGACGAACGTGAGGAGGAACCCGACGACACCGAGCACGGTCGTGAGCACCGTCCACGTGCGCAGGCCGTCCGAGACGTTCAGTCCCAGGTAGCGCGTGACGACCCAGAACCCGGAGTCGTTCACGTGCGAGAGGCCGAGCGCGCCGAACGCGATCGCGAGGGTGATCACGACGATCTGGATCGGGCTGAAGCCCCCGGACGCGACCGCTTCGGACAGGAGTCCGGCCGTCGTCAGGATCGCGACCGTCGCCGAGCCCTGAGCGGCTCGCAGTGCGAGCGAGACGAGGAAGGCGAGCAGGATGAGCGGCAGACCGGTGGCGAGCAGCGTGTCGGCGAGTGCACGGCCGATGCCCGACTCGGTGAGGATGCGGGCGAACGCGCCGCCGGCACCCGTGACGAGGATCACGATCGCCGCGGGCGGCAGAGCGGACTCGAACACGTCCGAGATGTGCGCGCTGCTCCAGCCGCGACGGATGCCGAGGAAGAAGCCCGCGAGCAGCACGGTGACCAGGAGCGCGAAGATCGGCGCGCCGATGAAGCCCAGGATGTCGCGCGCCGGCGAGCCGGCGGGGAGGACCGTCGCAGCCGTCGTGCCGAGGCCGATCATGACGAGCGGCGTGAGGATCAGCGTGAGGATCATCGCGGCCGACGGCGGCGCCTCGGTGCGCGTGAGGGTTCCGGTCATGGTCGTGCCCGGTCCGACGCCGGCGATGCCGGTGTCGTCCCCGCCGCCGAAGTCCTCGAACATCACCTTGGTCGAGGCGAGCATCGGGTAGTCCTTGCGGTTGAGCCACTTCGACACGAAGTGCGACAGCACCCCGAGCGGGATCGCGATCGCGATGCCCAGCAGTGTCAGCATCCCCACGTCCGCGCCGAGCAGCGATGCGCCGCCGACGACGCCCGGGTGCGGCGGCACCGCAACGTGGACGGCGAGCATGACACCGGCGATCGGCAGGCCGAACTTGACCGGGTTGAGGCCGGCGGCGTGGCTGAAGCCGTAGATGATCGGCACGAGGATGATGAAGCCGACGTCGAAGAAGACGGGGATCGCGAGGATGAGGGCGGCCGCGGTGAGCGCGCCCGACACCCGACGGGGCCCGAGGAGCTTCGTGAAGCGTCCCGACAGGCTCGCAGCGCCGCCCGAGAGCTCGATGATGCGGCCGAGCATGGAGCCGAGCGCGACCAGGATCGCGACCGAGCCGAGCGTGCCGCCCATCCCCGCGATGATCGCGGGGATGATGCCGAGCTTCTCAGGGGTGTCTTCCGTGGCGGGGATCGTCGCGAGCGGGATGCCGGCCGCGAGGCCCACCAGGATGCTCGTGATCAGCAGGGCGAGGAAGGCGTTGACTTTGAACTTCACGATCAGCAGGAGCAGAAGCAGGATGCCTCCGACTCCGATCGCGAGCAGGACGGGAACGGGCATGGCGGTGTCTCCTTCGACGGGGGGGTGGGATCAGGCGGGGATCGGGGCGGTGCGCCGTTCGGGCGCGATCACCCTGATGACGGCGGAATCGTCGTGGGCGGCCAGACCCTGCGCCTCGCCGATGAGGTAGAGCTGCTCGGCCGCCGCGGCGACGGGGGTGGCCAGGTGCGCGGCGCGGGCGGCCTTCGTGACGATGCCCATGTCCTTGACGAAGATGTCGAGGCGGCTGAGCACCTCCGCACCGTCGGCGTCGTACGCCTGGAGCGCGCGCGGACCGCGGTTGGCCAGCATGAACGACGCCGCGGCGCCGGCACCGAGCGCCTCCAGGGTGCGCTCGGTGTCCAAGCCGAGGGCGTCGGCGAGCGCGAGCGCCTCGGCGGCGGCGGCGATGTGCACGCCGCACAGCAGCTGGTTGACGGTCTTGAGCGCCTGCCCGTCGCCGGGGCGGTCCCCGACGACGGTGAGCGTGGAGGCGAGCCGGTCCAGGACGGGGGCGGCCTTCGCCCGGGCGTCGGGGGTGGCCCCGATGACGATGAGCAGATCCCCGGCGCCGGCGCGCGCCGGTCCCCCGCTGAGCGGCGCGTCGACGAGGTCGACGCCGAACTCCGAGAGCCGGGCGACGATCTCGGCGAGTCCGTCGGTGCCGACCGTGCTGGTGAGGATCACGATCGACCCGCGCGACAGGCTCGGCGCGATGCCGTTCTCGCCGAACAGCACGTCCGAGAGCTGCGCCGAGTCGCGCACGGCGAGCAGGACCGCATCGGCGGTCGAGACGGCCTCGACGGCGGACGCACAGCGCACGATGCCGGCTTCCTCGGCGAGGTCGAGGCGGGCGGGATTGATGTCGAATCCGCGGACGGCAAGGTCTTCCGCGAGCCGGGTGGCCATGGGAAGACCCATGGCGCCGAGCCCGAGGACGGCGACGGTGGGCTTGGTCATGAGGATGCCTTTCGTGGTGCTCAGCGACGAGCGGTGGAGGGGGATGCGGGAGCCGAGAGCTTCTCGACCGCCTCGGTCAGGGTGGTGTCGGAGCCGACGTTGCCGGCGAAGACGATGTACGGGATGCCGGCGGCGGGTCCCTCGGCGGGCTCCCACACCGAGACGATGCCCGGGAACAGCGATCCGCGGACGATCGCACGGCGGATGGACAGACCACGACTCGCGACGTCGCTCGAGGTGATGCCGCCCTTCGCGATCACGAACCGCGGCGGCCGCGCGGCGAGCGTGCGGCTCACGACCGCGACGAGGGCGTCCGAGACCTTGCGGGAGATCGCGAGACTCTCGTCGGGGTCGTCCGTCCGGACGAGGGTGCGACTGGAGTGCACGATGACATCGCCGTCCTCGAGAGAGCGGACGACCCGGTCGACGGCGGCATCGAGGGTCGCGGCGGCCGTCGAGTCGTCGAGGATCGACGGCACGTCGAGCTCGACGACGACGGCATCGGACCGGCGCGCCGTCAGGTCGGCGAGCTGGCGGCTCGTGAGGCCCACGTGGGAGCCGACGACGATGAGCCCTCCGCGGGTCGTCGCAGAGGCGGCATCCGCGTCGTCGATCTCCAGGGGGGAACGCGGAGCCTGCCCGATCCGGGCGCGTACGAACGGCGGGCCGACGCGGTACACGAAGCTGCGTCCGCTCGCCTCCGCGAGTTCGAGGCCGAGCGCGAGCTGACGCATGTCGTCCTCCACGACGACATCGGCGGCGAACACCGAGCCGGGCGCGGCCGATGACAGCGCCTCGGCGATGCACTCGGCGCCCGCGCGGATCGTGTCGAGGGTGAGCTCGACGACCTGTGCGGCGGCGATGCGGCCGTCGCTCTTCTCCTCGACCCAGTCGGCGAGTCGAGAGGAGCGGTAGCCGAACGTGGAATCCCCGGCGAACTCGGTGTCGCCGATGGGTGTGAAACCGCCGTCGGTCGCCATGCCGTGTACGCCCCCGATCGTGATGCGCCCCGCATCGGGGAATGCGGGCACGAGCACGACGCCGTCGACGGCGGGTTCGCCGAGTTCGGCGAGCGTCGTGGCGATCACGTCGGGCTCGAGCGGGAAGTGACCCCGCAGCGTCGAGTCGCCCCGGCTGGTGAAGACCGGGCGGATGCCGCGGGCCCGAGCCGCGGCCACGGCGGCGGTGACGACCTCACGGTTGATGCGCGCGGCGGTCTCGGCGTCGAAGCTGCGGGAGTTCGTCAGCACGTAGATCGCCGGTGCGCCCGTGTCGAGCGCCCAGTCGAAGTCCGCGATCTCCCACTGGGTGAGCACGGGCAGGTCGGCGACGGACTGCGTGCCCGTGGGGTCGTCATCGAGGACGATGTGCACGCGCTGCGCGCGGCGGACGCGGTCCGCGATCACCGCGGGATCGGCGGACCGTGCGGCAGGGTAGGCCGCCAGAAGGGACTCGAGCGTCATCGCAACTCCATCGTCTGCTGAACATCTTCGTCAGAAACCTGCTGTCAGGTGTCATACAGGTTGCCAGATGAGCATCCGCCGTGTCAACCCCTCCCCGCCTCAGGCGTTGGGGCGGAGGACGAACTCGTGCAGGTCGTCGAGGGTCTGCTGCATGTGATGGTCCATGGCCGCGCGCGCCGCGACGGGGTCCCGATCGACGAGCGCCGCGAGCACGTTGGCGTGCTCCTCGATCGCGTGCCGTTGGATCTCAGGGACACGCGACGTCTGCGCCCGCCGCTCCGCCAGCACGCGCGTGAGCGGCTCGAAGAGCGCAGCCAGGAACACGTTCGCCGACCCGCGCAGGATCACGTCGTGGAATCGGAGGTCGGCCGTGACGAAGGCATCGACGTCGGATGCCGCGCTCGCGGCCCGCATGCGCTCGACGCACTCCGCCAGTTCGGCGAGCGCGCCCTCGGTCAGACCCGTCGCCGCGAGCGCTGCGGCTTCGGTCTCGAACATCCGCCGGACCGAGATCAACTGCGTGGCCACTTCTCCGTCGTCGCCGCGCGCCGACCGGTACCGCAGGATCGCGGCGAGCGACTGCCACTCCTCGAGCGGATTGACGACCGAGCCGATGCCGGAGGTCACGCGGATGATGCCCTGGGTCGTGAGGATGCGCAGCGCCTCCCGGACGGTCACGCGGCTGACGTCATGCGCCTCGCCGATCTCCGCCTCGCTCGGCAGCGCACCGCCGACCTCGTACTCCCCGGCGATGATGCCGTCGAGAAGGGCATCGGCCACGACGGAAACGAGGGACTTGCGGGGCATCTCGGCTCCTCTCCCGCGTGATGTCGTCCGTAGCCTAACCGAGCGGCGCAGTGCGGACCGTGAGCCCGTGGGCGGGATCGGTACACTCGACCCGTCAGCCCTATCACCGAAGGAGCATCATGCCCGTCGCCACCCCCGAGCAGTACGCCGAGATGCTGGACCGCGCGAAGGCCGGCGGTTTCGCCTACCCCGCCTTCAACGCCTCGAGCTCGCAGAGCGTCAACGCGATCCTGCAGGGTCTGACCGAAGCCGGCTCCGACGGCATCATCCAGGTCACCACCGGCGGCGCCGACTACTTCGCCGGCCACACCGTGAAGGCGCGCGCCACCGGCGCCCTGGCCTTCGCGAAGTTCGTGCACGAAGTGGCCAAGAGCTACCCGATCACCGTGGCGCTGCACACCGACCACTGCCCGAAGCCGGCTCTCGAAGACTTCGTCTACCCGCTGATCGCCGAGTCGGAGAAGGTCGTCGCCGACGGCGGTCAGCCGATCTTCCAGTCGCACATGTGGGACGGCTCGGCCGTGCCGCTCGATGAGAACATCGAGATCGCCAAGGAGCTCCTCCCGCGTCTGAAGAACATCAACGCGATCCTCGAGGTCGAGATCGGCGTCGTCGGCGGCGAAGAGGACGGCGTGAAGCACGAGGGCTCGAACGAGGCGCTCTACACGACGGTCGCCGATGTCACGAAGGCCGTCGAAGGCCTGGGCCTGGGTGAGAACGGACGCTGGATCGCCGCGCTCACGTTCGGCAACGTGCACGGCGTGTACAAGCCCGGCAACGTCAAGCTCCGCCCCGAGCTCCTCGGCGAGATCCAGGAGGGCATCGCCGCGAAGTTCGGCACCGGCCCGAAGCCCCTCGACCTCGTCTTCCACGGCGGCAGCGGTTCCACCGACGAGGAGATCGCCCTCGCTGTCGCGAACGGCGTGATCAAGATGAACATCGACACCGACACCCAGTACGCCTTCACGCGCGCCGTGGCGGGATTCATGTTCCAGAACTACGACGGTGTGCTCAAGGTCGACGGCGAAGTGGGCAACAAGAAGGCCTACGACCCGCGCGCCTGGGGCAAGATCGCCGAGTCGGCAATGGCCGCCCGCGTCGTGCAGGCCACGCAGCAGCTCGGTTCGGCCGGCAAGTCCGTCAGCTGACACGCGCACGCCCTCCGCGGATGCCCCGGCCCCACGGTCGGGGCATCCGTGCGTCCGGGACCAGAATGACCGAAACTCGCCGCGGCGTCGCGGGCGGACGAGGATCGGACGAGCGCGATCCCCCCGGACGCGCGATCCCGAAGATCCGAGGACGCGACGATGCCCCGCACTCCGACCGACACCGCACTCCGCACGCGACGGCGACGGACCGGCGAGAGGTCGAAGCCGCGATCGCGAGATCGTGGATGCTGCGCTCTCCGCTCGGCGAACTCGACCCGACGGCGGCGGATGCGCTCGTGATCGATTTGGAGGACGGCCTCCCCGCAGCACGCAAGGCCGAGGGGCGGACGGTCGCCGCGGCGTTCCTGCGCGAGTCCGCGGCATGGCTTCGCATCAGCGCGCACAGCGCACCCGGCTGGGAGGCCGACGTGGCTCTGGCCGCGGAGGCGCCCGCCCTCCGCGGCGTCATGCTGGCCGTCACCGAGTCGGCGGCCAAGATCGAGGCGACGGCGCAGAGGCTGCCGGCAGGTACCCCGGTGATCGCCCTGATCGAGTCCGCGATCGGCCTGGAGCGGGCGATGTCGATCGCGTCCCACCCCGCGACGTTCCGTCTCGCGTTCGGCACCGGGGACTTCCGGCGCGACACCGGAATGGCCGACGATCCGGTCGTGCTGTCCTGGCCGCGCGCACGCCTGGTCGTGGCGAGCGCCGCCGCAGGCGTCGCGGCACCGATCGACGGGCCCACGCTGGGCGACGCCGACGCTGCGCGCGCGGCATCCCGGCACGCCCTCGACATGGGCATGGCGGGCAAGCTCGTCCTCCGCGACCATCACGTCGCCGCGGTCGAGGCCGGGCTCTCCCCCGATGCCGATAAGATCGCGCACGCCGTCGCGCTGCTCCGGAGCGCGCAACAGGGCGGCGGCGACGCCCTCGACGGCTCGTACGCGCCCGCGCTCGCCCGCGCCGAGCGTCTGCTCGACCGCGCCGCCGCGTTCGGCCTCGTCCCCACCCGCTGAGCGCGGCGGACGGCGACTACACGGGGTCGCGATAGATCTCGAGCACGGTCGGAGCGTCGACCGGACGCGAGACGACCTCGATCGGATCGCCCGCGGTGACCCATCCGTTGCGCCGCACGCGCAGGTAGGGTCCGAGCCGACGCTCGGCGGAGAAGCGCTTGACCCAGCCCCTCTGCTCGGGTCCCCCCACCCAGCGGGCGAAGGTCTGGCAGGGCGTCCGCGGCATCGTGACCTCGACCGTCACGGTCTCGCCGATGCGCCAGACCTCGCCGATCCGCGCCGCGTTGACGTCGATGCCGACGGTGCGGAGGTTCTCGCCGAAGAATCCGGGCGGCAGCTTCCGTCCGAGTTCGGCCTCCCAGAAGGCCGCGTCCTCCTCCGCGTATGCGTACAGCGCCTTGTCCAGGCCGCCGTGGTGCTTGCGATCGGCCTGGACGTCGGCACCGACGCCGAACCGGCCGATCTTGACGCGTCCGGAAAGCGGCCGCTTGTCGATCGCCGTCACGCGGTCGCGGCCGCCGTCGGGATGAAGCTGCGCCACGGCGCACACGGCGACGAGGCGGGCGGAGGTGCTCTCGGCCATGGAGGTCAGCGCATGCTCCCGACGACCGCGTCCCACAGGGTCGGGTCCGAGACGATCGGCACCATCAGGAGCACGCCGGCGACGAACGTGAAGACGACCCCCGCGACGAGCGGGATCCAGAACGTCACGCGCCCGCGCCCGAGGCTCCGCCACGACACGTACGCCGTGAGCAGCCAGCCGATCGCGAGCACGAGCGCCGCGGCGATGCCCCACGGCCTGCCGGCCGTCGGGTCGGCGAACTGCGCCTCGACGCCGAGGAGCTCGAGCACCGTGCCCGCATACGAGCGATAGTCGACCATGGTCGGGATGCCGGTCACGACGTTCACGAGCCCGTAGACCAGCAGCGCGATCGTCGCGACGCGATCGGCGAACCGCCCGCGGCCGGTCGGCGCGGCCTCGCGCTTGGCGGTGGTCGCCGGTGAGAGGGACGGGGAGTCCGCCGGCACCGCGCCCTTCAGCGCATCCGGGTCCTGTCCGGTCTCGAGCAGTCGCGTCATGTCCGGCTGGCGGATGCGTGCGCGCTGTTCTTCGGGGGTCGCGTACTCGCCGTACTGCGGACGCGGACGCGGGTCGGCGGACTCGCTCGGGCCTGCTTCGCTCACGCGTCGACCCGTCCGCCGAGGGCGCGATCGTCGCGACGGCCGGAGGCGTCCTGCCGCAGCTCCTTCGGCAGGGAGAACATGAGGTCCTCCTGCGCCGTCTTCACTTCCTCGATGTCGCGGTAACCGGCGTCGGCGAGATCGGCGAGGACCTCCTCGACGAGGACCTCCGGGACGGATGCCCCGCTGGTCACACCGACCGTCTCCACGCCCTCGAACCACTCCTGCCGGACCTCGTCGGCATAGTCGACGCGGTAGGCCGCCTTCGCGCCGTACTCGAGAGCGACCTCGACCAGTCGCACGCTGTTGGAGGAGTTCGCCGAGCCGACGACGATCACCAGATCGGCATCCTTCGCCACCTTCTTGATCGCCACCTGCCGGTTCTGGGTGGCGTAGCAGATGTCATCCGACGGCGGATCCTGCAGCTGGGGGAATCGCTCGCGCAGACGCCGTACGGTCTCCATGGTCTCGTCGACCGAGAGTGTGGTCTGCGACAGCCAGACGACCTTCGAAGGGTCCTTCACCTCGACGGTGTCGGCGTGCTCGGGAGAGTTGACGACCGTGACGTGATCCGGAGCCTCGCCCGCCGTGCCCTCGACCTCTTCGTGTCCTTCGTGGCCGATCAGCAGGATCTCGAAGTCGTCGCGCGCGAAGCGGACGGCTTCACGATGCACCTTCGTGACGAGCGGGCACGTCGCGTCGATGGCCTGCAGACTGCGATCGGATGCCGCCGACACGACGGCCGGCGAGACGCCGTGGGCGCTGAAGACGACGTGCGCACCCTCGGGAACCTCGTCGACCTCCTCGACGAAGATCGCACCGGCCGCCTCGAGCTCGGTGACGACGTGGATGTTGTGCACGATCTGCTTGCGCACGTAGACCGGCGCCCCGAACCGCTCGAGCGCCTTCTCGACCGCGATCACGGCACGGTCGACGCCCGCGCAGTACCCGCGGGGGGCCGCCAGCAGAACCTTCTTCTGTCCGGCGACGGGGATATCCTGGAGGCGCTCTCGTCGCCGCGGAACGCGGGGGACGGGCATGCGGACGGCCGAAGTGGTCACACTCCGAGTCTACGGGGGCGTCCTGGGCACGGGCCGTGCGCGCGATGCGGCCCGACACCCCACCGGCGACAGGAGTCCGCCAGACGAGAGGATCGGATGACGACGTTCCAGGCCGAGCCCGTGGCGGGCGAGCCGCCCCCACCCGACTCCGTACGTCCGCGGGATTCGACCCCGGCCGCCCCGACCTCCGTCGGTCGACTCAACGACACCATCCGCGGCTTCGTCGAGACATGGGGCTCCGTCTGGGTCGAGGGTGAGATCACGTCGTGGAACGTGCGCACGGGCAACGTCTTCGGCCGTTTGAAGGACCTGTCGACGGACGCGACCATCTCCTTCCGCATCTGGTCGAGCACCCGGCAGCGGCTTCCCGCCGATCTCTCCGTCGGCGACCATGTCATCGCCGCGGTGAAGGCGGACTACTTCGTCAAGACCGGCGACTTCAGCTTCGCGGTCTCCTCCATGCGGCACGTCGGACTCGGCGACCAGCTCGAACGGCTCGAACGGCTGCGCGCCGCCCTCCGTCGTGAAGGCCTGTTCGACGCCGCCCGCAAGAAGCCCCTTCCCTTCCTCCCCCACGTGATCGGACTCATCACGGGCGAGAAATCGGATGCCGAGAAGGACGTCCGCCACAACGCCGAGCTGCGCTGGCCGCACGTGCGCTTCCGCACCGCGTACGCGGCCGTCCAGGGCGACCGCTGCGTCCCCGAGACGATCGGCGCGCTGCGCGCGCTGGATGCCGACCCCGAGGTGGACGTCATCGTGATCGCCCGCGGCGGCGGCGATCCGCAGCATCTCCTGGGCTTCAGCGACGAACGGCTGCTGCGCGCCGTGGCGGCGGCATCCACCCCCGTCGTGAGCGCGATCGGCCACGAGAACGACCATCCGCTTCTGGACGATGTCGCCGACCTGCGGGCATCGACCCCGACCGACGCCGCGAAGCGCGTCGTGCCCGACGTCGTCGAGCAGCGCGCCGCGGTCGCGCAGCTCAGATCCCGGCTGACGATGCGCCTGTCGCAGCGCGTGAGCCATGACATCGCACAGCTCGAGCAGCTGCGGTCGCGCCCGGTCCTGCGCGCACCCGAGACGATGATCGACGCGCGCTCGCAGCAGCAGTGGCTGCTCGTCGCGCGCGGCCGCGACGTGGTCGAGCGCGCCCTCGAAGCGCAGGCCCGGCGGACCGCCGAACTCCGCGCGGCGCTGCGCACCCTGTCGCCGGCCTCCACTCTCGCGCGGGGCTACGCGATCGCGCATCTGACCGACGGGGTGATCGTGCGCGACGCCGCTCAGGCACCCGCCGGCGCCTCGGTCTTCGTCACCGTCGGCCGCGGTTCGTTCGCGGCTCGCTCGGACGGCCCGATCGAGTGACCGACTCTAGAATGGAAGCCATGACCGCAACGAGCGAAGGCGTCCCCGACGTCGCGACCCTCTCGTTCGAGCAGGCGCGCGACGAGCTCGTGCGCGTCGTCGCCGAACTCGAGCAGGGTGCGCCGACGCTCGAGCACTCGCTCGCGCTGTGGGAGCGCGGTGAAGCTCTCGCCGCCCGGTGCGAGGAGTGGCTGCTGGGCGCCAAGCGCCGCCTGGATGCCGCCCGCAACCGCCCCGTCGACGACGAGATGGAAGCGTGAGGGCCGCGCGATGATGGCACAGAGCCCCCGGGTCGTCGCCGAGCTCGGCCGACCCGAAACCCCCGACGAGGCCGCGTCGCGCAAAGCGGAGTCCTCCCGCGTCTACCGGGCGAGCCAGAACACGCGCAACCTGATCGCCGCGCTGCTCGTCACCCTCGCGGTCGTCGCGGTCATCGTCTTCGGCGTGCCGCGCGGCACGCCGCCGGAGCGGGAGCCGATCGACGTCGCGTCGGTCGCCCAGACGATCGAAGCGGCCGAGTCCCGCACGGTGATCGTCCCCGCCGTCCCGGCCGAGTGGCTCGTGAATCAGGCCTCCGTCGAGGGCGACGCGGTGTCCGCCTGGACGGTCGTCTACGTTCCGGGCGAAGACGCGGGATTCCTGCGCGTCGCCCAGGGCTTCGACGCGGATCCCGCCTGGACGACCCGCGTGCTCACCGGCGCATCGGTCGAAGACACCGTCACGATCAACGGCGTCGAATGGGACCGCTACGACATCGACGACCCGGCCCGCGCGGGCAATGTGACCGGCGCACTCAGCACGGATGCCGGCGCGGACGTCGTGCTCGTGTACGGCTCGACCGACGACGCGACGCTCGAACTGGCGGCCGGGTCGATCGCCGATCAGGTCCTCGCGCTGCGCACCGAGGCCCCCACGGACGAGGATCGATGAGGTCGGAGCGCTGACACCACCCGGCGCCGACATGCACGCCCCACCCACGACACCGCATCACCACCAGCCGCTGACACACACCCGCGCCCCGGATCGGACCGGGGCGCAAGACGAAGCATGACCGAGGAGGAACCGTGACCGCACCCACCCCGCTCAAGGCCTGGCAGGAGATGCAGCGCGGCAACGCCCGCTTCGTCGCCGGCGAACCGCGCCACCCGCGACAGGACGTCGAGCGCCGGGCGGAACTCGCCACCGGCCAACGGCCGCGCGCCGCGCTGTTCGGCTGCTCCGACTCGCGTCTGTCGGCCGAGATCATCTTCGACAAGGGCCTCGGCGATCTCTTCGTGGTGCGCAACGCCGGTCAGGTCATCTCCGACTCCGTCGTGGGCAGCCTCGAATACGCCGTCGCCGTGCTCGAGGTGCCGCTCATCGTCATCCTCGGCCACGACGCGTGCGGCGCGGTCAACGCCGCGATCGACAGCGTCGCCGTCGACGCGCCCGCCCTTCCTCCGCGCATCTGGCGGCAGATCGCGCCCATCGTGCCGGCCGTTCGGCGCGTGCAGCGCGAGTCCTCTGTGGACGGCACCCTCCCCGAGTCGATCGACGCCGACCTGGTCGGTCGCGAGCATCTGCGCGACACGGTCGCCGAACTGCTCCACTCGTCCGAGCTCATCAGCGACGCCGTCGCGGAGGGTCGCGTCGCGATCGTGGGCGCGAACTACCGACTGGCGGAGGGCACCGCCGTCCCCGACATCATCCTCGGCGTCGAATCCGACGCCTGAGCACGACCATCCCGACCTCTGGAGGAACGAAGACGTGACCGACATCGAGTACCGCATCGAACACGACACCATGGGTGAAGTCCGTGTGCCCAAGGACGCGCTCTACGCGGCGCAGACCCAGCGGGCCGTGGAGAACTTCCCGATCTCGGGAGATGCCCTCGACCCTGCGCAGATCGTCGCGCTCGCGCGCATCAAGAAGGCGGCGGCCCTCGCGAACAAGCACCTGGGAACGCTCGACGCCACGATCGCGGATGCGATCGCGCGCGCCGCCGACCGCATCATCGCGGGCGAGTACTCCGACCAGTTCCCGATCGACGTCTACCAGACCGGCAGCGGCACGTCCTCGAACATGAACATGAACGAGGTCCTCGCGACACTCGCGACGCGCGACCTCGGCGCCCCCGTCCACCCCAACGACCACGTCAACGCGTCGCAGTCCTCGAACGACGTCTTCCCCACCTCGGTGCACATCGCGGTGACGCAGGAGCTCATCGACGACCTGATCCCCGCCCTCGACCACCTCGCCGTCGCGCTCGAGGCGAAGGCGGAGGCGTGGAAGGACGTCGTCAAGTCGGGTCGCACCCACCTCATGGACGCCACACCCGTGACGCTCGGCCAGGAGTTCGGCGGCTACGCCCGCCAGATGCGTCTCGGCATCGAGCGCGTACAGGCCGTGCTGTCGCGCGTCGCGGAGGTTCCGCTCGGCGGAACGGCCGTGGGCACCGGAATCAACACGCCGCTCGGCTTCCCGCAGAAGGTGATCGAGCTCATTGTCTCCGACACCGAGCTGCCGATCACCGAGGCGAAGGATCACTTCGAGGCACAGGCCAACCGGGACGGCCTCGTCGAGGCGTCCGGCGCCCTGCGGACGATCGCGGTGTCGCTGACGAAGATCAACAACGACCTCCGCTGGATGGGCTCGGGGCCCAACACCGGCCTGGCAGAGCTGCACATCCCCGACCTCCAGCCCGGTTCGTCGATCATGCCCGGCAAGGTCAACCCGGTCGTGCCCGAAGCCACGCTCATGGTGTGCGCGCGTGTGATCGGCAACGACGCGACCGTGGCCTGGGCGGGCGCCTCCGGCGCCTTCGAGCTGAACGTGGCGATCCCCGTGATGGGCACCGCGGTGCTCGAGTCGATCCGCCTGCTCGCGAACGCGATGCGCATCCTCGCCGACAAGACGATCGACGGACTCGAGGCGAACGTCGAGCGCGCCGCCGCCTACGCGGGCATGTCGCCGTCCATCGTGACGCCGCTGAACAAGCTCATCGGCTATGAGGCCGCGGCGAAGATCGCGAAGCACTCCGTCGCCAAGGGCATCACGGTGCGCGAAGCGGTCATCGACCTCGGCTACGTCGAGCGCGGCGACATCACCCTGGAGCAACTCGACGAGAAGCTGGACCTGCTCTCGATGACCCACCCGGGCTGACGAGCACAGCACCACGCGGATGTCACTCCGGCGCGATAATCGGGAGGTGACCCGCCCGTCCCGCCCGCTCTCGGCACGCGCCCGCATCCTGGGTGCGATCCTCGCCGTGGCGTGCATCGGGCTGGCGATCGTGGGCAGCGTCACGTTCCTCGTCCAGCGCGAGCGCGTGATCGCGGAGGTGCGCGACCGTCTGACCGCCCAGGTGGAGCGTCTGAGCACAGTCGCTGACGGGGATCCGGCGGCGGATACCGCCGAGGACGGCGGCACCGCCCCCGGCGCTCCGGGAACGACCACTGCCGAAGAACAGCTCGATGTCGACCAGTTCACCAGCGTGGAAGAGTACCTGCGGGCGGTCGTTGCGCGCCTCGTCCCGGCCCGCAACGAGGGAGCCGTCGCGATCATCGACGGTGAACCCCGGTTCGTTCCGTCGACGCTGTCGGGCTTCGACATCTCGGAGGACGAGCGGTTCCTCGCGCGCGTCATCGAGGAGACGGCGAGCGGGGAGACGAAGATCGGCACAGCGGTGACGGATGCCGGCTCGCTCCGCTACATCGCCATCCCGGTGTCGATGGACGGAGATCCACAGAGCGGGATCTACGTGCGTGCGATCGACCTGGGTGCCGAGCTCAGTCCCGTCACCGCCGCGATCACGACGTACTCGATCGCAGCGGTCGTCATGCTGGGCGCGATCGGCTTCGTCGGGTGGTTCGTCGCGGGGCGTCTCCTCTCCCCCATCCGCGACCTGCGTGACGCCGCGGACGCGATCACCCTGGGTGACATGTCACCGCGCCTGGCGCCGCAGGGCAACGACGACATCTCCGACCTGACCCGCACGGTCAACTCGATGCTCGATCGTCTGGAAGGCTCCGTCGACGTCCAGCGGCAGCTTCTGGACGACGTGCGCCACGAGCTGAAGACCCCCATCACGATCGTGCGCGGTCATCTGGAGATGATGAACCCCGGCGATGCCGCCGACGTCGCGGCGACGCGCGAGATCGGGATCGCCGAACTCGACCGCATGACCCGTCTGGTCGAGGACATCGACCTGCTCGCCACGGTCGAGGGAGACGGCTTCACGCTGTCCGAGATCGACCTCGGCGCTCTGACCGCCCGGATGTCCGAACTGGTGGCCGTGATCCCCGGTCACGCGTGGAGTGTCGACGGCCGCGCCGACGGTCGTCTCATCGGCGATTCCGACCGTCTGCTGCAGGCGTGGCTGCAGCTGGCCGACAACGCCGCGAAGTACACGCCTCCTGGTTCGCCGATCCAGTTGGGGAGCGCGCAGGACGAGACCGGCGCACGCCTCTGGGTGCGCGACCACGGACCCGGCATCCCGCCCGCGTCGCGGCATCGCATCTTCCGTCGGTTCGACCGCGCCCAGGGCAAGCGCACGGTCGGCGGGTCGGGACTGGGCCTCGCGATCGTGGATGCGATCGCGAAGGGCCACGGTGGTCAGTGCCTCGTGACCGACACCCCCGGCGGAGGTGCGACGTTCACGATCCATCTGCCGCCGCCCGCAGCAGATCTGCCCGCCCCCGTCCGGGCCGGCGACGTCGTACTGCAGAGGGAGGCGATCGAATGACGACGATCCTGGTCATCGAAGACGAGCCGCAGATCGCGGCGTTCGTCAGTCGCGGCCTCGAGTCCGCCGGCTACACGACCGTGCTCGTCGAGGACGGTGCCGAGGGTCTGCAAAGGGCGCTCGCCGGAGACGTCGACCTGGTGCTCCTCGACGTCGGCCTGCCGACCCTCGACGGCTTCGCCGTGCTGCGGGAGCTGAGGGCGCGTGGGTCGAACATCCCCGTCATCATGCTCACCGCCCGGTCGAGCACCCGCGACACGGTCGAGGGGCTGGATGCCGGCGCGAACGACTACGTTTCGAAACCCTTCACGTTCGAGGAGCTGCTGGCGCGAGTGCGATCGCGACTCCGAGAACGCACGGGTGCCGGCAATGTCTCGGTGTCGCACGGAGATGTCGTGCTCGACATCCTCGCTCGACGCGCAACCGTCGGGGGACGGGAGGTGGAACTTTCTGCGCGCGAGTTCGCCCTCGCCGAGCAGTTCCTCCGCAGCCCGGGCCGCGTGCTGACCCGGGAACAGCTGCTCAGTCGGGTGTGGGGGCTCGATTTCGACCCCGGCTCGAACGTCGTGGATGTGTATGTGCGATACCTCCGAGGCAAGCTCGGCAGCCAGCACATCGTGACGGTACGCGGTGCCGGTTATCGCTGGGAGTGACGTCGACGGGCGAGACGTACTCATGACGTCAGAGAAGCCCCCGGTGCTGGGGGAAGCACCGGGGGCTGGGGAGGGGCCGGGCTGGGGGTAGCCGGCCGCAGCAATCGCGTCAGTCTGGGGGAACGCGCGATTGCTCTCTCTTCGTCTCGGACGACGGACCAGATTGGTCGCGCCCGGACGCATCGGATGCCCCTGCGGGCGAAAGAGTGGTGGGATCTTCGGACACCCGGTCGGCGTCCCGTTCTTCCTCGACGTCGGCACCGGACTCTCCGAGCTCCTCGGCTGCCCCGGCAGAGGAGCGCTCGGCGTCCGCTCCCTCGTCGTGAGCGCCTGCCCCATCCTCGGGGTGGTCGGCCGCGTCGTCCTCGGCATGATCGCCGTCGTCGACTCGACCCTCGGCCTCATCGTCGAGACGCCCCGCCCAGGACGCATCCTGCTTGTCCGACCACCGGCGCTCCGCGTTCTCGCGCCGGTCGTCGCCTCGGACGTGATCGATGTCGTCTTCGTCGTCAGGACCGGAGGCCGGCCGGTCGTCCTCTTCGGCAGGACGGATGCTGTCGTCGAGGGAGTCATCCGTGCTCTCGGGCTCGACGGCGGGGAGCACCGGCGCAACCACGACAGGCTCGACCGGGTCGGCGACCGGCACCTGAAGGGCGGGCGAAGGGCTGCGGGGCGCGGCGACGTCCTCCGGCTCCGGCGCCGGCACTGTCTCCGGGATCGTGGACCGCGGGACGAGGACCTCCGCGGGCGGGGCATCAGAGGAGGGGGGTGCCGACTCAGGGGGGTCCGCTGTCGCAGTCATCGGAACGACGATGCCCGTCGCCGCCACAGCGACGCCCGGCGCGTCGGCGAGTGCGGTCGAGGTCGTGACGGCGACCGCGCAGATCAGGGCGGCGCTCGCGAACCCGGTGACTGTGCCACCGATCGCCAGACGCGTCCGCCCCTCCACGCGATCTCCCTCCAGGAAGGCGCGATCCATGCGCCTGATCAATCGTGACAGAAGGTGGCCGGTCGGCGTGGAGGATCCAGATGAGACTCTTCTCATACTGGAAAGGCCGGGATGCGGCATCCCGGCCTTTCCGTGTGGGGTGGTGTGTCCCGCGGTTCAGGCGAGCTCGCCGGCCTCCAGAAGGTCCGTGACGAGCGCGGCGATCGCGGAACGCTCGGAGCGGGTGAGGGTGACGTGCCCGAAAAGGCCGTGGCCCTTGAGCGTCTCGATCACCGAGGCGACACCGTCGTGGCGGCCCACGCGCAGGTTGTCGCGCTGACCGACGTCGTGCGTCAGCACGACGCGCGAGTTCTGCCCCATGCGGCTCAGGACCGTCAGCAGCACGTTCCTCTCGAGCGATTGTGCCTCGTCGACGATCACGAACGCGTCATGGAGCGATCGCCCACGGATGTGGGTGAGCGGCATGACCTCCAGCAGGCCGCGGGCGATGACCTCTTCGACGACGTTGCCGGTCACCACCGAGCCGAGGGTGTCGAAGACGGCCTGCCCCCACGGGTTCATCTTCTCGCCCTGGTCACCGGGAAGGTAGCCCAGTTCCTGCCCGCCCACCGCGTACAGCGGACGGAAGACGATGACCTTCCGCTGCTGCTGGCGCTCCAGGACCGCCTCGAGACCCGCGCACAGCGCGAGCGCGGACTTGCCGGTCCCCGCGCGTCCGCCGAGCGAGACGATTCCGACATCGGGGTCGAGCAGCAGGTCGATCGCGATGCGCTGCTCGGCGGATCGCCCGTGCAGTCCGAAGACCTCACGATCGCCGCGCACGAGTCGGTACTCCCCGTCGCCGACGACGCGCCCGAGCGCCGAGCCGCGTTCCGAATGGATGATGAGCCCCGTGTTCACCGGCAGTCCCTTGACCTCGTCGCCCGTGGCGATCTCGGTCTCGTACAGGTCGCTGATGTCGTCGCCCGACACGTCGATCGTCGCGATGCCGGTCCACCCCGAATCGACGGCCTGCTCGGCGAGATACTCTTCGGCGACGATGCCGAGGGAGGCCGCCTTCACCCGCATCGGCAGATCCTTCGAGACGACGGACACCTCCTGCCCGTCCTGCGCCAGGTTCATCGCGACCGCGAGGATGCGCGTGTCGTTGTCGCTCAGGCGCATGCCGGACGGGAGCACCGTCACATCGGTGTTGTTGAGCTCCACCCGGAGCGTGCCGCCTTCGCCGACCGGGACCGGGAAGTCGAGGCGACCGTGCTCGACGCGCAACTCGTCGAGGTGCCGGAGCGCCTGACGGGCGAAGTAGCCGATCTCCGGGTCGTGGCGTTTGCCCTCGAGCTCGGTGATCACCACGACGGGGATCACGACGTTGTGCTCGGCGAAGCGGAAGAACGCCCGCGGATCGCTCAGCAGCACGGAGGTGTCGAGGACGTACGTCCGAAGATCGGAGGACTGCTCCGCGATCTCGTCGAGGTCCCGGCGGTGCTGCTGCTGTGGTGCTCGTGTGGTCACAACCCACTCCCGACCCGGGTGGGATCACCCGGCAGTCACGAGTCGACCATGGGGTCACGAGTCGCGATCCAGAAGGCCGACCCGACCGGGCACCTTGCCCGATGACACGACGCTACGACTGCCGGACGACACGCACGTTACCGACACGCTGAGTCATGTTACGAGCCGGTGAATTCCCGGAGGACGCGCGGTGATCACCACACCCGCGTCGATGAGAACGCGGCGAGTGCGTCGCCGAAGAGCCGGAGCGTGTCGGCTCCGGTGCCGACATGGGGCGAGACGCGCACCAGACCTGCGCGCACCGTGACCGTGATGCCGTGGTTGGCCAGCGAAGCCGCGAGTGGGCCCGCGTCGTGCGCCGCGGGCGCGAGGGTCACGATCCCGCCGCGGCGCTCGGGCTCGCGCGGGGTGACGACGGGCACCTCGTAGCGGTCGGCGACGAAGATCACATCGCGCGTCCGCTCCGAGAGCTCCGCATCGATCCGGTCGATCCCCACATCGCGGACGTCCCGCAGCGCGGTCGCCAGTCGCGCCATCGCGAGCGGGTCCGGGTGGCTCACCCGGAAGGCCTGGGCGGATGCCGAGGGCGGGGGCACCACGTCGACCGGGAGGTCGCCGTCGATGCCCGCCCACCCCGAAAGCGTCGGCGCGATGCGTTCGAGCGCACGCTCGCTGAAGCGCGCGAAGCCGGTCCCCCGCCCGGCGCGGAGCCATTTGTAGCCGTTGCCGCACACGACGTCGGCTGCCGCGTAATCGGCATCCACGGCCCCGAATCCCTGCATCGCGTCGACGATGAGCAGCCGGTCCCCGATCACGTCGCGCAGCGCGCCCAGATCGGCGCGGTACCCCGTGCGGTAGTCGACGAGGCTCACGGCCAGAGCCCGCGTCTCGTCGGCGACGGCCGCCGCGACGGCGTCGGGGGTGACGAATCCGTCAGCCGGTTCGAGCCACTGGAGGTCGATCGAGCCGAGGGCGGCGGCGGCGCGCGAGGCGGTCACCGTAAGGCTCGGGAACTCCGAACGGGAGAGCATGAGCCCGCCCCCGAGTCCGTACAGCGCGTGCATGAGGCCGTAGGTGGTCGACGGCTGAAGGACCACGTGCTCCACGTCTGCATCGAGAAGCTCCGCGAGCAGTTCGCGCGCCTCGACGACGTGCTCGCCGACCAGGTCGATGGCCGCCCGGCGGCCGGACCCGAGGAGCTCGGCGTCCGCGTGGACCTCGGCACGCACCGACGGCGACAGGGGGCCGAACGCGGCCCAGTCCAGGTAGCCCGGTTCTCCGTCGAAGGACGCCAGGAAGGCGTGCAGGTCCATCACCGTCACATTCTGGCACGCAGGCGTCGACGAACGACAGAAGATACCCGGGGGGTATGAGCGCCCCTCAGCTGCCGTAACGGCGGTCGCGCGACGCGTAGTCGCGGATGGCCCGAAGGAAGTCGACCTCCCGCAGGTCCGGCCCCAGCGCCTCGACGAAGTAGAACTCCGAGTGCGCCGACTGCCAGAGGAGGAAGTCGCTCAGACGCTGCTCCCCCGATGTGCGGATCACCAGGTCCGGGTCGGGTTGGCCTCCGGTGTAGAGGTGCTCCCCGATCTGCTCGGGCGTCAGACTCGCGGCGAGCTCCTCGAGCGAACCGCCGTCTTCGTCGTGCTGGGCGATGATGCTGCGGACGGCGTCCACGATCTCACCCCGGCCGCCGTAGCCGACGGCGAGGTTGACGTGCAACCCGGTGTGATGCGCGGTCCGCCGCTCGGCGTCGGCGAGGACGCGTGCCAGCTCGGGCGGGAGCAGGTGGGCGCGCCCCATGTGGTGGACCCGCCAGTCGCGCTCGTGCGAGAGCTCGTCCGCCAGCTCGGCGATGATCTCCAGCAGATCCTCCAGTTCACGGGAGTCGCGCTTGCGCAGGTTGTCGTTCGAGAGCAGGTACAGCGACACGACCTTGACGCCGACGTCGTCGCACCAGCCGAGGAACTCCCGCATCTTGGCCGCTCCCGCGCGATGCCCGTGGGCGGCGGAGTCGTAGCCGAGCTGACGGGCCCAGCGCCGGTTGCCGTCGATCATCATCGCGACGTGCCGCGGCACCGCGGAGGGCTCGATCTCGCGACGGAGCCGGTTGATGTACAGCCGGTAGAGAGGCCCTCTGCCCTCGCGCGCCGCACTCACACGCCTACGCTACCCGTCCGCCCTCCCGCGCGTGCACCCCGCGGCATGTGGCGGAGCGTAGGCTCTGATCGTGGCCCGGAAGACGAGTGCAGACGCGCGATCGGACGAGTTCGCGGACGAAGGCGCGGAGATGCCGCAGCTGCCCCTCATGGAGGCGGCCGAGCTCGATGCGACCTCCGACATCCGCCCGACGTGGCGGGGATGGATCCACGCGGCGACGTTCCCGATCGCGATCGCCGGGGGCATCGTCCTGATCGTGCTCGCCCAGGGGACGGCAGCCAAGTGGGCCTGCGCGGTCTTCATGGCGACATCGCTCCTGCTGTTCGGCAACTCCGCGCTGTACCACCGGTTCGACTGGTCGCCGCGCACGCGCGCGATCCTCAAGCGGATCGACCACGCCAACATCCTGCTGCTGATCGCCGGGACCTACACACCCATCGCGGTGCTCGCCCTCCCGACGGACAAGGCGATCCTGCTGCTCTCGCTCGTGTGGGGCGGCGCGATCCTCGGCATCCTGTTCCGCGTGTTCTGGATCGACGCTCCGCGCTGGCTCTACGTCGCGCTGTACCTCGTGCTCGGGTGGGCCGCGGTGATGTACATGTTCGATCTGTTCCAGGCGAACGCGGCGATGATGATCCTCGTGATCGTCGGCGGCGTGCTCTACACCGTCGGAGCCGTCGTCTACGCGCTCAAGCGGCCGAATCCCTGGCCCGGGCATTTCGGATTCCACGAGATCTTCCACGTGTGCACGGTGCTGGCGTTCCTGTGCCACTGGACAGCGTGCCTGCTGATCGCGCTGAATCCGGCGTACCACGGCTGAGCCCCGCCGGACCGAGGCCTCGCGCCGCAGCGCGGGCCGTGAGGTCAGTTTCGCGGCGAGGTGGGACCGTCGGCATCGCCCGGCGTAGACCCGGCGGCCGTGTCGTCGGCCACATCGGCGGCCGCGGCCGCGCGCTCCTCGGCATCCAGCTCTTCATTGATGTCGGCGCGCACACGACCGCGACGGATGCGGCGCATCATGTCCCACACGAGGGCGACGACCGCGAAGGACAGCAGCGCGATCACGACGAAGCCCACCGGGCCCGGGGTCACGAGGACGGGATCCACGGTCTGCTCGGGAATGGGCGTCGTCGTCGCAGCGTGCCGCAGGGCGGCGAACGCGTCGTACATGGGTGTCCTCGTTCCGCGCGGGAGCGCATAGCCTGGATACTCCAGCCTAATCTTCACCCCGACGCACAGACTCTCCGACAGGGCCCGATGACCACTCAGGACATGCTCGACGAGCGGTACGGCCGCACGGTCTCGCCGCGCCGCCGGTGGACGGTGGGGATCGCGGTCGTGATCGTCGTCGTGGTCGTCGGACTCTTCGCCTGGATGACGGTCTCGAGCACGGTGGACGACGTCGACGTCGACACGACCGGGTTCGCCGTCGATGATGCCCGCTCCGTCACGCTGTCGTTCCAGATCACGGCTCCCGCGGGTCGCTCGGTCGCGTGTGCGCTCGAGGCGCAGGACGAAGAGCACGGCGTCGTCGGCTGGAAGATCGTGGAGTATGAGGCGTCCGAGCTTCGCACGCGTGCCTTCCGGGAGACGATCCCCACCACGGCGGAGGCGACGACAGGTTTGGTCAACGACTGCTGGGTGACGTAGTCTGACGGCACCGCGAGAAACAGACGCCCTGGCCGGAGCCGGGGCGTTTGCCATACCGAGCCCGCCAGGGGAGAGCCGGCTCGGTGCCGCGGCAGACCACGCCCCTCGCCGCAGAACGAAGGAGACACTCGTGTCCAACGATGCCCCGGTGACCTTCCTCACCCAGGACGCCTACGACCGCCTCGCCGCGGAGCTCGAACGCCTGTCGACGACCGGCCGCGAGGAGATCGCGAAGCGCATCGAGGCGGCGCGCGAAGAGGGCGACCTCAAGGAGAACGGCGGCTATCACGCCGCGAAGGACGAGCAGGGAAAGCAGGAGGCGCGCATCCGCACGCTGCAGCATCTGCTCAAGAACGCGACTGTCAGCGAGGCCCCCGAGAGCACCGGCGTCGTCGAGCCCGGTACGGTCGTGACCGCCGTGGTCGCGGGCGGCGAGGAGGTCTTCCTGCTCGGCAACCGCGAGATCGCGGCCGACTCGGAGCTCGACGTCTACAGCGAGGCCTCCCCGCTGGGCGCGGCGATCCTCGGCCTCAAGGAGGGCGAGAAGACGTCGTACACCGCTCCGAACGGGCGCGACATCACGGTGGAGATCGTGAAGGTCGAGACCTACTCGGGGCAGTGATCCCGCGCCTCGGGAGCTGTCCCGAGGCCCGGCTCAGTCCGGGACGACCGTCGGGTCGAAGCCCGCACCGCGCAGGATGTCGATCACATGCGCCCGGTGCTCTTCACCGCGGGTCTCCACGCTCAGCTGCAGGATGACCTCGCTGATCTGCAGACCCTGACCGTGGCGCGTGTGCATCACCTCGATCACGTTCGCGCCGGCGTGGGCGAGCAGCTCGGAGACGCGGGCGAGCTGGCCGGGACGATCGGGCAGGGGGATGCGCAGGGTCATGTAGCGACCGGATGCCGCCAGACCGTGCGAGACCACCCGCTGCAGCAGGAGCGGATCGATGTTGCCGCCCGAAAGCACCGACACCGTCGGACCTGTGCCCATCACCTTGCCGGCGAGGATCGCCGCGACCCCGGCGGCGCCCGCGGGCTCCACGACCTGCTTCGCGCGCTCGAGCAGGACCAGGAGCGCGCGCGCGATGTCGTCGTCGGTGACCGTGACGACCTCGTCGACGAGCTCGTGGATGATCTGGAACGGCAGGTCCCCCGGCCGCGCGACCGCGATGCCGTCGGCGATCGTCGGGCGCGTCTCGACCTCGAGCGGACGTCCCGCAGCCAGTGAGGACGGGTAGGCCGCGGAGTTCTCCGCCTGCACGCCGATCACGCGCACGGTGCGACCCACGGCCGCGGCGCGCGCCTTCACGGCCGCCGCGGCGCCGGCGATCAGTCCCCCGCCGCCGATGCTGAGGAGCACGGTGTCGAGATCGGGTACGGCGTCGAACAGCTCGAGCCCGAGCGTCCCCTGGCCGATGATGATGTCGCGGTGGTCGAACGGGTGGATGAGCACCGCACCCGTGCGCTCGGCGAACTCCGCCGCGAGGCGGAGCGGCGTCTCCACCGTCGCGCCCTCCAGCACCACTTCGGCGCCGTAGCCGCGCGTGGCGAGGAGCTTGGGCACGGGCACACCGAGGGGCATGAAGATCGTCGCGGGGATGCCGAGCGCCTGCGCCGCGAGCGCGACACCCTGCGCGTGGTTGCCGGCGGAGGCCGCGACGACGCCGCGCGCGCGCTCTTCGGCCGTCAGCCGCGACAGGCGGTAGGTCGCACCGCGGATCTTGAACGAGCCGGTGCGCTGCAGGTTCTCGAGCTTGAGGTGCACCGGGACGCCCAGCAGCTCGGTCAGATGCTGCGACCGGTCGACGGGCGTCCGTGTGATGACGCCGTCGAGGGAGGCGGCGGCGTCCTCGAACTCCGCCAGGGTGGGGATGCTCACGGACGCACCTTTCGGGGACGGGGAACCGTGGTCCAGATGTAGTCACCGGGCGGCGCGCTCTCACCGGTCTCCCACGAGCGCTGGCCGATGTAGACGACGACGACGTTGACGAACGCCGCGAGCGGCACGGCGAACAGTGCGCCGGGGATGCCGGCGATCATCGCGCCGCCCGCCACCACGAGAACGACCGCCAGGGGGTGCACCTTCACCGCCGAGCCCATCAGCAGCGGCTGCAGGACGTGGCCTTCGATCTGCTGGACGGCGAGGACGACGATGAGCATCCACAGGGCGATCCACGGCCCGTTGTAGACGAGGGCGAGGAACACGGCGATCGCACCGGTCACGACGGCGCCGACGATCGGCACGAACGCGCCGAGGAAGACCAGGACCGCGACCGGGATCGCGAGCGGCACACCGAGGAGGAACGCTCCGAGCCCGATGCCGACCGCGTCGATCGTCGCGACGAGCAGCTGCGTGCGCGCGTAGTTGACGACCATGACCCAGCCCGACCGCGCGGCACCGTCGACGGCGGGCCGGGCGCTCACGGGGAACAGGCGGGTCGTCCACCGCCAGATGCCGCCGCCGTCGGCGAGGAGGGTCAGAAGGATGAACAGCGCCAGGAGCGCGCCGACCACGACGTGCCCGAGAGTGGAGCCGAGCGCGAGGGCGCCGGACCACAGCAGCTGCGCCTGCTGTTGCAGCAGCGCACCGGCCTGCGCGAGCAGGTCGTCGATCTGCGCGGCGGTGAGGTGCAGGGGGCCGTCGATCAGGTAGTCACGGAACTGGTCGATCGCCGCGATCGTGCGCTCCTGCACGGACGCCCACTGACGACTCACCTGCCAGATCACGAGCCAGAGCAGCGCCGCGACCACCGCGAGCGTGCCGAGGACCGCGATGACGATCGCGAGCCAGCGGGGCACCCGGTGGCGCAGCATCCAACTGAAGGCGGGCCAGAGCAGCGCGGTCACCAGGATCGCGACCAGCAGGGGGATCACGAGCAGCTTGAGCTGGATGATGAGCCAGATGGCGACGCCGATCGCCGCAGCCACGACGAGGAAGCGCCACGAGTAGGCGGTTGCGACCTTCAGCCCGCGCGGGATCGTGCCCGAGACTTCGGTCGAGACGACGCGCGTGCGATCGCGCAACGCGTCGAAGACGGAGCCGCGCGGCTTGTCTTCGGGGCTCATCCCCTCAGTTTAGAGTCGAGCCGGGTCAATGCCGGTGTCGGGATGGTGTCGGGGGGCCTGCGTAGGCTTGCCGCCGTGAAGGACACGCTGAGCGCCGCCGAGGCGCGCCGCGTCGCCCTGGCCGCGCAGGGGTTCGCGGCGCCGCGTCCCCCGCATCCCGGTACCCGTCAGCTGAACCTCGCGATGGCGCGCATGGCGACCCTGCAGATCGATTCCGTCAACGTCTTCGCGCGCTCCCACTACATGCCGCTGTTCGCGCGTCTCGGCGCGTACGACGTCGCGGCTCTCGATCGCCTGCTGTTCTCCCGGCGGTCGCCGTACGTCGAGTACTGGGCGCACGTCGCGTCGTTCATCCCGGTGGCCGACTGGGGGCTGTTCCGCTTCCGCATGGACGACATGCGCCGGAAGTACGGCACGAAACCGGACGACTGGTTCGCCTCGCACCGCGACATCGTGGACTGGGTCCGCTCCGAACTCGCCGCGCGCGGCCCGCTGCGTCCCGCGCAGATCGAGCACGATGCCAAGACCGCGTCGCGCGGAGCCTGGTGGGATTGGGACGTCGTCAAGAACGCCCTCGAGCACCTCTGGCTCTTCGGTGAGGTGGCGATCGCCGGTCGCGCCGGCTTCGAGCGTCGCTACGCGCTCGCCGAGCACGTCCTGCCGGCCCAGGCTCTCACCCCTGTCGCGCGGACCGACGCGGTCCGCGAGCTCGTCGCACGCGCCGCGCGAGCGTACGGCGTCGCGACCGCGTCCGACCTCGCGGACTACTGGCGCCTCAAGGACCGCCGCGCGGTTCTGACGGCGATCGCCGAACTCACGGATGCCGGAATCCTGCGCCCGGTCACCGTGCAGGGGTGGACGTCCGCCGGGCGCCCGGCGAAGGCGTGGATGCACCGCGACGCCCTCCTGCCACGCCGCGTCGACGCCGCCGCCGTCCTCCCGCCGTTCGACCCCGTGGTGTGGTTCCGCGACAGAGCGCAGCGACTCTTCGACTTCGAGTACCGCATCGAGATCTACACCCCCGCTCATCGCCGTCGTTTCGGGTACTACTCCCTCCCCGTGCTGATCGGCGACGACCTCGTCGGGCGCGTCGACCTCAAGGCGGACCGGGCTTCCTCGACACTTCGCGTGCAGTCCGCATGGTGGGAGCACGGGCGGCCCGCCGACGCCGCGGCGCGCCTGGGCGAGCAACTGCGTCTGGCCGCTCGCTGGCAGGCGCTGGACTCGATCTCGGTGTCGCACCGCGGTGACGCGGCCGACGATCTCGCCGACGCGCTGACCGAGGCCCGTCGCCACGACGCAGGAGAAGGCGATGTGCGCACCGCCGCCGACCCGACCGACCCCCTCCCCGCACCGGAGGAAGCGTTCCGGGTTAGCGTGGACGGGTGAAGCGCTCCACGGTCCTCATCCTTGCGCTCACAGCCGTGGCGGTGGTCGCGGCCGGTGCGGGCATCGCCGTGTGGAGCGCCACCCGCTCCCCCGGACCGTCCGATGTCGCGATGACGTACTTCACGGCGCTCGCATCCGGCGACGCGCAGGCCGCTCTCGCCGTCACCGACATCCCGGATGCCGAGCACGGCGACCTGGCCGCGGCGTACGAGGGCGCCCAGGAGCGGGTCGCCGACCCCCGCGTGACCGAGACGGTGCAGTCCGCGGACGCCGCACAGGTCGTCGTCTCCTACGACATCGGCGGAGAGGCTCACGAGAGCGCGCTCGAGCTGATCCGCGCCGCAGACGGCGCCTGGGCGCTCACCTCTGCGACGGGTCGCGTGCTCGTGACGCCGACGATCGGGGACGCGGCGGCGATCGGCGACCTCACCGTGCCCGCGGACGACGAGCTCGCGCTGCTGCCCGGGGGTTACGCCGTCCACGCACTTCCGCGCGGCCTGGTGGAGGGCGCCGCGTCCGCGGTGATCACCCCCGGCGAGCTGACGACCGTCGCACTCGAGGCGGCTGTCGCCCCCGCGGCGACCGCCGCGGCGCAGGAGCAGCTCGACGCCTACGCGACCGCGTGCACGCAGCCTGCAGCGGCGGTGCCCGCGAACTGCGGCATCCGCGTGCCGTGGGCGGCGGACCTGGCGGCGCTCAGCTCGATCGCGTACCGCGTCGAGCGGCTTCCCACCGTCACGCTCGCGGAGGACGCGGCGACGTTCGCCGCCACCGACGGGGTCGTGGTCGCCACGGCGACCGGGCCGACGCGAGACGGCGGAACCGGCACGTTCACCTACCGGACCGACGACTGGGCGCTCCGCGGCACGATCACGTTCTCCGGCAACGAGATGGTGCTCGCCGTCGGCTGACGCGTCGGGCTCACGATCCGTCGATGCCGACGACATCCACGCCGAGCCAGGCGGCGAGGTCGCGGATCTCGGCATGGACGTCCTCGGTGATGTCGGTGTCGAAGTCGACGTCTTCGTGGATCGCGTTCACGCGCAGCACACCGGCGCGTCGATCGACGGCGGCGTCGAGCTTTCCGACCAACCGGTCACCGTGGAGGACCGGGAGGGCGAAGTACCCCCAGCGCCGCTTCGCCGCCGGTTTGTACATCTCCACGATGTACTCGAACCCGAAGATCTCCCGCGCGCGCACACGATCGAACACGAGCCGATCGAAAGGCGACAGGAGCGCGGTCCGCGGCACCCTGTCCACGGCGGGCTCCAGCAGCGTCGGATCCACCCGCCACGATCCGTCGACGCCTTCGATGACGGCTTCCTCGCCGACAGGGCCGACGCCGAGAGGCTCGACCGGCTGTTTCAGGGCGGTGCTCCGCGCGACCCCGAGCGAGCCCAGGCGCCGCTCCGCGCGCCGCCGCGCGGCGTCCTCGGCGGAGATCTCCTCGACCGGAAGCGGATAGACGCGCTCGGCGATGTCCCACAGTCGTTCCTTCCCCTCGCGGCCCGCGATCGCGACCTCACCGCCCAGCACGAGGAACTCGAGCATCTGGGCCACGTTGCGGTCGTTCGTCCATCCCGACGACTTCCAGGGCACCTGGCTGGTGTCGGGGATCTCCCCCGTGCGGAGGGGGCCGTCGGCGCGGAGCCGGGCGATCACCTCCCGACGGAAGCGCTCGTTCGCGGCGAGCCACTCGCGGTGCTGCCGGTACGGGGGCCACGCGCGCATCTCGGGGAGGAGGAGCGGCAGGTCCTGCATCGGACGATAGAAACCCGCCCATTCGAAGACCGCCCTGTCCTCCTCGACCGCACGGATCAGATCGGCCGGCTGATACGGCCAGCCGATCCGGCTCCACAGGATGTGATCGGCGCTCGGCGCGATCGCGGCGGTCGGGTCGATGTTGACGATGGACAGTCCTTCCACCGCTTCGACGATGCCGCCCGGCCGGTCGGCGGTGAGCAGCTGGGCACGGACGGCGATCCGCCGCGCCTCCGCCCGCGTCAGCCGATGGACCATGCGGTCTAGAACTTCCCACCCATGGTCTGCAGACGCACGATCCGCTCCGCGATCGGCGGATGGGTGGCGAAGAGCCGGGCCAGAGCATTCGGCTGGAGCGGATCGGCGATCCACAGGTGCGCCATCGAGGTGTTCGCCCGCTGGAGCGGACGTCCGAACTCGCCGAGCTTCGCCAGCGCCGTGGCGAGACCGTCGGGGTCGCGCGTGGTCATGGCGCTCGTGGCGTCGGCGAGGTACTCGCGCTGACGCGAGATCGCCGCCTGCACGGCACCGGCCAGGAGCGGCGCGACGAGGGCGGCGACGATGCCGAACAGCAGGAACAGCAGCTGCGCCTGTCCGTTGCCCCGCCGGCCGCCGCCGAAGAAGGCGAACCGCATGAACAGGTCGGCCAGGATGCCGACGGCCACGACGAGTCCGAAGACGATCAGCGAGACGCGGATGTCGTAGTTGCGGATGTGCCCCAGTTCGTGCCCGAGCACACCCTCGAGTTCGCGGTCGGTCATGAGTTCGAACAGTCCCGTCGTCACGGTGATCGACGCTTCTTCGGGGGTGCGGCCGGTGGCGAAGGCGTTCGGGGCGGGATCGTCCACGACGTACAGCTTCGGCATCGGCGTCCCCGTCGTGATGCAGAGGTTCTCAACGAGACGATGGAACCGGGGCGCGTCGGCGGCGCTCACCGGCACGGCGCCGGCCATCGCGATCGCCTCGCGGTCGGCGAAGAAATACTGGAAGGTGGCGTAGCCGGCGGCGAAGACGAGGATGAACGCCGTGATCCACCAGTTGTTCCCCGCGAGCCACCCCGCGAGCAGTCCGATCGCGCCGAGCAGCAGGATGAAGGCGCCGAGGATGAACCAGGTGTTGCGCTTGTTGCGCGCGATGGCGCTGTACACAGGTCAGATCAGAATTGCACGCGGGGCGGCTCGCTGATCGCCGCGCCGTCGACCACTTCGAAGAACTCGCGCTCGGTGAAGCCGAGGTTGCGGGCGAAGAGGTTGTTGGGGAAGACCTTGATCTTGGTGTTCAGCTCGCGCACTCCGCCGTTGTAGAAGCGGCGCGAGGCCTGGATCTTGTCCTCGGTGTCGACGATCGACTGCTGCAGCTGCAGGAAGTTCTGGCTGGCCTGCAGCTGCGGATACGCCTCGGCCACCGCGAACAGCGACTTGAGCGCCTGCTGCATGTGCCCTTCCGCGACTCCTGCTTCGGCCGGACCTCCCGCGCTCAAGGTCTCCGCCCGCGCGCGTGTCACGTTCTCGAACACGGCCTTCTCATGCGCGGCGTACCCCTTCACCGCCTCGATGAGATTCGGCAGCAGGTCGGCCCGTCTCTTCAGCTGCACGGTGATGTCGCTCCACGCCTCGTCCACGCGCACGTTGAGCGCGACAAGAGAGTTGTAAGTCGCCCACAGGTAGATGCCGGCGATGACGACGAGCGCCACGACGATCAGTACCGGGATCAGCCATTCCCACATGCCCGTGACTCCGTTCGAGGTTTGAACTCATCCTAGCCACGGGGGCACGCGCACATGAGAGCCGTCTCACGACTCCCAGGCCTTACTCACCGAGGACGCGCGCGAGGTACGGGTTCTCGAAGACACGGTCGGGGTCCAGCCGCGCCCGCAGGGCGACGAAATCATCGAACCGCGGGTACCGGGCGCGCAGGGCGGCGGCATCCATCGTGTGCATCTTCCCCCAGTGCGGTCGCCCGCCGTGCTCCCGCATGATCTGCTCGACCGCGGCGAAGTAGTCGGTCGGATCCTCGCGCCAGTAGCGGTGCACGGCGATGTAGGCCGTCGCGCGACCGTACGCGGTCGACAGCCACACGTCGTCTTCGGGGGCGAACCGCACTTCGACCGGGAAGGAGATGCGCCACCCCCGCTCGTCGATGAGGGCGCGCAGGGCGTCGAACGCCGGCCGGACGCGTTCGGCCGGCAGCGCGTACTCCATCTCGCGGAAGCGCACCGATCTCTGCGTCGTGAACACGCGATGCGACAGGTCCGTGAACTCCCGGTCGCCCCACAGCCGCACCGATGCGCGGTTGACGGCGGGTACGAGCGGCGGCACCGTTCGTGTCAGGCTGCACGCGATCTGGTGGAGCCCGTTGCCGACGAGGACGTCGTCGACCCACTTCCCCGCGGCCGGGAGCGGATGCCGGACGGCGCTCTCCGGCAGACGCGTGTTGGTCTTCGTCATGGCGCGGTCGGTGTGCGCGAACCAGTAGAACTCGAAGTGATCGGATGCCGCGACCCGCGCCTCCAGCCCGTCGAGGACGCCCGCGAGCTCCTCGGGTCGCTCGACCGCGTGCAGCACGAACGCCGGGACGCACTGCAGCGTGACCTCGACGAGCACGCCCAACGCACCGAGCCCGAGGGCCACCGCGGGGAGCATCTCGCTGTTCTGCTCCTCGTCCACGATGAGGAGTCCGCCGTCGGCGGTCACGAGCGTCGCGGCCGTCACCTGCGTCGCAAGGCCGCCGAAGCGCGCCCCGGTTCCGTGGGTCCCCGTCGAGAGCGCGCCCGAGATCGACTGGCGATCGATGTCGCCCAGATTCGTCATCGCGAGGCCGTACGGTGCGAGCAGCGCCGGGATGCGGTGCAGGCGCGTGCCGGCACGCAGCGTGACGCGCGCGCGTTCGCGGTCCACCGACACCAGACCCGTGAGGTCCGTCAGATCCAGAAGCACGCCCGGAGCCACCGCGATCTCGGAGAAGCTGTGCCCCGCCCCGACGGCCTTGACGCGCAGACCGCGCCGCGCGGCCGCGGTGACCGCGCGCTGCACCGCCGCGGTCGAGCTCGGGAACTCGACCCGCTGAGGTCGCGCGCGCGCCGAACGGCCCCAGTTCTGCCACATCGCCCCGGGACGGGTCACAGGAACGCCTTCCCTTCGCCGCGATAGGTCGGCGTCTCCCCCGCGAGGCCGGCGGGCCCGACGAGGTGATAGCGGTCGACGCGCTCGGCGAGTTCGCCGCTCTTGGCGTGCCGGAACCACACGCGGTCCCCGACGTGCAGCCCGCGGGCGGATTCGCCCCGGAGCGGTGTCTGCACCTCTCCGGCACCCTCGCGCGGGAGCGTGTGCAGTCCCTCCGGCCAGACCGGGACCGGCTGGCGCGATGCGGACGCCGGACCCGAGGCGACCCAGCCGCCGCCGAGCACGGTGACGATGTCGGGGGCGGGCTTGCGCACCACGTCGAGCGCGAACGCGGCGGCGGGCGCCGGATCGAATGCGCGGTATCCGTCGAACAGACGGCCCGCCAGAAGTCCGCTGCCCGCCGTCAGCTCCGTCACCGCAGTGTCGGCGGCGGTGAGCTCGAGCGATCCCGTGCCGCCGCCGTTCACGAACTCCAGCGGCGCAATCTCACGCAGGGCGGACACGATCGCGACCCGACGGTCGAGGAGCTCCTTCGCCGAGCGTCGCTGCATCCACCGGATGACCGCGTCACCGGACCCGGTCGCATCGCCCTGCCCGGCGATCTGAGCCTCGTACATCATGAGGCCGACGAGGTGGAATCCGGGACGCCGCACGACCTGCCGGGCAAGGTCCGCGACTTCGTCCGGAGTGTGCACGGGCGAGCGCCGGACGCCGACGTGACCGAGCCCGGGAGCACGCCACGACGCGTCCGCGTCGATCGCCACGCGCAGTCGCGCGCGTCTGCCCGGCGGCGCGACCGCATCGACCGCATCGAGCTGAGCCACGTCGTCGATCATGAGTGTCACCCGGTCCGCGGCGCGCTCGTCAGCCGCGAGCACGCCGAGTGCGGCCCGATCGACCGTCGGGTAGCCGAGCACGACGTCGTCGTGGGACTCGGCGAGCCAGAGCGCCTCGGGGAGGGTGAAGGCGAGGATGCCGCGGTAGCTGGGGAGCGCGAGCACGGCGTCCAGCAGCTCCCGCACGCGCACCGATTTGCTCGCGACCCGGATGGGGACCCCTCCGGCGCGGACCACCATGTCGAGGGCGTTGTACCGCAGAGCGGCGAGGTGGACGGCGGCGACCGGACCCGAGACGGAGGAGACCGCATCCGTCATCGCGCCCCAGTGGAGCGCGGGCTCCGCCCACGGCGTCGCGCGAGCGGACTCCTGGAGCAGATCGAGGGTCATGACGGCGTGCTCGACGTCGGATGGGCGCGCATGGGCCCAGCCTAGGGGCCGACGACGCGCGGACGTCGGACCGGACGGTACCCCCGGTCAGATTCGAACTGACACTCGAGCGATTTTAAGTCGCCTGCCTCTGCCGATTGGGCTACGGGGGCGCAGACGCACCTCCACCGTACCGGTCAGTTCGCGGCGGACACCTTCTGCGGGGTCTCCGCGGCCGCGACGGGCTTCGCCGCCGACGCCTCCACCGGCTGCGGCGGGCGCGGTCGGGCCGCGAACTCCTCGAAGACGTAGCGCGGGTCCTGTACGGCCTGCAGGTTCACCAGGTCGCGACCGAGCCACAGGTTGTTCCACCAGCCCCACACGACGCGGAACTTGCGCTCCCACGACGGCATCGCGAGCCCGTGGTAGCCGCGGTGCGCGACCCAGGCGACGAAGCCCTTCAGGGCGATCTTGCCGGACTGGAACACGCCGTTGTAGAGGCCGAGACCCGCGACGGCACCCAGGTTCTTGTGGAAGTACTCCCGCGGCTCCTCACCGCGCAGCACCGCCACGATGTTCTTCGCGAGGAGCTTCGCCTGGCGCACCGCGTGCTGCGCGTTCGGCACGCAGTAGCCTCCGACGCCGCCGCCGGACAGGTCGGGGACCGCCGAGACGTCGCCCGCCGCCCACGCACCGTGGACGATCTCCTCGTCCGTTCCGACACGCAGGTCGGCACGCGTGCGGATGCGGCCGCGCTCCTCGACCGGGAGGTCGCCGCCGCGCACGACGGTGGGGTTGGCCATGACACCGGCCGTCCAGATGATGAGATCGCTCGGGATGACTTCGCCCGTGGACAGCTCGACGTTTCCGCCGACCGCGCCGGTGACCTGCGTGTCGAGGTGCACCGAGGCGCCGCGCTTGGCGAGATCCTTCAGCACCCATTCGCTCGTCTTGAGCGACACTTCGGGCATGATCCGGCTCATCGCCTCGATCAGGTGGAAGTGGGTCTCGTCGAAGCTGATCTCCGGGTACTTCCCGACCAGCGCCGAGGCGAAGTCGCGCAGCTCGGCGAACACCTCGATGCCGGCGAAGCCGCCGCCGATCACGACGACGGTGAGCAGTCGGTCACGCTCCGGGCCGGGAGGGAGCACGGACGCCTTGTCGAAGTTGGACATCAGGCGGTCGCGGATCGCCACGGCCTCCTCGATCGTCTTGAGACCGATCGCGTTGTCGGCGATGCCCGGGATCGGGAAGGTCCGCGACACGGCGCCGGCCGTGACGACGATCTGGTCGTACTCGAGTTCGTAGGGGTCACCGGCGATCGGCGTGATCGTGGCGACCTTGTCGGCGTGGCGGATGCCGGTGACCTTGGCGGCGACGATCTTCGTCTTCTTCAGGTGACGGCGCAGCGCCACGACGGAGTGCCGGGCCTCGATCGAGCCGGCGGCGACCTCGGGGAGGAACGGCTGGTACGTCATGTACGGGAGCGGGTCGACGATCGTGACCTCTGCCTCGCGCCGGCGCAGGTGCTTCTCGAGCTTCCACGCCGTATAGAAGCCTGCGTACCCACCACCGACGATGAGGATCTTGGGCACGGTGTTCGTCACGGGCGCAGTGTTGCTCACGGTGGGGAGTACTCCTGGGGTGTCAGCGGCTCGGCGTCCGGGACGCCAATCGGATACGTCGGACAGCTGCGGTGACGCCGAGAGCCACCAGTATAGCGGTGGCCGACGCGGCCATCAGCGGGAGCGTCCCGTAGAGCAGGGTGTCGGTCGTCGGGAGCAGGGGTGACGCGGCGCGCGTGGCGGGATCGGCGGGGGGCAGCGGCGCCACCTCGACGGGTTCGAGCGTGGGCACGGGCACGGGCCCGGCGTCCGCCCGCCGGTACACGCGGATCCACTCCTCGAGACTGCCCATCGGGTTCGCCGTGACCGCCGCGACATTCGCCGTCACGGCGGCTTCGGCATCCACGAGCCCGTATCCGTAGAGCAGCCGATCGGCGGCGTTCGCCGCGGGCGGCGGGCTCGCGGTGCGGATGATGCGGTTGATCACGTTCGCGGCGTCCAGGTCGGGATGAGCGGCCCGCACGAGCGCGGCGATGCCCGCGACGATGGGCGCGGCGCCGCTCGTGCCGTTCCACAGGACGAGGCGCCCGTCCGCCGAGACGCCCACGAGGTCCTCGCTCGGCGCGGCGACGCCGAGGGTGATGCCCTGTGTCGAGGCCTCGACGCTCGCGCGGCCCTCGGGATCGACGCCCGCAACGGTCAGGACGCCCGGGATCGTCGCGGGCGCGCCCACCTTCGACGTGCCGCTCCCCCTGTTGCCGGCCGCGACGACCACCACGACGTCGTTCTCGAACGCGTACAGGAACGCCGAGTCCCAGCTCTCGTCCCAGTCCGGGGTGTTCGTGGTGAGCGACAGGTTGATCACGTCGGCGCCGTTGTCGACCGACCAGCGGATCGCTTCGGCGATCTGCTCGGTGAACGGCACTTTCGCCGACGACCCGAACCCGACCGACACGGCGAGGAGCTCGGCCTCCGGCGCGACGCCGATCATCCCGGTGTCGGGTCCGGTTCCCCGCGCTCCGGCCAGCGAGGCGACCCAGCTGCCGTGGTTGGCGTCGACCGCTCCGATCGGCGTGCGCCCGTCCGGGGTGCCCACCCCCGACACATCGGTCCCCCCGACCACCGCGCCCTCGAACTCCACCGGGCCGCGACCGACACCCGTGTCGATGATCGCGATCCGCACGCCCGCGCCGCGGGTCGTCGCCCATGCGTCGCGGATGCCGTAATCGTCGAGCCAGTACTCGGCGTCCCGGACGGGATCCGTCTGGGGTTCGGCGGACACGGCTCGCGAAGCGGGTTCGGCGGCGGCCGCGGGCAGGACGGCGGCGCCGGTGAGGATCGTCGCGGCGAGGACGGCGGCGACGGCCGCGGACAGGCGACGCGTCACGCATCACCCCCGGACTCGGCGGGACCGGGCTCAGCGGAACCGGGCTCGGCACACACGCAGCGCAGGGGCGACCACGTCGAAAGCTCCAGCGCGCGGTCGCCGATCGGGTTCACGCCCGGACCCGCCGCGAGCGCATGCGCGGCGAGCGCGTGCAGGCACTTCACCCGCGTCGGCATCCCGCCCGCCGAGATGCCCTCGATCTCGGCGACCTCGCCGAACTGCGCGCGATCGCGGAGGTACGCCTCGTGGGCGCGCCGGTAGGCGTCGGCGACATCGGGCTCGTCGGCGAGCTCGTCGGTGAGCGACCGCATGACCTGCGTGGCCTCGAGTCCCGACATCGCCGCGGTCGCCGCGGGGTGCGTCAGGTAGTAGAACGTCGGGAACGGCGTGCCGTCCTCGAGCCGCGGAGCCGTCGCGGCCACCGTGGGGTTGCCGCACACGCATCGCGCCGCGATCCCCACGACGCCGCGCGCAGGGCGCCCGAGCTGAGCGCGCAGCACGCGCAGGTCGGACTCGCTGACGGGTGCGAAGGGGGGTGTGCTCACGCCGCCCAGGCTATCGCCAGCGGCTGTGAGGGAGCTTCGGCGGACCGCCGCGCTCAGGGTGCGGGCGACGGCGTCGATGCCGGATCGGGCACCCCGATCGTCGGTGCGCGCACGGTCTGTGCGAGCCCCGCCTCGGTGACCGAGCGCACGAACTGGGCCATCCAGTCGGTGCGGGTCTGCTCGACCTCGGCGCTGACGGGAGCCTGCTCCTGGGGGACGAGGGCGGCGGGCAGGTCGTCCTGGACGAGGTAGACGACTTCTCCCGGGCGCACGTAGTAGAGCCGCTCGCGCGCCTGCGTCGTGATGTAGGCCGGGTCGCTCCAGCGATCACGCTGGGCCTCGAGGTCGGCGACGTCTTCACGGCTGACCTCGACCGCGGCCTGCAGCGCCGCGATCTGCTGGCGCTGGTCGAGGTACGTGCCGATCGTGGGTACGAGGACGAAGGCGGCGAGCACCACGAGTCCCATCATGATGACCATGAATCCGGACAGGCGGATGCCGCCGAGCCAGCCCCGGACATCCACCGGCGTCCGCACCGTCCGGCGGGGCCGCCGGGCACGCGAAGGGGGAGCCGTCGTGGATGGCACGGCTCCCCCTCACGTGGGCCTCGGTCGGCCCGGATGTCTGCTCTACGCGCGGTACCTCGGGAAGGCTCCGCGACCGGCGAACTCCGCCGCGTCGCCCAGCTCTTCTTCGATGCGCAGAAGCTGATTGTATTTCGCGACGCGCTCGCTGCGGGCAGGCGCACCGGTCTTGATCTGACCCGCGTTCACGGCGACGGCGAGGTCGGCGATCGTGGTGTCCTCGGTCTCGCCCGAACGGTGCGACAGCATCGAGCGGTAGCCGTTCTGCGTCGCGAGGGCGATCGCATCCAGCGTCTCGG
>CAYOQY010000002.1:0-3074 GCA_964406225.1 uncultured Microbacterium sp.
TCGTAGGCGCCCGGCGAGAGCGGAAGGCGCTTCGTGCCGAGAGCGCCCATCACCCAGCGATCCATGCGCTCGTAGGCGAGGTCCCGAGCCTCGGGCCGCGAGAGGAACACATCGTGCAGCGCACCGGGGATGCGCTCGATCGTGACCGAATCGCCCAGCTTCAGCGCCGCCCTCGCGATGTCGTCGACGACGAGCACGCTGTCGGTCCGGGTCAGCTCGTCCGACCAGCGCGTCGGCACCGAGGACCGCTGTGACAGCAGGACGCACACCGGCGCCGTGACGTGGAGGCCTGCGGCCACCCGCGCATGCCCGGCGAGGACCGCCGCGAGCCAGCCGTGATGCACGGCCATCGTCTGTTCGGGCCGCCACTCGGGATTCACGTCCAGATCGTGCCCGCACGCCTCGCGCTGCGCGCGCGTGTAGAAGCCCATGTCGACCTGGGGCAGCGTGTCGAGCGGTCGCAGGCGGGAGTGCAGTTCGACGACCGGCGCGACCGCCGCGCGGACGGCGCCCAGCTGGAACTCCAACCAGGGGCTGTTGAGGATGAGCGCCACAGCGGCCTCGGGGTGCCGTGACGCCCAGATGCTCAGCGTGAGCCCCCCGGTCGAGTGGCCGACGAGGACAAGGCGCCTCTGCGTCGGCATCCCGTCGCGTGTGCGCCCCATCGCCTCGAGGGCGGCGGCGATGTCTTCGTCATACGTGTCGAGGTCGGCGATGTAGCCGGGCGTCTGCCCGGGCCGCAGGCTGCGGCCGTACTTGCGCAGGTCGAGGGCGTAGAAGTCCGCGCCGCGGTCGGTCCAGTACTTCGCGAGGCTGCGCTGGAAGAAGTAATCCGACCAGCCGTGCACGTAGAGCACATCGACGTCGTGGAGGGGGCGGCGGTCGCCGAACAGCCCGTCCAGGAGGCCCTGCTCGGCCCGACGGCGCACGAGCGTCGCCACGACCGGGCCTTCGGCGTCGTCGCCCAGCGGGAGGGTGAGCTGCTCGAACGGCTCCCCCAGCACGTCGGGAACCCACTCGGCGGCCATGGGCCCAGCCTAGGGCGGGTGTCGGGTGGGGTGTGCGGTTGCGGGGTGCCTGGGGGCCGCACGTGGGGCGTTGCCGGGCGCGCGCCGTGCGAAGAGGACGGGATGCGCAGAACGGAGGATCAGATGGCCTGATCCGGTCCTCCGCCGTGCGCATCTCCTCTGTTCTGCATACTCCGAATGGCCTGTCCTCGCGCGGGGCCACCTCACCCCGCCCTCGCACCACCGCGAGGCCACCTCGTCGCGGGTGCCGCCGTGGCGGCATCCATGGTCCGGACCCGGTGTCAACGCGCTTCTGCCCCACGCCCCCGCGCGGTAGACAAGACGCATGGCGCACTCCCCCCTCGTCCTCGGCCCCATGCTGCGCTACACCGACGAGACGTGCGCGTCCGTGTGGGTGGAGACGGCGACGGATGCCGAGGTGAGCGTGCACGCCGACGGCCGCGCGTGGCGCGCGCGGACGTTCGCGGTGCACGGGCATCACTACGCGCTCGTCGACGTCGACGGCCTCGCTCCGGGGGCGGTGCGGCCGTACGAGGTGCGGATCGACGGCGCGACGGTGTGGCCGGAGCCCGGGTCGGACTTCCCCGCGCCGGTGATCGCCACGCTCACGCCGGAGCGGCGCCTGCGCATGGCCTGGGGATCGTGCCGGACGAGCGTCGACCATGACGCGGAGGGCAACCGCCTGCACGGGATCGACGCGATGCGCACGTTCGCCCTCGCGCTCAGCGGCGACGAATCACTGCGACCGGACCTGCTGCTGCTCCTGGGCGATCAGGTGTACGCGGACGTGACGACGAAGCCGATGCAGGACTTCATCCGCAGCCGGCGCGACATCGACGAACCCCCGGGCAAGGAGCTCAAGGACTACGAGGAGTACGCGCACCTTTACGGGCTCGCGTGGTCGGACGACGCCAACCGGTGGCTGCTCTCGACGGTGCCAAGCGCGATGATCTTCGACGACCACGACGTGCGCGACGACTGGAACGCCTCGCTGGACTGGAAGAAGTCGATGGAGGCGACCTCGTGGTGGCACGGCCGCATCGTCGCCGGTCTGGCGTCGTACTGGGTGTACCAGCACATCGGCAACCTCTCTCCCGCGGAGCGCGCCCAGGATGCGATCTGGTCGCGGGTCCTCGCTCATGAGGGCCCCGGCGAGCTCGACATCGGCGAGGCCCTCGACGCGTTCGCCGACCGCGTCGACCGCGAACCCCGCACCTACCGGTTCAGCTACCGTCGCGACTTCGACGACATCCGTCTGGTCGTCGTCGACTCCCGTGCGGCGCGCGACCTCACCCCCACCGCGCGAGCCCTCGTGGACTCGACCGAATGGGAGTGGCTGGATGAGCAGCTGGAGGGCGGCATCCGTCATCTGCTCGTCGCGACCTCGCTGCCGTTCCTCCTGCCGATCGGGTTGCACCATGTCGAGTCGTGGGACGAGGCGATCTCGCAGGGCGCGTGGGGGCGCTTCGCGGCGAAGATCGGCGAGCGGCTGCGCCGGCTCGTCGACCTCGAGCACTGGGCGGCGTGGCAGAACAGCTTCCAGGCGCTCGCGCGCGTGCTGACCGACATCGCGGACGGGCGGCGCGGGCCTGCACCCGAGACGCTCATGGTGCTCTCGGGTGACGTGCATTTCTCGTACATCGCCGAGGTCGACCGATCCGACGGCGGCCGCATCGTGCAGGCGGTGTGCTCGCCGGTGCGCAATCCGCTGCCGATCGCGATGCGCTGGTTCTCGGTCGTGATGTCGTACGGGCTCGCGCGGCCGATCGGCGCGATCGTGGCGCGGTCGGCGAAGGTACCCGACCCTCCGTTCGAGTGGTCCACCGTCAAGGGTCCGTGGTTCGACAACAACCTCTCGGTGCTGCAGGACACGCCCGCCGGACTCGAGCTGACCTGGCACAAGGGCGTGGTCGAAGACGGTGACGAGCAGCATCCCCGCATCGAGGAGGTCTCGCGGGTCGTGGTGGGTCCGCGGGTGAGCGCTTCGTCTTCCGCGTGAGGGTGTGCGCGCGCGGTCTGCGCGATGCGCGCTGCGCGGTGCGCAAT
>CAYOQY010000002.1:3174-64807 GCA_964406225.1 uncultured Microbacterium sp.
CGGAGGATCAGAAGGCCGGTTCGGGTCCTCCGGACTGCGCATCTCCTCCCGTCTGCGCCACTGTCGGGGCGCGGGCTCGGGATGCCGCGAGTGTCAGGCTCGGGCGCGGTGAAGTCCCTGCGCGACCGCGCGCATGATCACGTCCTGCACTTCGGGCCACCGGTCGACGACCTGCGCGTAGCCGACGCGGATGACGTGGTACCCCATCAGCATGAGCGCCGCGTCGTGCGCGATGTCGCTCTCGCGCTGCGCTCCGACATGATGCGCACCGTCGATCTGCAGTGCGAGTCGCTCGCCGATGAGCAGGTCGATGCGATGGCCGGCGATCCACACCTGTCGGCGGAGCGGCAGCCGCAACCACCGCAATCGCGGGACGGCAAGGGTCTCGAGGCCGGAGTCCGCGTACGGCTTCGCCTCCTCCAGCAGGCGCCGGGCCGCCGGAGGCAGATCGAGGGCGCGCAGCACTTCGCGATCGACGAGTCCTCGTGTGATCGCCGACTCCCACACCGTGAGCGCGGCCTCGAACGGCCGACACGTCGCGACGAGCACCAGCACGTTCTCGAGAGAGTCGGTCAATGCATCGGGATGCCGCGGCACGGCCGGTCTGGACCAGTGCACGCGACTGTCGACGGCGACCCGTCCGGCGTGCGCACGCGCTGCGACGTGAACCTCGCGCTCGTCTTCGAGCATCCACAGGCCGAGCCGGCGGGCCTGAGTGACGCACGTGAGCACGACCCCGGCCCGGGCCGCAGCGACGAGTTCGCGGTCGGCATCCGCAAGACTCACCCAGCCGGTGCGCACACGGACGACCGCCGAGCTCTGCACCGCTCGCTCGATCGCGCGTCGGCTGAACCCGGCATCCACCAGCGCGCGGGTGCGCACCACGCCCCCGCGCCGCGTCATGAGTGCCCGCATCGCTGCGGTCGCCGACTCGCGCGGCCCGGCATCCGATCGTGAGGTCATCGCTCGAGAGTGCCGGGTCGAGCTGGGCCGCGGGGTAGGCCCGACGTGATCTGGGGATACCGCGCCCGCCGAGCCGGCTGGGGAGGAGTCGATGAGTCCGGTGCACGGTCGTGCTCGGACCAAGGCAGTCCGCGGCGGGCCGCGCGGGAGGAGATGCGCAAAGCGGAGGCTCAGAAAGCCCCGGTCCGTCCTCCAGGCTGCACATCCCCTCCGCACTGTGCGACCTCTGTGGAGGGACGTGCGCGCACGCGCCTCGCGGGCGCAGGTCTGCGACTCAACTCCGCGCACACGGGAGGAAAGGCGCAAAGCGGAGGATCAGAAAGCCCCGGTCCGTCCTCCGGACCGCACATCCCCTCCGCACTGCGCACACATCAGCGCGACAGCACAGCCCTCACTCGCCGCGCGAAATGCTCACCATCTCATCGCGCGGCACGACCTTGATACGGGCGCGGTCGTGCGGGGCACCGAGAGCGACCTCGTGGGCGTCGAGCCGGTGCCATCCGTCGAGGTCGGTCCACTTCACGCCGCGCTCCGCGAGCAGCGCCGGGATCGCCGACTCGGACGGGTCGGCGGGCTGCCACCACGACCCCTGGTCGTTGATGAGGTGGCGGATGGTCTCCATCGCGTCCGACTTCGTGTGACCGATGAGGCCCACCGGCCCGCGCTTGATCCAGCCGGTCGCGTACACACCCGGCACGCGATCGTTCGAGTCCTTGCGCAGCGCCTGACCCTCGTGATTCGGGATCACGCCGTGACGCTTGTCGAACGGGATGCCGGGCAACGGCGAACCGAAGTACCCGACGGCCCGGTACAGGGCCTGGATCTCGACCTCGCGGATCTCACCGGTTCCGGTCACCCCACCCTCGCCGTCGGGCCGCGTGCGCTCCCAGCGGAACGCGGAAACCCGCCCGTCCGCATCCGTCACGACTTCGAGCGGCTTCGCGTAGAAGTGCAGGTGCAGCCGGCGTGAGGCTTCTCCCCCGGCGTTGTTGACCGAGGGTCGCTTGCGCCACGACTGCAGCACGCGGTCGATGACCATGACCTGCTTGTTGCTCGCGATCGCAGCCTTGGACGCCTCGTCGTAGTCGAAATCCTCGTCGTAGACGACCATGTCGACGTCGCGCAGTTCGCCGAGCTCGCGCAGTTCGAGCGGCGTGAACTTCACCTGCGCGGGACCGCGGCGTCCGAAGACGTGCACGTCGGTGACCGCGCTGGCGCGCAGGCCCTCGTAGACGTTGTCGGGGACCTCGGTCGACAGCAGGTCCTCGGCGTGCTTGGCGAGCATGCGCGACACGTCGAGCGCGACGTTGCCGTTGCCGATGACGGCGACGGAGGCGGCATCCAGCGGCCATTCGCGGGGCACGTCGGGGTGCCCGTCGAACCAGCTCACGAAATCGGCCGCGCCGTACGAGCCGGCGGCGTCGATGCCCGGGATGTCGAGGCGTGTGTCGCGGATGGCTCCGGTCGCGAAGATCACGGCGTTGTAGTGGCGCTTGAGGTCTTCGAGGGTGATGTCCTCGCCGAAGCGCACGTTGCCGAACAGCCGGATGTCGCCGCGGTCGAGCACTTCGCGCAGCGCGGTGATGATGCCCTTGATGCGCGGGTGGTCGGGCGCGACGCCGTAGCGGACGAGGCCGTAGGGCGCCGGCAGCTGCTCGAACAGGTCGATCGACACGTCGAACTTGCGCTCGGCTTTGAGGAGGATGTCGGCGGCGTAGATGCCTGCCGGGCCTGCACCGACGATGGCCAGCCTGAGCTTGGTCATGAGGGTCCTTTCATGTCTGTGATCGCGAGCCTGCGCGCGACACCCGTGCGAGGGGGCGTCAGCTGGAGCGGTCGGCGACGGCCTGCGCGAAACGCGTCAGAGCCTCCCGCACGGCTCCGGCCGGCAGCGGGGCGATCGCCTCGACCGCCTCGTTCGACCATTTGTGCGCGAGGTCGAGGGTCGCCTTCGTGGCTTCGTGTTCGCGCAGTTCGGCGAGCTCGGGGTCGAGGATGGCCGGGTCGGCACCCGCGGCGATGCGCTCGACGCCTTCGTCGATGCGCGCACGCAGGGCGACGGATGCCGCATCCGTGCGCTGCCCGAGGACGAGGTACGGCATCGTCGGGACGCCGGCGCGCAGGTCGGTGCCCGGCACCTTTCCGGTCTCGTCGGGGTCGTTCGACAGGTCGATCACGTCGTCCAGCAGCTGGAACGCGACGCCGACCTTCTCACCGAAGGTCACGAGGGGCTTCTCGTACTCCCCCGGCCCGTTGGAGAAGATGAGTCCCGACTGCGCCGCGGCCGCGATGAGCGACCCCGTCTTGTCCGAGAGCACCTTGAGGTAGAACGCGACCCGGTCTTCGCCGTCCTGGGGGCCGACGGTCTCGTGCATCTGCCCGAGGACGAGCCGCTCGAACGTGTCGGCCTGCAGGCGGATGGCCCGCTCGCCCTGGCGCGCCATGATCTGGCTCGCGCGGGAGAACAGCAGGTCACCGGTGAGGATCGCGACGCTGTTGCCCCACACCGCGTGGGCGCTGGGCACACCGCGACGCTTGTCGGCGGCATCCATCACGTCGTCGTGGTACAGCGTGCCGAGGTGGGTCATCTCGAGAGCGGTCGCGCCGAGGATCACGTTCTCGTTCGCGCCCTCGCCGAGCTGCGCGGTGATGAGGGCGAGCATGGGGCGCACGCGCTTTCCGCCGGCCTCGTAGAGGTAGCGGCTCGCGGCATCCGCGATCTGGTCGGTCATGCGCAGCTCGTCCGCGAGGACGCGGTCGACCTCGGCGAGGCCGGCCTTCACGGCCGACGCGAGTTTGCGGGAGCGCGGCCCGCCGAATGTGCGGTCGGTGAGGCCCAGCTTGCCCGCGACCCGCGAGCCCGACGCTGAGGGATTCACCTGACCAGCCTACCGGGGTCGGAGCCCGGCGACTCCGCGTGCACGATCGCGACGGCCGCCGCGCTCACGACGAGGCCGGCTTCGTCGCGCGATGCAGCGCCACGATGCCCATCGACAGGTTGCGGAACGCGACGTCCGTCCATCCGCTCTCGCGGATCCAGGCCGACAGCCTGCGCTGGTCGGGCCAGTCGCGGATCGACTCGTTCAGATAGTCGTACGCCTCGGCGTTCGAGCTGACCGCCTTCGCGACGACCGGCAGGACGCGGTCGTTGTAGAACCGGTACAGCCCGTTGAACGAGCGCGACGGCGGGTGCGAGAACTCGCAGATCACGAGGCGGCCACCGGGCTTGGTGACCCGCAGCAGCTCGCGCAGCGCCTTCTTCGGCTCGTTGACGTTGCGGAGGCCGAACGACATCGTGACGGCGTCGAACTCGTCGTCGCCGAAGGGCAGGGCCGTCGCGTCCGCCTGCACGAACGTGAGATTCGGGATGCCGCCTCCCGGCGACCCGGCGCCGTGACGGCGCACGCCCTCGGCGATCATGCCGGGTGAGAAGTCCGCGGCGACGACCTCGGCGCCGCTGCGCGCGAGCGCGACCGAGCTCGCACCGGTACCGGCGGCGAGATCGAGGATGCGCTGGCCGCGGCGCGGTGCGACGGCCCGCGTCGTGGCGGCGCGCCACATGCGGTCATTGCCCATGCTCAGGACGGTGTTCGTGCGGTCGTAGTTCTTCGCGACCTGGTCGAACATGCCGCTCACCCGCGCGGGGTCCTTCTGGAGGTCGGCGCGGTTCTGGTCGTGGTCGGCGTTCACCCGTCGAGTCTAGGCTCGTGGCCCGCCCCGGCAGGCGGTTCGAGCGAAGCCAGACGCGCGAGCCAGGCATCCGGCGTCGCGTCGTCGAACGGCGCCTGACCGGCACGTACGCGGGCTTCGAGGTCGATCGCGAGGTTCTCGAGCTGGGCGACGATCTCGAGCGGGTAGCCGTAGGCGACGCGGTGCTCGTCCCACTCGTCGCGGTCGTCGATCCAGATGCCGCGGCCGTCGACGGCGTGCACGACGTCGAGGTCCATGTCGATGCCGGTGGGCTCGAGCTCGCCGTCGCGCTCGGCCCAGCGCACGTCCCAGCCGAGGTCGATGTAGATGCGGTATGTCGCGGGCGGCGCGACATTGACCGTCAGCGCGTAGCGGCCGTCGGGCGGCATGAGCGTCACGTTGTCGGCGCCGACGAGGTAGTCGCGCTCGGGCCGCGTGCTGCGCCACCCCTCGCGCTGACCGAACCAGTCGCCCCACTCGTCGCTGCCGAGGTACACGCACTCGTGCAGCCAGTGCGGACCGCCGTCCCACTTGCGCCACCGGAACAGCACTTTGGCGCCCGGCGCGGGCCGCAGCGGCGCGTGATCGTGGTGGGTGCTCATCACGCTCAGTTTATGTGCGGGGAGCGACCTCGGCCGCGGGCCCGGTCTCCCTCGGCCGCGGGCCCGGTCTCCCTCGGCCGCGGGCCCGGTCTCCCTCGGGTTTGGGGCGCGTGCGCCGCGTCGGGGCGCAGGAAACGCGCCCCAACGGACGGATCGCGCCCCGAACCCGGCCAGAACGGACTGGACGCGCCCGGAGCCGCATCAACCCGGCTCGATGGTGAGATCTCGATACGCCGACTCCGTCGGCTACTCGATCGAGAGTCGCAGCCGCCTCAACGCGGCCCGGGGCCGCATCGACCCGGCTCGACTCTAGGCTGAAGAGGTGAGCGACCCGCAGCAGCTGCCGACCCCGCGGCTGCGGGTCGTGACCCGTGAGATCGACCCGCTCGAGGACGTGCTCTCGTACACCTCGCCGTCGCATCCGACGTACTGGAACCGGCGCGGTGACGTCATGGCCGCGTACGGCGAGACGACGAGCTTCATCGGCGCCGGTGGCCCCGCCGGGGCCGGCTTCGCGGACTGGTGGCGTGCGGTCGCGGCGGATGCCGAGATCGACGACCCGATCGCGCTCCCCGGCACCGGGCTCATCGCCTTCGGCTCGTTCGCGTTCGATCCGGAGTCCTCGGCGCGCAGCATCCTGAGCGTCCCCTGGCTCGTGGTGGGTCGCCGCGGTGGCCGGTCGTGGGTGACCCGCATCACGCACGTCGGCGACGACCTCAGCGACATCGCGCCCGCGCGCACCGAGTACGGCCCGCACTGGTCGGCGACGCTCGGCCCCGGCGCCCTCGACCCGAGCGGATACCAGGATGCCGTCCGCGGAGGACTCGCCGCGATCGCCTCCGGTGAAGTCAGCAAAGTCGTGCTCGCGCGCGACCTCGCAGGAACACTGCCGGCGGGATCCGATCTCCGGCGCTTGGCGCGCGCCCTCGCGACGGGGTATCCCGACTGCTGGACATTCGCGGTCGACGGCTTGATCGGCGCGAGCCCCGAAACCCTCGTCACGGTTTCAGGGGGCACGGTGACGGCACGCGTCCTGGCCGGCACGACCGCCCGGGGCGCGGATGCGGATGCCGACACGGAGGCCTCGCTCGCGCTCGCCACGAGCGCGAAGGATCAGGACGAGCACCTGTACGCGGTGCAGAGCGTGCTCGCCGCGCTCCGCCCGCACACGAGCGCCCTGGCGGCGAGCGAGCAGCCGTTCCTCCTCAAGCTCCCGAACGTCTTCCACCTCGCGACCGACGTCGAGGGCGACCTGATCGGCGGCGCGTCTTCGCTCGACCTCATCGCCGCCCTGCATCCCACCGCGGCCGTGGCGGGCACGCCGACGGATGCCGCCCTCGCCGTCATCCGCCGCCTCGAGCCGTTCGACCGTGGGCGGTATGCCGGTCCGGTCGGCTGGGTCGGCGCGAACGGCGACGGCGAGTGGGCGATCGCGCTGCGGTGCGCGCAGTTCGATCTCGACGACACCTCGGGCGACGGCATCCCGCTGCGGGCGCACGCCGGAGCCGGCATCGTCGCCGGGAGCGACCCCGAAGCCGAGATGCTGGAGACCCGTGTGAAGTTCAGGCCGATCGTGGATGCACTCGCATGACGCCCCTCCCCGCTGCCGGTTGTCGAGTAGCGCGCGCAGCGCGCGTATCGAGACACAGGCCGATCGTGGATGCACTCGCATGAGCGGCGCGATCCCGTCTCTTCCCACCCGCGGCGACGCGGTGCTCGTGAACCTCCGCCTGATCGACGGCGTCGACCCGCACCCGCAGGACGGGCTCGCGATCGTCGTGCGCGACGGTGTGATCGCCGCGATCGTGCCCGAGGCGGATGCCGGAGACGGCGCGATCGATCTGGGCGGGGCGTATGTCATGCCCGGCCTGATCAACATGCACACGCACTTCTCGCTGTCGCTTCCCGGCCCGGGCGGTGATGCGGTGAGCGCCCTCGACCCGCACGCACTCGCCCTCCACATGGCCGACGGCGCACGCCGCACCCTGCTCTCGGGTGTGACCACCGTGCGGTGCGTGGCGGAGAAGGGCGGTGCGGACTTCGCGCTGCGCCGCGCGATCGACGCCGGTCACGTCGCCGGACCCCGCATCTTCACGGCCGGGCGCGGGCTCTGCTGCACCGGAGGTCACGGGCACGACGCCGACGACACACTCGAGTGCGACGGGCCGGACGAGTTCGCCCGCGGCGTCCGCACGCAGATCAAGGCCGGCGCCGACCTCATCAAGCTCATGATCTCGGGCGGCATCGCCGGGGAGCACGAGCAGATCACCACACCTCAGCTCACACGCGACGAGATGGCGGCGGCGATCTCGACCGCCCACGCGTGGGGCCGTAAAGTCACCGCCCACGCCGGACCCGCGGCGATCATCGCCGAGGCCGTCGAGCTCGGCCTCGACTGCGTCGAACACGGCTACGAGCTCACCCCCGAGGTTGCCCGGCTCATGGCCGAGCGCGGCGTCGCCCTCGTGCCGACGCTCGTCGTCACGCGCGCCGGAGCGTTCTTCGATGACCTCGGCGTGCCGGCGTGGATGCAGGAGCGCTCGCTCGGCGCCGGTCCCCGCCACCTCGAGTCGTACCGCTGCGCGCTGGATGCCGGCGTCGACGTGCTCCTCGGCAGCGACATGCCGCCCTTCTGGGATTTCGAAGGCACGAGCGCCGTGGTGCGCGAACTCGAGCACATGCAGGCGGGCGGCCTGCCGGCATCCGACGTCGTCCGCGCCGCGACCGCCGCGCCCGCACGCTGGCTCGACGCCGACGACCGGGTCGGGGTGATCGCGCCCGGACGCTTCGCCGACCTCATCGCGATGCCCGACGACCCGTCGGCCGACGTCGCCGCGCTGCGCGGCATCCATCTCGTGATGAAGGGCGGTGTCGTGGTGCGCGACGATCACGCCGTTCAGACGCGCGGCCACGCGAACGCGCAGGTGCGGGCATGACCGAACCCGAGAACGACGCCTCGACCGCCGGCGACCGCACCGAGCTGTACGACCTGCGCGTCGTGGTCGACCGCATCGAGGGCCGATCGGTGTGCGGCATGAAGGTCGGCGACCACATCGACCTCGTCCAGAGCAGCAGGCTCTGCCTTCCCGACGGCGGACACTTCTGCCTCTATGCGCTGCAGGCCGTCCTTCCGCTCCTCCCCGCGAAGCAGCGGAAGCTGCCGCCCGGCGACTGGCTCGAGCGCGACGACCTCGTCGCCTGCCCCGACCCGGACGAACGGCTCATCATGCGGATCGTGCGGACCGGCATCCGATCGATCGACACCGACGAGCTCACGTGAGCGTGGTCCGCTTCTCGCTCGGTCTGCAGACCGACAAGGCTCCGGGCGAATACGCGCGGCTCGCGACGCTCGCGGAGGAGCTCGGCTTCGACGGCGTGTCGGTCTTCTCGGATCTGCTGTACCAGCCGCCGGTCGCCGCGCTGCTCGAAATGGCCGGCGCGACCTCGCGCATCCGCCTCGGCTGCGCGTGCTGGAACCCGTACACCCTGCATCCGTACGAGATCGCGGGGCAGTTCGCCGCGGTGGATGCCGCATCCGGCGGCCGCGCCTACCTCGGCCTCGCGAAGGGGTCGTGGCTGGAGGCGATCGGACTCGACGCACCGAAGCCGATCACGCACCTGCGCGATACCGTCGGCGTGATCCAGGCGCTTCTCGCCGGTGAGGGCGCGGGGTATTCGGGCACGGCGTTCCGGCTCGAGCCGGGCGTGCGGCTGCGGTATCCCGTGACGCGGTCGCGCGCGCCGATCCTCATCGGGTCGTGGGGTCCACTCGGGATGGCGCTGGCGGGCGAACTCGCCGACGAGATCAAGATCGGCGGGAGTGCGAACCCGGACATGGTGGGCGTCGTGCGCGCCCGCCTCGCGCGAGGGCTCGAGCGCGCGGGGCGCGGAGCGGATGCCGTGGGCGTCGTGCTCGGGGCGGTGACGGTGGTCGACCGCGACGGCGACGCGGCCCGCCTGCTCGCCCGCCGCGAGGTCGCGATGTACCTCGACGTCATCGCCGCGCTGGACCCGACCGTGGAGCTTCCGGAGGACCTGCTGCCCGCGATCCGGGCGCGCCTCGCGGACGGTGACGAGGAGGCCGCCGGACGACTCGTGCCGCGCGATGTCCTCGACCTGTTCGCCTTCTCGGGGACGCCCGACGACATCGCCGCGCAGTGCGGCCGCCTCATCGACGCGGGCGTCGACCGCATCGAGTTCGGCACGCCGCACGGCGCCGTCCCGGCCGAGGGCATCGCCCTGCTCGGCCGCGGCGTGCTGCCGCAGCTGCGCGGCTGAGGCCGGCACTCTGTCGGCGCGGGTTCACGGGACACTTCTCGCGGCTTGACGGCGGCGAGACGGCATCCATCGTCCACTCAATCCACACCGCCCGGATTCGGTGGACGCGATCCGGCGCTTCGTCGCAAGGGACGCCGCACATGCTGTCCACCGAAGCGGGCGTCAGGCGTCAGGACTCAGGCGAGGAGGCGCTCTCGGAGCGGCTCCAGACCCATCGGGCCGAGAGCCAGCGCGTCGCGGTGGAAGTCGCGCAGCGAGAACGCCTCACCGTCTGCCGCCGCGCGGGCGGTGCGGGCCTCGTTCCACAGCCGTGCGCCGACCTTGAACGCGAGGGCCTGCCCCGGCCAGCCGAGGTAGCGGTCCACCTCGAATCCGGCCAGGTGCGGTTCGACGAGCGCGAAGTCGACGAGCATCCGCTGGGCGAGTTCCGGCGTCCACGACGTCGCCTCGACGAGCGCGTTCGACGGGATCGCCCAGCCGGTGTGCAGGCCGATGTCGGCGACGATGCGCACCGACCGCCAGATCTGGCCGAGCAGCAGACCGAGACGTTCCGCCGGGTCGCGGATGAGCCCGAGCTCCTCGGAGAGCTGTTCGGCATAGTGCGCCCAGCCCTCCGCATAGCCGTGGATGTGGCAGAGATGCCGCTGCCACGGATGCAGGTCGGGATCGGCGGCTGTCACGGCGAACTGCAGGTGGTGCCCCGGCAGCCCCTCGTGGTGCACGCTCGTCACCTCCTGCCACGTCGCGGCGATGGGAACCCCGCTCGGGATCGTCCACACGATGCGGCTCGGGACCGACCCGTCCGGAGGGGCGGGCGTGTAGTACACGACGCCGGTCGAGGCCTCGGCGACGATGCATTCGACGTCGTGGATGCCGGTCGGCAGGTCGAACGCCGGCGCGAGCGCCGCCGTCGTCTCGGCCACGCGGCGTTCGAGCCAGGAGCGGATCTCCTCGACGCCCTCCAGCCGATAGCGCGGATCCGCATCGAGCAGCGCGGCGGCGCTGCGCACCGGGTCGTCCGCGCCTCCGTCTGAGCGGTCGACCGTGCCGCCGCCGAGCTCCGACGCGAGCGCGCGGGCTTCGGCGACGAGCCGCTCGAGCTCGGCCCAGCCGTACGCGTACGTGTCGGCCAGGTCGATGCGCGCGCCCAACATCGCGGCGGCGACGTCCGGGTACACGTCCGCCCCGACGCCGTCCTCGATCGGCGCGACCGGCCGCAGCTCGTCGCGGAGTACGGCGATCAGCTCTCCGAGCGCCACGTTCGCGCGGTCGGCCGCAGCGCGCACGCGCGCGCGGGTGGCGGCATCCACCGCGTCGTCGACGGGCACCGAGCCGAACCAGTCGGCACGGACCCACAGGTCGAGCTGGTCGGCGAGCGTGTCGAGCTGGCGCACCGGGGCGACCGCGGTGCCGCGGAAGCGCGCGGGATCGTCGCGCGCCCAGCGAAGCGTCTCGATGTACTGCGCGACCCCGCGGGGCACCGCCTCGAGCCGGTCGACGAGCTCGCGGCCGGCGGCATCCGGTGTCACGGTCAGGCCTTCGATCGCGTAGCGGATGAGGTGCACCGGGCTCGCGAGGCCCGCGACGAGGCGCGGCGTGAAGCCGGTGTCGAACAGCAGCCGCTCGCGCTCGAGACGCTCGGCGAGCGCCGCGCGCAGGGTCGGGTCACCGGCATCGGCGGGCACGGCGGCGAGCGCCGCGAGGGTCTCTCCCTGCAGGTCGTATTTGCGTTGCAGCCACTGTGGTCCGATGTCCGCGAGCGGCCCCGGCGACGGCAGCCCGGCCGCCTGCGCGGCATCGGGTTCGTACGCCGCGAGCTCCGCGACGTACGCGTCGGCGATCTGACGGACGGGGTCGGTGCGGTGACTCACCGATCCAGCCTAAGCACGGTTGCAGAACTCCACGGAACCGGTCGAGAAAACGACCTCAGCGTGGTTTCGAAGCCACTGGCGTGCGGGATCCGTGGAGTTCTGCAGACGCGCACTCAGGTCGCGGCGAGCCGCTTCTTCTCGACCTCGACGTCGAACGTCGCGACCGGCCACTGCGGGTCGATCTCGCGCAGGACGCCCAGCAGCAGGTGCTGCACCGCGAGCCGCGCGTACCACTTGCGGTTCGCAGGCACGACGAACCACGGCGCGTGCTCGGTGGATGTCCGCTCGAACACGGTCTGGTACGCGGCCATGTAGTGCGGCCAGCGGGCGCGCTCGTCCACGTCGCCCGGGTTGTACTTCCAATGCTTGTCGGGGCGGTCGAGCCGTTCCTGCAGCCGGGCCCGCTGCTCGTCGTAGGAGATGTGGAGCATGACCTTCACGATGCGCGTTCCCGCGTCGGTCAGCCGCTTCTCGAAGTCGTTGATCGCCCCGTAGCGTCGCTCGATCTCTTCGGCAGGTGCGAGCGAGCGCACCTTGCCGATCAGGACGTCCTCGTAGTGCGACCGGTCGAAGACGCCGATGTAGCCGGGCTCGGGAACCCGCTTCTCGACGCGCCACAGGAAGTCGTGAGCGAGCTCTTCGGGCGTGGGCTTCTTGAACGCCGTCAGCATGATGCCCTGCGGGTCGACCGAGCCCACGACGTGCCGGATGATGCCGCCCTTGCCCGCCGAGTCCATCGCCTGCAGCACGAGCAGCACCGACGCGTCGGAGGTCTCGCTGCGACTCTGGGCGTACAGCCGCTCCTGCAGTTCGTCGAGGTCGCCCGCCCCCGCCGCGAGGTCGAGTGCCGCGGCATCCTTGTCGTCGGCGTAGCCCGGGGTCGAGTCGGGGTCGACGCCGGAGAGGACGAATCCCTCCCCCGCACGCAGCAGCTGGGCGACCTCGCCCGACCAGTACTTCTCGCTGTTCTGGGTCATGGTGCCCATCATGGCCGACACCGCGGCCGGCCGGGCGATACGACGTGGGATGCCGCGCTCAGCGCGTCAGCGGAACCTCGATGAGCTGCCGACCGCCGACCGGCGAGGTGAGCGCCTGGTCGAGGGCTGCACGGGTCGTGACCCGCACGTACTCCCAGCCGTATGCGAGCGCGAGGTGCTCGAGCCGGACGGTGTGCGGCGTGTACAGGACGCGGTCCATCGCCTCGGGCGGCGCGACGTCGGCCACTTCGAGTTCGTCGAAGATCGTCCCGCCGCCGTCGTTGCCCACGATCACCTGGATGCGCGGCTCGTCCTCCGTCGGCGGCAGCAACAGGGCACCCACGTCGTGCAGAACGGCGAGGTCGCCCAGCAGCACGCGGGTCACCCCGGGCCGCTCCCCCGACTGCGACGCGAGCGCGATGCCCATCGCGGTCGCGACCGTGCCGTCGATGCCGGCCAGTCCCCGGTTGGCGTGGACCGGCACCTTCTTGCCCGGAAGCAGCGCGTCGGCGACCCGGACGAGACGCGACGAGCCGAACATGAGCCGGTCGTGCGGCCACGTCGCGCGCCACACGGCGTCCACGAGCGCGGCGCGGTCGAGGGGCGCCCGGATGGCGGCGAGCTCATTCTGGATCGCGCCCAGTCGCTCGGCGGGCACGGCCGACGCGAGTCCGTCGGCGTCGGGGGCGGGAGGGCTGAGGTCGACGGCGGCGTCACGGGATGCCCGCATCCACGCTCCGAGCCAGTCACGGTCGACCTCGCCGGGGCCGACCGCGACGGCATCCACCGCCGTGGTCGCGCCGTTGAGGTTCAGAGGCTCACCGGGGCCGCGCACCGCAAGCACCTCGACGGCCGGATCGGACAGCAGCCTCGCCACCTCGCGGCTCAGGGTGGGGTGCCCGAGCACCACGGCGCGCTCGATGCGGCCGCCGAGCTCCGGGTCCGCGAGCAGCGAGCGGTAGCCGTGCACCAGGTTGCGGCCGAAGCGCGCGCCGCTCACGATCTCGGCGATGAGCGGCCATCCGCCCGTGTGCGCGAGGAACTCGGCATCGGCGCCCGCGTCGGCTCCCGCGATCACGACGGTGCGCGGACCGCGCTCGAGCACGCACGGCAGGTCGTCGGGTTCGCTGGGCTGGTCGGCCTCGCCGATGCCGCCGCCGCCCTGGTACAGGGCGCCCGACGCGTCCTCGTCGGCGGGCTCGTCGCCTGGCGCGGCATCGGGATCGGTCTCGTCGGTCGCGGTGAGCTCCGCCGTGGGGACGCCCAGCCAGCGCGGCAGCTCACCGCCGAGCGGTTCGCGGTACGGCACGTTCAGGTGCACGGGCCCCGGCGACCGGGTGCCCGCGCCGAGGGCCGCAGCGACCGCCTCGGCGGCGACATCGCGCAGCAGAAGACTCTGCTCGCCGTCACCCTCCGGGTCCGTCGCCTCGGGCACGGGGAGGTCGGCCTCGAGCCGGGTGCTGGGGGTGAACATCCCGAGCTGCCGGGTCGTCTGGTTCGCGCCCACCCCGCGCAGTTCGGGCGGGCGGTCCGCGGTGAGCAGCAGCAGAGGGACCCCGGCATGGTGGGCCTCGAGCGCCGCCGGCAGGAGGTTCGCCGCGGCGGTGCCCGATGTGCAGATCACGACGGCGGGAGCACCGGTCTCACGGCCGATGCCGAGGGCGGTGAACCCGGCGACGCGCTCGTCGATGCGCACATGCAGCCGCACCGCGCCGCGGCTCTCCAGCTCAGCCGCGACGAGCGCGAGCGCCTGCGAGCGCGAACCCGGACTCAGGACGACATGGCGGACGCCGAGATCCACGAGCGCGCACAGGAGCGCGGCCGCGGCATCCGTCGCGGGCGCTGCGGTCACGACTGGCCGGCGACGCCGCGCTGACCGCGCGTGTCGTCGTCGCCGTCAGACGGGCGATCGGTCGCGCGGCCCTGCGCATCGGGTCCGGGTTTTCCGGCGGGCGCGCTCGGCGAGGCTCCGGCAGCCGGCGCGGTGCCCGCGGCGGCCGCGCCCGGGTTCGCCCAGCGCGGGTCGTCGTCTTCGGCGTCGAGCATCGCGAGCTCTTCCTCCAGGCGGCGGATGCGCTCATCCTGCTCGCTGAGCGTGCCGATCTTCTCGAGGAACTCGGGGTCGTCGTCCGGGGCCCGCCGCGCGGCGATCGTCGACCGACGCGTGCGGCCTACGGTGAGCCAGAGCAGACCGCCGAGGACGGGGAGGAACACGACGATGAGGATCCAGATCGGCTTGCTCACACCGCGATGACGGTTTGCAGGCTGCACACTGCAGTCGACGATGGTGTAGACCCAGAAGGCGGTCAGGACCAGCGCCAGAATCAGCAGTACTCTCGGCACGGTTCCATCCTAGGCGCGCGCGGCCCGTCCGGCTCCGCCCGTGACCGGACCGAGACCCCGGCTCGCCGCGATCGGGGCCGCGCGTACGATTGAGGGGTGAAAGCCCGCTCCGCCCTCGTCTACACGGTGCTCCGGCTGCTCGCCTTCCTCGTGCCGTTCGGCATCCTGATGCTGTTCCCGATCTTCCGCGAGCTGTACTGGCTCGCCGCGATCTTCGCGGCGCTCATCGGCCTCAGCCTGTCGCTGCTGTTCCTGCGCCGGCCGCTGAGCGATGTCACGTCCGATCTCGCCACCCGCCGCGAACAGGCCCGGGCGCGGGACGCGCGTGCGGACGAAGACGTCGAGGATGCCGCGGCGGACGCGGTCTCCCTTCCGAAGGACGAGCGCGCGTCCGATGCGTGACGCGCGTCAGCCGACGAACGCCCACATCAGGAACGCGCCGTACGCGACCGACGTGAGCGATGTGAGACCCAGCGCCACGACGAGCTCGCGCGGCAGCCGGTAGGTCCAGACGATGAGGATCGCCGCGAGGGCGGACAGCAGCGCCAGCATCGTGAGCCACGCGATCGGGTAGAACAGCGCGAGGTAGGCGGCGATCACGAACGGGACGAGCACGAACACGGTGAACAGTACGCGCGTCCAGCGGCGCCCGATCAGCACCGTGAGGGTGCGCTTGTGCGCGGCGCGGTCCTGGTCGATGTCGCGGAGGTTGTTCGCCAGCAGCACGGCGCACGCGAGCAGGCCCGCGCCGACCCCGCCGAACCAGGCCTCCTGAGGCACGGACAGCACCTGCACGAACGTCGTGCCGACCGTGGCGACGAGCCCGAAGAACACGAACACGAACAGCTCACCCAGGCCGTAGTAGCCGTAGGGCCGTTTGCCGCCGGTGTAGAACCACGCGGCGACGATGCAGGCCGCACCGACGAGCAGGAGCCACCACTGGCCGCTGCGGATCACGAGCGCGACGCCGGCGACCGCGGCGATGCCGAAGAAGACCAGCGCGACCGTGAGCACCTGGCGCGGTGTCGCCTTGCGCGACGCGGTGAGCCGGGCCGGGCCCACTCGATGGTCGTCCGTGCCGCGGATGCCGTCGCTGTAGTCGTTCGCGTAGTTCACGGCGACCTGCAGGCTGATCGAGACGATGAGGCAGAACAGGGCCATCACCCAGTGGAAGAGCCCGTCGACGAGGATCGCGGCGCCCGTGCCGATCAGGATCGGCGTGATCGCCAGCGGCAGTGTGCGCAGTCGCGCCGCGCCGATCCAGTCGCCGAGGGTCGCCTTCTCCACGTGCCGCGGATCGCGGGACTCGCGCGGCTTCTGCGGATTTCCGCGCGGGGGCTGCTTGCGGGGACCGGGGCGCTTGCGCTTCTTGCTGGGGGTTCCTGCCACGAGCAGTCATCCTACGGCGTGAGCCGCCCGCACCCGGTTCCGTTCGGAGGGTCGCGTCTCTCGCGACGCGCGGCCGCGCGCGGGGTTCAGTGCAGCGCGGCGACGGCCGCGCGGATCGCCTCACGGTCGGGCTTGCCGCTCGGCAGTGTCGCGAGGTCGTCGACCAGCACGAGCCGAGCCGGCCGGGCGTGCGCGCCGATCTGCTCGGCGACCGCCGTGCGCGCCTCTTGGAGCTGCACCGATTCGCTGCGCCGGAGGGCCTCTCCCCGCGGGACCACGACGACGGCGGCCTCGCCCCAGCGGTCGTCCGCGACCCCGACGACGACGGCGGATTCGAGACCGGCGATCGAGCGGACGATGCGCTCGACCCGGTCGAGCGACACGTTGATGCCGCCCGAGACGATCACGTTGTCGATGCGCCCGCGGACCCGCAGCAGGTCGTCCTCGATGATCCCCGCGTCGCCGGTGCGGTACCACCGCGTCCCGTCGGCATCCCGCGGGAACGCAGCCTCGGTCGCGGCGGGGTCGCCGAGATAGCCGTCCGCCAGCGTGGGCCCCGCGACCCGGACCTCGCCGTCCACGACCCGCACCCGGACGCCGCGCAGCGGGCGTCCGTCGTAGACGCATCCTCCGCTCGTCTCCGTCGAGCCGTACGTGCGGACGACGCGGGCTCCGGCATCCTGCGCCCGTTCGAGCGTGGCGGCGGGAATCGCCTGGCCACCGACGAGGATCGTCTCGAACGAGCGGAGGGCCGCGAGGACGCTCTCGTCGTGCGCGGCGGCGTCGAGCAGCTTCGACAGCTGGGCGGGCACGAGTGAGGTGTAGGTCGGCACCCGCTCGCCGCGGTCGGTCGAGAGCATCGTGAGCGCGGCCGCCGCGAACGCCTGCGGGCTGAACGCGCCGGTGAGCCATGCCGGCTCGCGGTCGGCGACGATCGAGCGCACGAGCACCTGGAGCCCCGCGACGTACGTCGCCGGGAGGGCCAGGAGCCACGCGCCGTCGCCGACGCGGTCCGCCGTCGCGAGCGCACTCGCGATCAGGGCGTCGCGGCTCAGGATCACGCTCTTGGGCACACCGGTCGATCCGGATGTCGTGACCACGACCGCCGTCCCCGCGCGCACCTCCGCGGGCAGGTCGTGGACCATCCCGAGGCCCAGCGCGGGACCCGCGCCGTGCAGGGCCCCGCGCAGCGCCCGGAGGATCTCGCGCGGATCGTCGCCGCTGAGGGGTTCGAGCCTCATCGGCGTTCAGTACTCCTCAGATCTGTGCCGTGATCCCGCCCATCAGGCGTGAATCGGGCCGCCGATCCGGAAATCTGAGGAGTTGTGCACGCGGCGCGGCGCATCAGTAATGCCACGGGTACGGCGACCAGTCGGGGTCGCGCTTCTCGAGGAAGGAGTCCCGTCCCTCCACGGCCTCGTCCGTGCCGTACGCGAGCCGGGTGGCCTCACCCGCGAACACCTGCTGCCCGACCATCCCGTCGTCCACGGCATTGAAGGCGAACTTGAGCATGCGGATCGCGGTCGGCGACTTCGTGAGGATCGTCCGCGCCATCGCGACCGCCTCCCGTTCGAGCTCGGCGTGCGGCACCACACGGTTGACCGCACCCATCTCGTACGCGCGCTCGGCCGAGTACTCCTCGGCCAGGAAGAACACCTCGCGCGCGAACTTCTGGCCGATCTGCCGCGCGAAGTACGCCGATCCGTAGCCGGCGTCGAAGGAACCGACGTCGGCGTCGGTCTGCTTGAACCGGCCGTGCTCCGCGCTGGCGATGCTGAGATCGCACACGACGTGCAGCGAGTGCCCTCCCCCGGCGGCCCACCCGGGGATCACCGCGATCACGACCTTGGGCATGAAGCGGATGAGCCGCTGCACCTCGAGGATGTGCAGGCGCCCGAGCGCCGCCTGCGACGGGTCCCGTGGGTCGGCGGCGGGCGCCTCCCCGTCGCCGGCGTACTGGTAGCCGGAGCGGCCGCGGATGCGCTGGTCGCCGCCCGAGCAGAACGCCCAGCCGCCGTCCTTCGGACTCGGACCGTTGCCCGTCAGCAGCACGACGCCGATGCGGGCATCCTGTCGGGCGATGTCGAGCGCGCGATGAAGCTCGTCGACCGTGTGCGGGCGGAACGCGTTGCGCACTTCGGGACGGTCGAACGCGATGCGCGCGATGCGACCGTCGCGGGAGACGTGCGCGGTGATGTCGGTGTAGTCCTCGCACCCGGGGGCCGGCATCCATTCGTTCTCGTCGAACAGTTCGGAAACGCTCACCCGCTCAGCCTACGGCGGGGGCGTGTGACGCGGAGTGTCACGCGGAGCGGGCGCCGTCGCGCGGACGTCCTACCCTGGATCGATGACCTCGATCCTGCGCGCCCTCGGCGCGACATCCGCCGCCGCACTGCTCGTGACCCTGACCGCGTGTGCGGGCCCCGCCGCCGACACCACGGCGACGCCCGCCGCATCGGAGATCGTCATCCCGGCCGTCGCCGGGCCCTGCGAGGAGGTCGACGACGTCGAGGGCGTCACGGTCATCGTGGACGCCTCCGCCCTCGGCGACGCCGACGAGGCCTCGGCGACATGGTGCGTGCCCGCGGAGGAGCCGATCCTCGCGTCCGAGGCGCTGGACCTCGCCCGCATCGGCGTCGAGGGCACCGAGGAGTACGGCGACCAGGTCGTGTGCCGCGTCGACGGCGTGCCCGCCGAAGACCTCGCCCTGACCGCGGAGGACGGCACGGAGTACTTCGAGACCTGTGCGTCGATGCCCGCGGCGTTCGCGTACTGGTCGCTGTGGGTGCGTCCCGCCGCGGGCGAGTGGGCGTACGCGGAAGAAGGGCTGTCGACCCTCGAGCTCGAACCCGGCGAGAGCCTCGCCCTGCTGTTCACCCTCAACGGCGAGCCCGCCTCCCCCTGAACATGACCTTCCGCCCCGCACCGCTGAAGGCGGCGGCCGTCCTCGCCGCCGGGTTCGTCGTGGTGCGGGTGGTGTACCGCGTGCTGTTCCACGGCGCGGACGGCGTGGGGCCGGTCGTGCTGCCGCTGCCCGAACTCCGCCTGCCGCCGCCGTTCGCGCACGTCGTGATGTTCGGCCCGGCGACGATCGACGGGCTGTGGGATGCCGCGGCGAGCGCGCTGCCGATCGCCGGGCTGATCCTCCTGTTCGGCGTGCTCAACGCGCTCGTCGACGTCGCGCGTCTGCTGGCGCGGGCATCGCATCGCGGGCCCCTGCGCGGCATCACGCGCACGCTCGCCGTCGCATGGGCGACGCTGCCCGCGCTCGTCGATGCCGCCCGCGCCGTACGGACCGCCCAGCGGCTGCGCGGCGAGCCCGGTGGCCTGCGGGGCGGAGTGAGGCTCCTCGCCCCGCTGCTGCAGCGCACGCTCGAGCGGGCCGGAGCGGTCGCCGCAGCCCTGGAACTGCGAGGACTCGCGGGCCGCGCCGTGGAGGGCGATTGCGCGCGACCGGTCGTCGTGCGGGATGCCGAGCTGGAGCATCCGGGATCCGCCGCGGTGCGGATCGAAGAGCTGACGCTGGCCCCCGGCACGCTCACGGTGCTCGCGGGCGCAACGGGCTCGGGCAAGACGACGGTGCTGCGCGGGCTCAGTGGTCTGCACACCCACCTGGACGGCGGCCGCATGATGGGCGTCGTGGACGTCGCGGGGCACGCCCGCGCGGGCACCCCGCCCCGCGACATGTCGCGTCTCGTGGGCGTCGTGCTGCAGCATCCGCGCGAGGGATTCACGACCGAACGTGTTGCCGACGAGATCGGACTCGCGCTGAGCCTGCGCGGCGTCGCGCCCTCGATCGTCACGGCCCGGGTCGCCGACGTCGCGAGCCGCGTCGGCATCACCTCGCTGCTCGATCGGCGGCTGTCGGCACTGTCGGCCGGTGAGGCGACGCTGGTCGCGATCGCGGCCGCGATCGTCGAGCAGCCGGTGCTGCTGCTGGTCGACGAGCCGCTCGCCGACCTCGACGTCGCCTTCCGCGCACGCATCATCACCCTTCTCGGCGACCTCGCGCATCGGGCGGGCATGTGCGTCGTGGTGGCGGAGCACCGCGGCGCAGAACTGGCCGGTGTGGCCGACCGGTGGATCGCGGTGCGCGCGGGCGCGGTCGTGGACGGCGAGCGGGTCGAGCCTTCCCTGCAGGCTGTCGGCCGGACGCCGCGGGCGGTCGGCGCCGCCGCACTCACCGCCACCGCAGTGACCGTGTGCCGTGCCGGCCGGATCGCGGTGGATGCGGCATCCCTCACCGCCCGCGAGGGCGAGGTCGTCGCCCTCGTCGGACCGAACGGCGCCGGCAAGTCGAGTCTGCTGCGGGCGCTCGCGCTGCCCGGGAAGTCGGCGAGCGGGACGGTGGACGCGGCCGGCGCGATCGCGCTCGTGCCCGACGCTTCGGACGATCTGTTCGTGTGCGACACCGTCGCCGCGGAGTGCCGCCGTGCGGATCGGCGCGCGCACCGGCCCGCGGGGACGACCGCCGCCCGGTTCGACGGGTTCCTCGCCGGGGGCGCGGGCGAGCTCGGGGGGCGACATCCGCGCGATCTGTCCGCCGGTCAGCGGCGCCTTCTCGCTGTCGCGATCCAGCTCTCCCGGGATCCGCGGGTGCTGCTCGTGGATGAGCCGACCCGCGGTCTGGACGCCGACGCGCGGAATCTTCTCGCCCGCGCGCTCGATGGGCTGGCTGGTCGAGGCGCCGCGGTGCTGATCGCGACGCACGATCCCGCGTTCGCCGCCGCGATCGCCGATCGGGTGGTGCCCATGGCCGAAGGCGGGCTCGGCGCACCGGTTGCGGTCGCGCCGGTTGCGGGCGCGGCGTCCCCGGGCGCGGCCGATCAGGTCGATGCGTCCTGCCGAATTCAGGCTGTGAGCGGCGAGGCCTCTGCGTCGCCGCGGAGTTTCGCGGTACTCCCCGCGGCCCGAGGCTCGCAGCCTGAATTCGGCATTCCGATCCGCGCGGACCGACCGCGCCGCCGGCTCACCGGGGCGCTGGCGGCGCTGGCCACCGTGAATCTCGCCGCGCTCGCCGCGTTCGGGTGGCCGCTGCTCGCGACCGCGCTTCCCGCGCACTCGCAGGCCGCCGCGCCTGTCATCGCGGTCGCCCTGGCCCCCGTGGCGGCTCTGCTCGTGCTGAGCCTGCTCGACGGCACGGTGCGCTCCGCGCACAGCCTTGCGCTTCTGGGCACCCTCGCCGCGATCGGCGCCGCGATCCGCATCGCCGGCACCGGGGTCGGCGGTGTCGAGGCGGTGTTCATCCTGCTGATCCTCGCCGGACGGGCGTTCGGCCCGCGGTTCGGGTTGCTGCTCGGGATGCTGACGATCGCGCTGTCCTCGCTCGTGACGGGCGGCATCGGTCCGTGGACGCCGTTCCAGATGTTCACGTGCGCGTGGGTCGGCGCGGGCGCCGGGCTCCTCCCCCGCATGCGCGGCGCTGCCGAGGTCGTCCTCCTGTGCGCGTACGGCGTCGCCGCCTCGTACGCGTTCGGACTCGTGATGAACCTGTGGTTCTGGCCGTTCGCGGTCGGGGCGGGCGCCGGCATCTCGTACGAGGCGGGCGCGCCGCTCGGCCAGAACCTCGCGAGCTTCTTCGTCTACTCCCTCGTGACGTCGACCCTCACGTGGGACACCCTCCGCGCGATCACCACCGTGATCGGCATCCTCGTCGTCGGGCGTGCGATCCTCGGCGCTCTGCGCCGCGCGAAGCCCGTCCTCGCGACGCCCGCTCCCAGGTCGTCCACGCGACCCACGGCGCCCGCGATCCGCTGACGCCGGAGTGTCGCGATCGGCCGCTTCGACCCGGCGGAGGCGACCTCAGCTGACACTCGGTGGGGTGCCCGGTCAGACGATGTGACGGTTCACGCCGCCTCGAGGCAGCGAGAGCGGCCCGAATCGTCACTTCCGCACCCACGGCGAGTGGATGCCCCGGGCCGCGGCATCCCTCAGACCGAGAAGTACTTCGCCTCGGGGTGGTGGAACACGAACGCGTCCGTCGACTGCTCGGGATGCAGCTGCAGTTCGTCGCTGAGCTCGACGCCCATCCGCTCGGGACGCAGCAGCTCCACGACCTTGCGGCGGTCCTCCATGTCGGGGCACGCGGGGTAGCCGAGCGAGAAGCGCGCGCCGCGGTACTCGAGCTTGAACAGGCCCGCCGTGTCGGTCGGGTCCTCCGCACCGAAGCCGAGCTCGGAGCGGATGCGCGCGTGCCAGTACTCCGCGAGCGACTCGGTGAGCTGCATCACGAGGCCGTTCAGCTCGTAGTAGTCGCGGTACCGGTCCTCGGCGAAAAGCTTCGCCGTCACCGTGTCGATGTGGGCGCCCGCGGTCACGAGCTGCACGGGCAGCACGTCGACCTGACCCGACTCGCGCGAGCGCACGAAGTCCGACAGGCAGAGGTGCCGGTCGCGGCGCTGCCGGGGGAACGCGAACCGCAGCCGGTCCGCGCCGACCGCGCCGCCCGATCCTCCGTCGGGCGCAAGCAGGCCCGGGGCACCGAGCACACCCGTCGGGTCGTCGCCGTGGTGGAGCACCACGAGGTCCTCGCCCTCCGAGACGACCGGGAAGTATCCGTACGCGACCGAGGCGTCCAGCATCCCTTCCGAAAGGATGCGGTCGAGCCAGTACCGCAGACGCGGCCGGCCCTCGCGCTCGACGAGCTGCTCGTACGTGAGCCCGCCCTCGCCGCGGCCGGGCTTGAGGCCCCACTGGCCCATGAACGTCGCGCGCTCATCGAGGAACGCGGCGTAATCGGCGAGCGCGACACCGCGGACGATGCGGGTGCCCCAGAACGGCGGGGTGGGAAGGGCGTTGTCGGATGCCACGTCCGAGCGCGCCGGCATCGCCTCGGGCTCGGTGAGCGTCAGTCGCGCCCCGGCGGAGTGGATGCGCTTCTTGAGGGCCGGCAGCCCGACCTCCTCCGGATCGGCTCCGCGCGCGATCTTCACGAGCGGCTCCATGAGCGCCAGTCCCTCGAACGCGTCGCGCGCGTAACGCACCTCGCCGTCGAACAGCGAGGCGAGGTCGTCTTCGACGTACGCCCGCGTCAGGGCCGCTCCCCCGAGGATGACCGGCCACTTCTTCGCGAGGCCGCGGGACTGCAGCTCCTGCAGGTTCTCCTTCATGACGACCGTCGACTTCACGAGCAGCCCCGACATGCCGATCACATCGGCGCCGTGCTCTTCGGCGGCGGCGATGATGTCGGCGATCGGCTGCTTGATGCCGAGGTTGATCACGTCGTAGCCGTTGTTGGTCAGGATGATGTCGACGAGGTTCTTGCCGATGTCGTGCACGTCGCCGCGCACGGTGGCCAGGACGATCGTCCCCTTGCCCGCGGCGGAGGACTTCTCCATGTGCGGTTCGAGGAGCGCGACCGCCGTCTTCATGACCTCGGCGGACTGCAACACGAACGGCAGCTGCATCTCGCCCGAGCCGAACCGCTCGCCGACGACCTTCATGCCCTCCAGGAGGTGGTCGTTGATGATCTGCAGCGCGCTGAGCCCTCCGGCGCGCGCGAGGTCGAGGTCCTCCTCGAGCCCCTTGGACTCGCCGTCGATGATGCGGCGCTCGAGACGCTCGTTCACCGGAAGCGCGGCGAGCTCGGCCGCGCGCTGGTCCTTGAGCGCGGCGCTGTCGACGCCGTCGAACAGGTCGAGCATCGTCGCGAGCGGGTCGTATGTGAGCGCGCCGTCCGCGTCGTACTCGCGGCGGTCCCACACGAGGTCGAGTGCGACTTTGCGCTGATCCTCCGGCACCGAGGCGAGCGGCACGATCTTCGCCGCGTCGATGATGCCCGACGTCAGTCCCGCCTCCGCCGCTTCGTGGAGGAACACCGAGTTCAGGACGCTCCGCGCGGCGGGGTTGAGCCCGAACGACACGTTCGAGACGCCGAGCGTGGTCTGGATGCCGGGGTACTTCGCCGAGATCTGCCGGATCGCCTCGATCGTCTCGATCGCGTCACGGCGGGTCTCCTCCTGCCCGGTCGCGATCGGGAACGTGAGGCAGTCGACGATGATGTCCTCGACCTTCATGCCCCACTCACCCACGAGAGCATCGACGAGGCGCGAGGCGATCCGCACCTTGTCGACCGCGGTGCGGGCCTGGCCCTGCTCGTCGATCGTGAGCGCGATCACGGCGGTGCCGTGCTCCTTCACGAGCGGCATGATGCGGCCGAATCGGGATGCCGGTCCCTCCCCATCCTCGTAGTTGACCGAGTTCACGACGGGCCGGCCGCCGATGAGCTCGAGGCCGGCGCGGATGACGGCGGGCTCGGTGGAGTCGATCACGAGCGGAAGAGTGGATGCCGAGGCGAAGCGCGAGACGACCTCGCGGATGTCGGCCACCCCGTCGCGGCCGACGTAGTCCACGCACACATCGAGCAGGTGCGCCCCAACGCGGATCTGGTTGCGCGCGATCTCGACGCAGTCGTCCCAGCGCTCGTCGAGCATCGCCTCGCGGAACGCCTTCGACCCGTTCGCGTTCGTGCGCTCGCCGATCGCGAGGTAGGCCGAGTCCTGACGGAACGGCACGTGCTGGTAGAGCGAGGCCACGCCCGGCTCGGGAGCCCCGGTCGTCAAGCGAGCGGAGCGAGACGAAACACGCAGCCGCTCGACGACAGCAGCCAGGTGTGCGGGGGTCGTGCCGCAGCATCCGCCGATCAGGCCGAGGCCGAACTCGCGCACGAACTGCTCGTGCGCGGTCGCGAGCTCGTCGGGCGTCAGCGGGTAGTGCGCGCCGTCGGCGGTCAGCACCGGAAGCCCGGCGTTCGGCATGCACGCGACGGGCACGCTCGAGTGCTTCGACAGGTGCCGGAGGTGCTCGCTCATCTCGGCCGGTCCGGTCGCGCAGTTCAGGCCGATCGCATCGACGCCGAGCGGCTCGAGGGCGGTAAGCGCCGCGCCGATCTCGCTGCCCATGAGCATCGTGCCGGTCGTCTCGACGGTCACCTCGACGAAGATCGGCAGACGGATGCCGCGCTCGACGATCGCCTGTTTGCAGCCGTTGACGGCGGCCTTGGTCTGCAGCAGATCCTGCGAGGTCTCCACGAGGAACGCATCCGCCCCGCCGTCGATGAGTCCGGCAGCCTGCTCAGCGAACGTCTGCTTCAGGTGGTCGTACGACGTGTGTCCGAGGCTCGGGAGCTTCGTGCCGGGCCCCATCGAGCCGAGCACCCAGCGCATGCGGCCGTCCGCGGCCTCCGCCGCCTCGACGCGCTCGCGGGCGATGGCCGCGCCCGCCGCCGCGAGCTCGGTGATGCGGTCCTCGATGCCGTAGTCGCCGAGGTTCGACCAGTTCGCGCCGAACGTGTTCGTCTCGACCGCGTCGACCCCGACCGCGAGGTAGGCGTCGTGGATCGCCCCGATCATGTCGGGTCGGGTGACGTTGAGGATCTCGTTGCAGCCCTCGAGCTGCCGGTAGTCCTCGAGCGTCGGCTCGTGCTCCTGCAGCTGCGTCCCCATCGCGCCGTCGGCGATCACGACGCGCGTGTGCAGGGCATCCAGCAGCGCCTGGGCGCGTGCGGTGCGCGGCACACCCTCGATGTCGAGGGCGAATCGGGTCACGGCGGGCGGGGCGGTCATCGCGTGATTCTAGCCGCGGACGCCCTCACGGTCCGCCCGCGGCGTCACGGTGCGAAACCCGGGTGTCAGCCGTTCTTGGCGTCGCGCCACGCGAGCCAGGAGCGTACGCGGTCGTAGTCCCAGTCGGGCCCCGGGAAGCCGAGGGTGAAGAGCCGCACCCCGCCGGCGTACAGCTCGTCGGCCACGTCTTCGCCGCGGCGCTGGAGTTCGTTCGACAGGATGAGGTCCGACGTGTCGCGTCCTTCGCGCTCGGCCCACTTCTCGATGACCGACAGCTTGTGCGGGAGCTCCTCGGGGCGCACGAAGCTGTGCCAGTAGTCGGCGTAGCGGGCCACCAGACGGAGGGTCTTCTGCTCTCCCTTGCCGCCGATCATGACCGGGATCTTGCGGGTCGGCGCGGGGTTGAGCTTGTCCCAGCGCGCGTGGATGCGGGCGAGGCCGTCCGCGAGGTCGTCCAGGCGCGTCCCGGGGGTGCCGAACTCGTAGCCGTACTCGTCGTAGTCCCGCTCGAACCAGCCCGAGCCGGTGCCGAAGATGAACCGACCCTCGCCGCCGCCCTTCGCGCTCATGTGGTCGATCGTGCGGGCCATGTCGGCCTGCAGATCGGGGTTGCGGTAGCTGTTGCAGTTGACCAGCGCACCGAACTCCACGCGTTCCGTCTGCTCGGCCCACGCCCCGAGCATCGTCCACGACTCGTAGTGCAGACCGTCGGGGTCACCCGACAGCGGGAAGAAGTGGTCCCAGTTGAACAGGACGTCTACACCCATGTCCTCCAGCCGCCGCACGGCATCGCGCATCTGGGGATAGGTGACGTGCTGGGGCTGGAGCTGGACGCCCAGCCGGACGGGGATATCGGTGAGCATCCGTCAACTCTAGATCGGTGTCCCGGGGGCGGGCCGCGTCACGCGCGGCGCGCGCGGACGGCCTTGAGGTAGGCATCCACCGCGTCCCACACCGCGATCGCGGCGATCGCGAACCCGACGACCACGGTCACGATGCCCGCGACGGTCTCCGCGGAATCCGAGGCCATGAGCGACGGGTAGAGCGCGGGGTTGATGAGCTGCTGCTGGGTGAGGAGCCACAGCGCACCGGCGGCGATCGTCAGGTTGAGGAACAGGTTGACCGTCGCCGAGCCGAGGTCCCAGCGGCCCTTCGCGTACACCGAGACCGCGAGGAGCGCCTCGAGCGCCATGAGCACGAGGAGCGCCCCGATCCACCACGGCCACAGGTCCGGCTCGAGGAACGACATCCAGCCCGTGTCGGGCGTGTAGACCGTCCCGACGAAGTGATCCCACAGGATCGCCGCGGCGGCCAGCGCGAGGAACACGAGCGAGACCACGAGGTCGCCGAGGCCGGCGCCGCGCTGCCGGGGCTTCGGGAGGTCGTCCGGCGACCAGGTGCCCACAGCGGGGGCATCCCCTCCGCGTGCCGAGCGCTCGACGATGAAGAACACGAGCGTCGTCCAGAAGCCGATGTGCACCACGACGGCGAGCGCGACGCTCGTCACCGAGCCCACGATCTCGCCGAATCCCGCGCCCGCCAGGGTCTGCGCGAGGGCGACCCCGAAAGCGGCACACGCCGGCACGATCGCCCAGAGCAGAGTCGTGAGGCGCCACCACGTGAGGTAGTAGCGCGGCCCGATGAGCCACAGGGGCCGATCGGTGTACCCCGCCGCGAGCGTGTCGGGGTCGCCGAGTTCGGTGAGCACGGCGCGCTCGGCGCTGTCCTGCGGCTCGCCGTTCTCGACTCGCGCGTCGATCTGGTCGTCGATCGAGGCCCGCAGCTCGGCGCCGAGGTCGGCGCGCTGCTTCTCGGGCACCGTGCGCATCGCGGCGTCGACGTAGCGCTCGGTGAGCGAAGTCGTGTTGTTCATGTCAGTCCTCCTGTGGGTGAACGGCACCGGGAAGGGCGGCGATCGCGGCGGCGATCGCCTGGAAGTCGTCGGTGAGGGCGGCCGCGAGGCGGGAGCCCGCGGCGCTCGTGCGGTAGAACTTGCGGGGCCGCGCCTCGTCGGTGTTCCACTCGCTCGTGAGGTGACCCTGCTTCTCGAGTCGACGTAGCAGGGGGTAGAGCGTGTTCGCATCGGTGTCGAACCCGCGCGCGCTCAGCTCTTCGAGGAGGCCGTAGCCGTAGCCCGGCTCCTCGAGCAGCCGGAGGCAGGCGAGCACCGCCGTGCCGCGGCGCAGCTCCTGCAGGTGCGTCTCGAGTGCTTCCGTCTCGCTCATGTCCCACACTGTACTGTGCATCACACACTATTGTCAACCACGCGTTGTCTTCACTGACGCACTCCACCCTTCGCTGAGACGCCATCTGCACGTCGAGACGACGGGGTTTCCCCACGGTCTCGACGTGCAGATGTCGTCTCACGGTCGGGGGGTGCAGGGCATGATGGAGCGGTGAGCACCGATGCCGTCGCACCCCTCCCACCCCTCGACGACCTGCTCGCCACGGTGCGCGTACTCGCCCTCCCCCTCGTGACCCGGTTCCGCGGTGTCGAGGTGCGCGAGATCGCCCTGTTCGAGGGCCCCGAGGGGTGGACCGAGTTCTCCCCGTTCCTCGAGTACGACGACGCCGAGGCGTCCGCGTGGCTCGCCGGGGCGATCGACTACGGATGGATGCCGACCCCGGCGGCCCGGCGCGAGAGCATCGCCGTGAACGCCACCGTCCCCGCGGTCGAGGCCGGCGCGGTGCCCGACGTGCTCGCGCGCTTCGACGGGTGCCGGACCGCGAAGGTCAAGGTCGCCGAACCCGGGCAGCGGCTCGCCGACGACGTGGCCCGCGTGCGCGCCGTACGCGCCGCGATGGGCCCCGAGGGCCGCATCCGCGTCGATGCGAACGGGGCGTGGAACCTCGACGAGGCCGAGCACGCGACGCACGCCCTCGCCGAGTTCGACCTGGAGTACATCGAGCAGCCGTGCCTCGCGATCGACGAGCTCGCCGAGCTGCGCCGGCGCGTGAAGTATCTCGGCATCCCGATCGCGGCGGACGAGAGCGTGCGCAAGGCCGCCGACCCGGTCGCGGTCGCCCGGGCGGGCGCCGCCGACATCCTGATCGTGAAGGCGCAGCCTCTGGGCGGCATCCGCCGCGCACAGCGGATCGTCGCCGACGCCGGGCTGCCCGCCGTCGTCTCGAGCGCCCTCGACAGCTCGGTGGGTCTCGCGATGGGCGTTGCGCTGGCCGCCGCGCTCCCCGCGCACGACTACGACTGCGGCCTCGGCACGGCCGCGCTCCTCGCCGGCGACGTCGTGTCCCCCGGCCTCACGCCGCGGGACGGGATGCTGCCGGTCGGCCGCGTCGTGCCCGACGAGGCGCAGCTGCAGCGGTACACCGCGTCGGACGACCGGCAGGAATGGTGGCGGGCGCGCATCGCGCGCTGCCACTCCGAGCTCGCCCGCACCGCGGGCGATCCGGAGCAGTGACCACCGCTCCGACGCCCGCGCGATCGCGCGAGGGCACCCCGGGAGAGGTGTTCCGCGCGTTCCTCAAGCTCGGGGTCACATCGTTCGGCGGACCCGTCGCGCACCTCGGCTATTTCCGCGACGAGCTCGTGACGCGGCGCAAGTGGGTCGGCGACCGCGAGTACGCCGACCTCGTCGCGCTCAGTCAGTTCCTCCCGGGTCCGGCGTCGAGCCAGGTGGGCTTCGCCCTCGGCCTGCTGCGCGCGGGACCGCTCGGCGCACTCGCCGCCTGGGTCGCCTTCACCGCCCCGTCCGCGATCCTCATGGTGGCCTTCGCGTACAGCGCGCCCCTGTTCGACAACCTCATCGGGACCGGCATCCTCACCGGTCTGAAGATCGTCGCGGTCGCGATCGTCGCGCAGGCGGTATGGGGAATGGCGCGGACGCTGACCCCCGACGCGCGCCGCGCGTCGATCGCGGTCGGCGCGGCCCTGCTCGTGCTGTTCTTCGCCGGCTCGATCGGCCAGATCGCGGCGATCGTGCTGGGTGCCCTTACAGGGCTGCTGCTCACGCGCGGCGCCGCCGGCGAGATCGCCGGGCCCCTGTCGTTCCCGGTGTCGCGCCGCGCGGGTGTCGTCTCGCTGTCGCTGTTCGCGGGCCTGATGGTCGCCCTGCCCCTCGCGGCGGCGCTGCTGCCGGGCATCGCCGTCGACGTCGCCGACGGGTTCTACCGCGCGGGCGCGCTCGTCTTCGGCGGCGGGCACGTCGTGCTGCCTCTCCTGGAGGCCGAAGCGGTGTCGGGCGGATGGGTCACGCCCGAGGAGTTCCTCGCGGGATACGGGGCCGCCCAGGCCGTGCCCGGTCCGCTCTTCACGTTCGCGGCGTATCTGGGTGCGCTCGCCGCACCGGGCCTCGCGGGACTGGGCACGGCGGCGATCGCGCTCGTCGCGGTGTTCCTCCCGGGATTCCTGATCCTGGTGGGCGTCCTGCCGTTCTGGAACGACTTCCGCACGAAGCCCGTCGCGCAGTCGCTCATGCGGGGCGCGAACGCCGCGGTCGTCGGCATCCTCGCCGCCGCCCTCTACGATCCGGTGTTCGTGACGGCGGTCGTCGACGCCGCGTCCTTCGGGCTCGGGCTCGTGTGCTTCGTGCTGCTCATCGCGTGGCGGACGCCCCCGTGGGTCGTCGTGATCGTCGGCGCGCTCGGCGGCGTGCTCATCACCGCGCTCTGACGCGCCTCAGCCCGACCCGCCGCGGGACTCAGTCGGAGGGCTGCGCGATCACGAGCTGCGCGACGCGCGCGAGCTCTTCGCTCGTGCGGCGGCAGACGGCCGCATAATCCAGGCCCGCCATCGTCGCACGCACCGACTCGCTCTCCCACACCGTCAGCATGAGGCGCGCGACGTCCTCGGCCGGCAGACGGAAGCGGATGGCCTTCGCCGCACCGATGTCGGTGATGATCTGCGCGACGCTGCCGCGCATCTCGGCATCCTGGGCCAGATACGCCGCGGCGAGCTGGGTGTCGCGGAGCGCGTGGATGCGGATCTCGCTCATGAGCAGGATCGCGAGACGGTCGTCGCCCGACACGTCGAGAACCTGCTCGACGATCGCGAGCGGGTCGGTCGCCGCGATGCGAAGGCCACCCTCGCGCTCGAGCAGGGCGACACGCTCGCGCACCGACGCGACCCGCGCCCGCGCCACGCGCCCCGCCAATTCGAGGAAGAGCTCGTCCTTCGAGTCGAAGTTCGAGTAGAACGCCCCGCGCGTGAACCCCGCGCGTTCGCAGATCGCCTCGACGGATGCCGCATCCAGCCCTTCCTCGGCGAACACCTGGGCCGCGGCATCCAGCAGCTTCTCCCGCGTCGCCTCCCGGCGCCGGGAGGTGGAGCCGGCGGTCGCGTCGACGGTGTCGGTCATTCATCCTCTTCCCGGGCTCAGGTGCCGCGCGGTCTCGATCACGCTCGGACGCACACCGGGCACTCAGCTTGGCCCGCGCGTCCCGCCCTACGATACACTCATGTATCCGATACATCGCTGTATCCATGTCGTCTGAAACCTGGTAGCACGGAGGCGCTGTGTCCACTCTCCTGTACGCACTCGGACGCTGGTCGTACCGTCACTCCTGGCGCGTCCTGATCGCCTGGCTGCTGCTGCTCGCGCTCGGCGGCGTGGGCGCCGTGACGCTCGGCCAGGGGACGGACAACTCGTTCTCGATCCCGGGGACCGAGTCGCAGGCGGGGATCGAGCAGCTCAACCGCACGTTCCCCCAGGCCAGCGGGACGAGCGCCCAGGTGATCATCGTGACGGCGGACGGCGCCCCGATCGAGGGCGAGCCTTACGCCGGGCAGATCGAAGACACGATCGCCGAGCTCGAAGACCTCGACGGCATGCTCGCGGTGACCGACCCGTTCGACGAGATCGTGAAGGGACAGGTCTCTGACGACGGCTCGGCCGCGATCGTGCGGATGCAGTTCGACGGGCAGGCGACCGACGTTCCGGCATCCACCAAGACGGCGCTCCAGGACGTGGCCGCCGAGCTTCGCGAATCGCTGCCCGAGGGGTCGCAGGTCGCCCTCGGCGGCGACCTGTTCGCCGTGTCGGTGCCCGGCGTGACGATCACCGAAGCCATCGGTCTGCTGATCGCCCTCCTCGTCCTCATCGTGACCTTCCGGTCGTTCGTGATGGCGGGGCTCCCGCTGCTGACGGCGATCATCGGCGTCGGGCTGTCGATCTCGCTCATCTTCCTCGCCACCGCGTTCGCGAGCGTCTCGTCGACGACGCCGCTGCTCGCGCTCATGCTCGGCCTTGCGGTCGGCATCGACTACGCGCTGTTCATCGCGGCGCGACATCAGGACCAGGTGCGCGCCGGCGTCGACCCCGAGGAGTCCGCCGCGCGGGCGACCGGCACCGCCGGCTCGGCCGTGGTGTTCGCGGGTGTCACGGTGCTGATCGCGCTCATCGGACTCTCGTTCGCCCGCATCCCGTTCCTCACGACGATGGGCATCGCCGCGGCCGTCGCCGTCGCGATCGCCGTGCTCGTGGCGGTCACGCTCACCCCGGCGATGCTCGGCTTCCTCAAGGGCCGCGCCGCCGGTCGGCCGCGCCACGCCCGTGTGCGCAACGGCGGAGATCGACCCCGGCACGCCGCATCCGCAAAGGGTTCCCCCGGCGAGTCGGATGCCGCGTCCGACGCTGCGCACGCGCCCGGTGCGTCGCCCGCTCCCGTGAAGCGCGGGTTCGCCACGCGATGGGTCGAGCTCGTCACGCGCCACCCGGTCGTCACGACGGTGGCCGTCGTGCTCACGCTCGGCCTCATGGCCGTTCCGGCCGCGAGCCTGACCCTCGCTCTGCCGAACGCGGGGATGCTCACCGAAGACAACGAAGCACGTACGAGCTACGACCTCGTCGCCGAGCAGTTCGGAGCCGGCTTCAACGGCCCGATCATCCTGACCGGCACGATCGTGACCTCCACCGATCCCGTGGGTCTCATGAACGACCTCGCGGACGACGTCGAGAACCTCCCCGGCGTCGAGACCGTCGCGCTCGCGACCCCCAACCAGACCGCCGACACCGGCATCGTGCAGCTCATCCCGACGACGGCGCCCGACGACCCGGAGACCTCGGCGCTCGTGCGCGAACTGCGCGCGCAGCACGATCGCTGGCTCGACGATTACGGCATCGACGTGAGCGTGACGGGCTTCACCGCGGTCGGCATCGACATCTCCGACCAGCTCGGGGCGGCCCTCATCCCGTTCGGCGTCTTCGTCGTCGGCCTCTCGCTCGTTCTCCTGACGATCGTGTTCCGCTCGATCGCCGTCCCGATCAAGGCGGCCTTGGGGTACCTGCTGTCGGTCGCGGCGGCGTTCGGCGTCGTGGCCGCGGTCTTCGAGTGGGGCTGGCTCGCCGAGGCGCTCCATGTCACGCGCACCGGCCCGATCATCAGCTTCATGCCGATCGTCCTCATGGGTGTGCTGTTCGGCCTCGCGATGGACTACGAGGTGTTCCTCGTCTCGCGCATGCGCGAGGACTACGTGCACTCCCGCAAGAGCGGCGCGTCCCCGGCCGAGGCGCGTGCGATCGCCGTGGCCGCCGTGCGCTCGGGCTTCACGTCGTCGGCCCGCGTGGTCACGGCGGCCGCGCTCATCATGTTCGCCGTGTTCGCGGCGTTCGTGCCCGAGGGCGATGCGTCGCTCAAACCCATCGCGCTCGGCCTCGCGGTCGGCATCCTAATCGATGCCTTCCTCGTGCGCATGACGCTGACCCCCGCCGTGATGGCCCTCCTCGGCGACAAGGCGTGGTGGCTGCCGAAGTGGATGCAGCGCACCCTCCCCCACTTCGACATCGAAGGCGAGGCGGTCGAGCGCGAGCTCGCCCTCGCTGACTGGCCCGAGCCCGACACCACGGCGGCGGTCGTCGCGGACGGCCTGGCCGTGCACGCCGGCGACGTCGCCCTCGTGGACGATGTGGCGCTGCGCGTCGAGCCGGGCACCGCGCTCGTGCTCACGGCGGAGGATCCGCGTCGTCCGCGCGCGCTCCTGCTCGCCCTGGCGGGTCGCGCCCCGCTCGAGGGCAAGGTCCGCGTCGGCGGGCACCTGCTGCCCGGACGCGAGGCGTGGGTGCGCACGCACGTCGGCGTGGCGCTGCTCGACGGCTCCGCCCAGCCCGTCCGCGACATGCGGCGCGCGCTCGCGGGGCGGCCGCGCATCGTCGTGGTCGACGCGGTCGACGCACTGGCGGCCGGATCGGCGCACGACCAGGCCGCGGCCGCGCTGCGGGATGCCGCCGCCGCGACGCCCGGCATGACCGTGCTCGTCTCGTCCGGACACCCGGATGCCGCGCGGGCGCTCCTCGTCGACGCCGGCTGGCCGGAGCCGCCGGTGCTCGACCTCACCCTCGCCGGCCCTGCCGGCACCGGCGCCGCGCACGCCGGCCCACAGACAGACTCACGGGCGCTCGTCTCGAGCAGCCCGGAAGGAGCCGAGGCATGACCCTCCACATCGAACGCGCGCGCTCGCGCCGGCCCGTCACGTGGCTCACGCTCGTGGGCGTCGTCCTCCTGCCGGTGCTCATCGGCGGCATCCTCGTCGCCGCGCTCTACAACCCGGCAGAGCGCCTCGACAACATGAGTGCGGCGATCGTGAACGAAGACGAGCCCGTCACCATCGACGACCAGCTCGTCCCCCTCGGCCGTCAGCTCACGGCGGGCCTGGTCGAAGGGTCGGACGAGATCGCGAGCAACCTCGACTGGACGATCTCGAACGCCGACGACGCCGCGGCCGGCCTCGCCGACGGCACGTATCAGGCCGTCGTGACGATTCCCGAGAACTTCTCGGCCGCCGCCACCTCCACCGCTCCCGGCGGAACGCCCGAGCGCGCGACGATCGAGGTGACCACTCCCCCGGACTCGAAGGTCGTCGACGACGCCATCACCGCGCAGGTCACTTCTGCCGCGGCATCCATCCTGGGCACGCAGCTGTCGGAGGTGTACCTCGAGAACGTCTTCCTCGGGTTCACGACCCTCGGCGAACAGCTCGGCGAGGCCGCCTCCGGCGCGGGCGAGCTCGCGGACGGCGCGCAGCAGGCTGCCGACGGTGCCGCGGAGCTTCCGGGCGGCATCGGTCAGCTCGCCGACGGCAACGCGCAGCTCTCCTCCGGGGCCGGCGCCCTCGCCGGGGGGCTCGAGCAGATCGCGAGCGGCATCGGCGGGGCGCAGAGCGGCGCGGCGCAGCTGTCGGCCGGGGTACGCCAGGGCGCCGCGACGATCGAGCAGGACGGCATCGTTCCCGACGTGATCCTCGGCTTCGCGCAGGATGCGGCCGACTCGACCGTGGCGACCGCCCAGGCCGTCGGCGGAGTCGCGGTGGCGCTGCAGCCGGTCGCGACCGACGCCGGCGCGCTCGCCCAGACGCTCGGCACCCTCGCGGCGACGTGCGACGCCGCCGCGACTCCCGATTACTGCGCGCAGGTCGGCGCCGCGGCCGCTCAGTCGGGCGCACTGGCCACCTCAGCCGGCGCCGCAGCCGTGAGCGCCGGCGCCGCCGCGCAGTCGGCGCAGGCCTCGGCCGTCGCCGCCGGCACCGCGGACGGCGCGCTCGACCAGTTCGCCGCCCAGGCGCCGGCCGAATTCGCCGCGCAGTTCCGCACGATCGCGGACGGGGTCGACCAGCTCGGCGGCGGGCTCGCCCAGCTGTCCGGCGCGACCGCCCAGTCGGCATCCGGCGCGCGTGAGCTCGGCAGCGGCGCGGCCGCCCTCGCGGACGGCGCGACGCAGGCCGCCGACGGTGCGGGCTCGCTCGCGGAGGGCGTGCAGTCGCTGGCCGACGGCACGAACACGCTCGCCGACGGCCTCGACCAGGCCGCGACCGCACTGCCGTCGTACTCCGACGAGGACGCCACGAGCCTCGCGGCCGTGGTCGCGGACCCCGTCACGACGGCGGGCGTGGGCTCGTCGCTGTTCGGCGCATCGGCGGTGCCGCTGCTGGCGACCCTGGCGCTGTGGTTCGGCGGGCTCGGGACGTTCGTCGCGCTGCAGGCGGCCTCGCGCCGAGCGCTCACGTCGCGGGCGCCGTCCGCCCTGCTGGCTCTCCGCGGCTTCGCCCCCGCGGCGGCGCTCGGCGCCGTGCAGGGGCTGCTGGTCGCGGGCATCGTGCAGCTCGCCGCGTCGTACGAGTTCGGACAGTGGTCGCTGTTCGCCGCGATGTGCGTGGTCGCCGGTGTCGCCTTCGCCGCCGTGAATCAGGCGCTCGTGGCGGTGTTCGGCGGCGCGGGCCGCTGGCTCTCGGCCCTCGTGGGGGTGCTCGCGGTCGCGACCGGCGTGGTCTCGACGATCCCCGGTGTGCTCGCCGACGTCGCCGCGCTCCTGCCGACCGCGCCGGCGTACAACGGCATGCTCGCGGCCCTCACGGATTCCGGTGGACTCGGCGCAGGCATCGCGGGGCTTCTGATCTGGGCGGTGCTCGCGTTCGTCGCCACGACGATCGCCGTGGCCCGCCGGCGCACGGCGCGGACGGCCGACCTCCTGGCGGCATCCACCGTTCCGGCGTAACCCGGACCGTACCTCCCTCGGGTCCGCGCCGAGCACCGCCCGTCGGCACGTGTGGGGCGCGTTCCCTCCCACCGCTCTCCGCCATGGGTTCGGGGCGCGTTCCCGCCGTCGGGGCGCAGGAACCCCGCCCTCACGGGAGGAGTGCGCCCCAAACCCGGAGAGGAGGCCCCGCAAGGAGGCAGTGGTGAGACGCCCGGCGCGCCGAGCAGAGTCCGAGCGGCCCGCTCACCGACGGGTTGTCGAGGGCGCCCCAACGCCCTCGACAACTGGTCCAGTCGGGATCACCGCATGCGATGCCGCATCGCGGCCTGACGGGTATGCCCCCATACGCCGGACGCTCCCGGGTCGCCACCGATCGCAGGGGACGTGCACGCCGGTCGAGCCCCTGCGCGCGTGCCCCTCGCGCGCATCACGCCCTGAACCCTGCTCAACATCGCGCCTGCCTCGAAGTAGGACCTCTGAGTAGCGTCGGCACAACCCCATCCGCGGCTGCGGCTCCCCCGAACCGGCTTACTGGCACGACCCCCAAGTGCGCACCTTCATCCGGAAGTCACGGTAGACCCGCGAGGTCGGCGTGTCAATGAGGCCGCTCTGCACGACTCCGCGCGGTCGCGGAGACTCGCGGAATGAGGCGTTCAGCTCAAGCCGGAGTAGGCGTGCAGGCCCTTGAAGAACATGTTGACGATCGTGAAATTGAACAGCACCGCGCTGAAGCCGATGATCGACAGCCACGCGGAACGCGATCCGCGCCAGCCGCGCGTCGCCCGCGCGTGGATGTAGCCGGCGTACAGGACCCAGATGACGAACGTCCACACCTCTTTGGTGTCGAAGCCCCAGTAGCGGCCCCACGCGTCGTTCGCCCAGATCGAGCCGGCGATGAGCGTGAACGTCCAGAAGATGAAGCCGAGGATGGCGAAGCGGTACGCGACCGACTCGAGCGCGTCGCTGCCGGGAAGCGTGCGGAGGAAGCGCGGACCGGTCTTCGTGCGACCGGCGACCTCATCGGAGGCCTCGGCGGCCGCGAGGACCTTGCGCTCGCGCCGCGCCTGCATGAGCTGCAGCACCGAGAGGCCGAACGCGAGAGCGAACAGCGCGGTCGCCAGCGAGGCGACGAACACGTGGATCACGAGCCAGACGCTCTTGAGCGGATCCATGAGCGGAGTGATCTCGACGTAGAACGCGAGCGCGGCGCCGCCGAGCAGCAGGACGACCAGTCCCGTGATGAACGCTCCGAGGAACCGCAGGTCGTAGCGCAGCAGCGACACGAGGTACACGGCGACGATGAGCATCGTTCCGGTGAGGGCGAACTCGTACATGTTCGACCAAGGCACGCGGCCGGCCGCGATGCCGCGGGTGACGTCACCGGCGATGTGGAACAGCAGTCCCAGCACGGTGAGCGACGTGCCGATGCGGGCCCATACCAGGCGCGGACGCTCGCTCGGCTTGGCCTCGAAGGACGCCTCGGCGGCACGCTCCTGGGCGGTCAGGCGCGCCTGGGCGTCGCGTCCCCTCGAACCGGTGGATGCCGCGGCCCCGGTCGCGGCGACGCCGACGAGTTCGCGCTCGCGCGTGACGGCATCCTGCGCGTCCACCGCCTGTGCTCCGCGACGCGCGAGGTCGACCGCGTACGCGACGAACGCGAGCGCGTAGACCGCGATCGCGGTCCAGACGAGCAGCACGGAGACCGAGTCGAGAGTGAGGGTGCCGGGCATGAACTCAGTCTACGCGGCGTGGATCGGCCGGGTCGGGCTCGCCGACCGGCGCCGCGGGCGTCGCGATCTGCTCGCGCAGCAGCGGCTCGAGCGACTCGCCGTGACGCCGGACGAACTGATCGAGGGCCGTGCCGATCGCCGGGTCCTCTCCTCTCGCGAGCCCCGCGTACTCGAGCTGCAGGCTCTGCGCGCCGGGCTTGGCCTTGACCCACAGCCGCCGGCGCGGGACGAACAGGGCCGCGAGCAGGCCGAGCACAGCCAGCACGGCGAACACCAGCACCCATGTGGCGGCGGCGTCGCGGTGGATCGAAAGCGACACGAAGCGCTTGACCGACTGCTCGTAGCCCTCCGCGCCGGCGGGCGAGGCGTCTTCGAACGTGATCGTCCCCAGCCCGTCGGGCAGGTCCGCGGTCTGGCCCGGCGCGAGCTCGATCGAATCGACGTCGACCGCGCGGCCCGTGAGCTGCGTCATGTCGGTCGGGTCGAGCGTGTAGACCGAGCGGGGCGTGCCGTCGTCGATCCCGAGGTCTCCCGCGTACACGTCGAGCGTCACGACGGGGTTGATGAGCGCGGGGTACGCCGACGTGAACGCGCCGCTCGTCAGGGGCGCCTGCGTCGGGTAGAAGAAGCCGACGAGGCCGAGCTGCTCGGGGAAGCCGTCCGGAACCTTGATGACGCCGAGCGAGGTCATGTTCGTGTCCTGCGGCAGGAACGGCACCGACTCCGAGAAGACGACCGTACCCTCGGCGTTCGTGATCGTGATGGTCGGCGCGTAGCCGTTGCCCATGAGGTAGATGCGGTCGCCGTCCATCTCGAGCGGGTGGTTCACGCGCACTTCGCCCTCACCGGGCGCCGAGCCCGGGCGCTGCGTCGTCAGGTGGGCGACGAAGTCGCCCGCCTGCCCTGCGCCCTGCGTGCCGAGGGGCTCGTACGTCACGCTGAACTCGTCGAGCGTGAGGGAGTACGGCGCCATCGATCCCTCGTCGACGAAGCGCCCCGGATTGAACGACGTGTAGTCGAGCAGGGTGTTCACGAACGTGTTGCCCTCGACGATCACGGTCTGTCCGGTGTAGGTGTAGCCGCCCCCGACGCCCACCGCCACGAGCACGCCGATCAGTGCCGTGTGGAACACGAGGTTGCCCGTCTCGCGCACGTAGCCGCGCTCGGCGGAGACCGAGAGTACGCCGCGCGCGTCGTAGCGCTCGATGCGGTATCCGCCGCGGCGCAGCTGTTCGGCAGCGATGTCGATCGCCGTACCGGCGGCGGCCGTCGCGTCGGCGCCGGGCGCGAGCGCGAGCTCGGTCGCGCGGAAGTCGCCGAGCCGCTCGAGGCGGGCGGGCGTGCGCGGCGGACGCGCGCGCAGGGCCTTCCAGTGGTGCTTGGTGCGCGGGATCACGCATCCGATCAGCGAGACGAACAGCAGGATGTAGATCGACGAGAACCAGATCGAGGTGTAGACGTCGAACAGCTGCAGTCCGTCGAGCACGGGTGCGAGGTCGGGGTTGTCCGCGAAGTACTGCGAGACCCCGTTCGGGTCGGCGCTGCGCTGCGGCACGAGCGAGCCGGGCACGGCCGCGATCGCGAGCAGGAGCAGCAGCACGAGCGCGGTGCGCATGCTCGTGAGCTGGCGCCACGCCCAGCGGAGCCACCCGATCGGACCGAGCGCGGGCTGCGTCACCTCCTCGGATGCCGAGGCCGCTGCGGCGTCGGCGTGGTCGGCGGGACGGAGGGTGCCCTCCGCGCCGGCCGCGTTCTCAGAGCGGGAGCGGGACACTGAGGAACACCCCCTGCAGCTGAGCCATGAGCGCCGTCCACGCGCCGGAGACCATCAGGATGCCCAGCAGCACGAGCAGCACGCCGCCGACGATGTTGACCGTGCGGATGTGGCGGCGCAGGAAGCCGACCGACCGGGTCGCCCATCCGAAACCGAGGGTGAGCAGGATGAACGGGATGCCGAGGCCGAGCGAGTACGCCAGGCCCAGGAGCCCCGCCCGCACGGGATCGCCGAAGTTCCACGACATCGCGAGGATCGCCGCGAGCGTGGGGCCGATGCACGGCGCCCACCCGACGCCGAGCGCGAGGCCGAGCACGGGGGCGCCGATCAGGCCGAGGTTGCCGCGCACCTGGGGCTTGAACGTGCGCTGAGCGAACCCGAACAGGCCGATGAAGACGAGGCCCAGGAGGATGACGACGACGCCCATGACCCGGGTGATGGGGTCGGCGTACTCGATGAAGAAGCGTCCGACCGTGCCGCCGAGGATGTTGACGGCCATGAACACGACGGTGAAGCCCGCGATGAAGAGGAGCACACCGGCCAGCAGTCGTCCGCGCGACGGCTCGGCCGCCGTGAGCGTCGCGGTCGCGGCGGGTGCGGCATCCGTCGGAGAATCCTGCGAAGGGCGGATGATTCCGGCCGGATCCTCCGGCACGGGGGCGACCCTCCGACCCTCGGCGACGCGCGGCGTGACCGCCCCGCCGATGAAGCCGAGGTACCCCGGCACGAGCGGGAGCACACAGGGAGAGAGGAACGACACGAGACCCGCGAGCAGAGCGATCGGAAGGGCGACCCAGAGGGCCCCGTCCGCGATGATCGCGCCGGGGTTCACGATCCCGCCTCGGGTGCCGTCTCGGCGAGGGTGTCGCGGACGAGGGTCTCGAGGATCGACGAGCCCGGCAGCTGCCCGATGATGCGTGCGGCGACCCGGCCCTCGGCATCCAGCACGAGAGTGGTCGGCGTCGCCTGGATCGGCGTCTTCTCGGCGAACGCGAGCTTGATCTCGGGCGTCTCCGAGGCGATCGCGCTGGGGTAGGTGATGCCGTACGTCTCTGCGAAGGCCGCCGCCGCTGCGGCGGAGTCGATCGTGTTGATGCCGAGGAAGGCGACGTCCTCGCCCGCGAACGCGCCGTACGCCGCTTCGAGGTCGTCGGCTTCCGCGCGGCACGGCCCGCACGCGGCGTACCAGAAGTTCACGACGAGAACGTCACCGGCGAAGTCGGCGCTCGAGACGGGGTCGCCGTTCTCGGTCGTCGCGGCGAACTCGACCGGCTCGCCGCGGTCTTGCACCGCGATCTCCTGCACCGCGAACTCGTTCGCGATGAAGCCGGTGTTCTCCCCCGCGCGGTACTGCTCGGCGAGGGGGTCGTTCGCGCACGCGGTGAGCGCGACTGCGACACCGGCGGCGACGACGGCGGCCGTCGTGCGGCGAAGGAGGCGAGAGTGGATGCCGCGCATCAGACGGCCCCCACATCGACGGCGCCCGCGGTGGAAGCGGGTTCGGCGTAATCGGTCTCACGCCACACGTCGCCGACGAGCTCGAAGCTCGTGACGCTCGACAGGGCGCAGCGGCGGCGGCGCGGGTCGTGGCGGGTCGGCAGCCCCGCGACCGCGAGGTGGGTGACCCAGATCGGCAGCTGATGGCTCACGATGACGACGTCTCCGGATTCGGTGCTCATCCAGGCATCCCGCATGGCCTTCTCCATGCGTTCGACGACCTGGGCGTACGGCTCGCCCCAGCTGGGGATCTCGGGTCGCGAGAGATGCCGCCAGCTGAAGGGGTTCATGAGGGCGCGGCTCATCCGCCGCCCCTCGAACACGTTCGTCGGTTCGATCACGCGCTCGTCGATGAGCGGATCGAGCCCGGTGAGCTCGGTGAAGGGCTCCGCCGATTCCCGCGTGCGCTGCAGCGGCGAGGAGATCAGGGCGCCGATCGGCCGGCCGAGGCCGTGCACGTACTGCGCCGACTGGCGGGCCATACGCCGCCCGTCCTCACTCAGCCCGTAGCCGGGAAGCCTGCCGTACAGCACGCGCCGGGGGTTGTGGACCTCTCCGTGGCGCACGAGATGAAGGCGGTCGGCGGGCACCCGTCCAGTCTACGTCGGGCGGTTCTGTGGGCGGGCTGAGCGCCGACCACCGGCGACGCGCAGCAGACGCCCGTCAGGCGGCGTCGCTCGCGGAGGCGTCGCGGCGTGCGGCGAGCAGCGCGCGGGTGCGGGAGTACACGAACCATGACACCCCGATCACGGTTCCGCCGATCACGACGTACTGCAGGATCTCGGCGTACCGCTCCACGACCGGCCACGCTTCACCGAGCAGGAAGCCGGCGAGCACGAAGATCGTGTTCCAGATCAGGCTTCCGGCGGCCGTGAGCAGTCCGAACTTCCACAGCTGCATCCGCGTGATGCCGGCGGGGATCGAGATGAGGCTCCGGAAGATCGGAATCATGCGACCGAAGAAGACGGCCTTGCCGCCGTGGCGGCCGAACCACGCCACGGTGCGGTCGATGTCCTCGGGGTGCAGCAGCGGGACGCGGGCGGCGATGCGGCGCAGGCGGTCGACGCCGAGCCACGCGCCGATGCCGTAGAGCGCGAACGCGCCCACGATCGACCCGAGCGTGGTCCACACGATCGCCTCGACGAGCGTGAAGGTCCCGCGGCTCGCCGCGAGTCCGGCCATCGGGAGGATGACTTCGCTCGGGAGCGGGGGGAAGAGGTTCTCCAGCGCGATCGCGATGCCCGCACCGGCGGGCCCGATCACGTCCATGAGCGACACGACGGCATCGACGAGCGTCGTCAGCCACGATCCATCGCCGGATGCGGCGGCGTGCGTGCCGGCGGACTGCACGCCGGCGGTGGTGTGGATCAGGGTCATTGGGGGCTCCCGGTGGCTCGATGGTCATCACGGGCGACTGCAGCGGCGCCTCCGGTGTCGACGCTACCGAGCGGTGATGAAGGGAAGCTGAACAGGTCGTGTGAAGCAGCGGAGCCTAGACTGTCCCCTCGTGAGCACACGCACCCTGGTGAATCAGCTGCAGTCCCTTCCCGACGGCCCCGTCTCGGTCTCGGGATGGGTCGAGACCGTCCGCGATCAGAAGAAGGTGCAGTTCGTCATCCTGCGCGACGAGACCGGCGCGGTGCAGCTGGTCAACCCGGCGACCCGCCCGCCGGTCGAGCCGGTCGAGGGCGCCGAGGCGCAGGACGCCGAGGCGCTCGCGCTCACCGACACGATCTCGGCGCTGACGACCGGCACGTTCCTCACGGTGCACGGCGAGCTCAAGCACGACGAGCGCGTCAAGCTCGGCGGTGTCGAGATCAAGGTCGGCTCGCTCGAGATCGCGGCGCTCGCCCTGCCCGAGACCCCGATCGCCGCCGACAGCGGACTCGACAAGCGCATGGACTGGCGCTTCCTCGATCTGCGCCAGCGGCGCAACAACCTGATCTTCCGGGTGCAGACGACGCTCGAGCACGCGATGCGCACATGGTGGATCGAGCGCGACTTCATCGAGATCCACTCCCCGAAGCTCATGGCCTCGGCATCCGAGTCCAACGCCGAGCTGTTCGCGCTGGAGTACTTCGGCGAGCAGACCGCGTACCTGGCCCAGAGCCCGCAGTTCTTCAAGCAGATGGCGCAGTCTGCCGGCTTCGGCAAGATCTTCGAGATCGGCGACGTCTACCGAGCCGACCCGTCGTTCACGTCGCGCCACGCGACCGAGTTCACGAGCATCGACGCCGAGATCAGCTGGATCGACTCGCACGAGGACGTCGCGAACATGCAGGAGGAGCTCCTCGCCTTCGCGATCGGCGCAGTGGCCGACAAGCACGGCGCCGAGATCGAGGAGCTGTTCGGCGTGACCGTCACAGCGCCGACCGTGCCGTTCCCGCGCATCCCGCTCGCGGAGGCGCGCGAGATCATCGCCGCCCGCGGCTACGACATCCCCCGCACCGACGGCGACCTCGACCCCGAGGGCGAGCGACAGATCTCGGCCCACGTGAAGGAGACGTACGGACACGACTTCGTGTTCATCACCGACTACCCGCACGAGATCCGCGCGTTCTACCACATGCGGGATGCCGAGACCGGGCTCACCAAGAGCTACGACCTCCTCTACAACGGCGTCGAGATCACGACCGGCGCGCAGCGCGAGCACCGCGTCGACATCCTGATCGAACAGGCCAGGCAGAAGGGGCTCGACCCCGAGCACCTCGAGTTCTACTTCGACTTCTTCCGCTACGGCGTGCCGCCGCACGGCGGCTTCGGCATGGGCCTCGCACGCGTGCTCATGCTCCTGCTCGGCGAATCGTCGATCCGCGAGGTGACGTACCTGTTCCGGGGTCCCACGCGTCTCGCGCCCTGACGCCGGATCCACCGCCTTCCCCGTCCGGGGCACTGTTGCGCGGCATCCGCTGCCGCTAGCGTGACACCTGCGACGACGGCGTCGCATCACGCGGAGGGGCGGGACGATGACGGGCAAGTTCGAACTGTGGACCGACAAGGGCGGCGACTGGCGCTTCAACCTGAAGGCGTCCAACGGTCAGGTGATCGCGACGAGTCAGGGCTATTCGTCGAAGGCGAGCGCGATGAACGGCATCGAGTCGGTCAAGACCAACGCGCCCGGCGCCGACGTCGTCGAGATCGAGAAGTAGTCAGCCCGCCGCGTCGAGCAGAGCGGCGCGCAGGCGATCGGGCGCGACGCGCCAGTGCGCGTGCAGGCGTCCGTCGATGAGGATCACGGGGATCTTCTCCCACCACAGCTCGTAGAGCGCGGGATCCTCCGCGATCGACGCCTCGTGCATCTCGATGCCGTCGGCCACGGCATCCGGCAATTCGGCCAGCACACCGTCGACGACCTCGTGTGCGACGTCGCACAGGTGGCAATCGGGCTTGCCGATCAGCGTGAGCTGCGTCATCGCTCGACGGGGTAGCCGGCCTCGATCCAGCCGTTCGTGCCGCCCTCAACGTTCGTGGCGGCGTAGCCGCGGGATTCGAGCGCCTCGACGACGCGCCCCGAGCGTCCACCGAGCGCGCAGATCACATCGAACTCGCCATCGGGGAGCTCGTGCAGCAGATCGCCGATGCGCGACATCGGCAGGTTGACCGCGCCGGGGACGCGTCCGGCCGCGAACTCGTCGGGTTCGCGCACATCGATGAGGGGCACGCCCTCGCGGGAACGGAGCTGCTCGACGGTGATCGATCTCATCCGTCCATTCTGACGGCAGTCGGCAGCGCTCGGCGCCGTCGTGACGAGCGAGGCATGCTGCGGTTCCGCACACAACACGAAGCGCCCGTCCGGAGGACAGGCGCTCGGTGTGCGCGGGCAGGGCCCGCGGGCGCTGCTACTTCTTGTTGCGGCGCTGGTGGCGAGTCTTGCGAAGCAGCTTGCGGTGCTTCTTCTTCGCCATGCGCTTGCGGCGCTTCTTGATGACTGAACCCACGGAAAACCTCACTAAGTCGGGGTCTGGGCTACCTGCACTCGCGTGCGGTCATGCCCGGGAACGGCAAGAACGGAAAAATGCCTCGGAGCAGTCTATCAGGCGCGCAGGGCGCCTCTTGTGCGTCAGCCCGCGTCGGCGATGGGCCGCTGCAGAGCCTCGGTCACAGCAGACTCGGGCACGCGATAGCTGCGACCGAAGCGCACGGCCGGCAGTTCGCCCGCGTGGACGAGCCGGTACACGGTCATCTTCGACACCCGCATGATGTCGGCGACCTCCGCGACCGTCAGGAAGCGCACATCAGGCAACTCCGCCATGATCTCCCCTTCCCCAGGATCGTGCTGAGCACACTCTATGTGGTGCGTGCGACACCTGTAAACCCGTGTGACTGCTGGGAGGAAAGTGATTCACGGCGACGGATGCCGCGCGAGCCGCTCGCGGGCATCACGGACGGCGGTGCGCTCCAGCTTCCGTGCGTCACGAAGGGCCTTCTCTGCGTCCCGCACGGCCTTCTGAGCCTCGCGCACCTTCTTGTCGGCGACGACGTCCGCATCCTCCAGGGTGAGCCAGGTGGGGCGTACCGCACGTCGTCTGCCCGCCGCAAGCGCATCGAGATACGCGGCGACGCCGTCGAGGATCCGCTCGATCCCGAATTGGAACGGGTCCTCTTCGGAGACGAACACGCCCGCATCGACGGCCTCGCGCAACGCGGGATACCCGTCTGCACTGATGAGCGCGTCGAAGAGGGCGGCCTCGTGGACGGTGATCTGCTCGGGCGACATCCCCGTGGTGCGGGTTTGCGAGGCATAGCCGGCGAGCACGGTGCCGTACCAGCGCGCCTGACCGGTCACCAGGAGGGTGACCGCGACGCGCTCCTCCTGCGTGAGCGGCGTCTCGGCGAGCGCGACAAGACTCGCCTCGATCCATGCGGAGCTGTTCGGCGTGATCGGCGATCCGGTGATCGGGATGTCGAGCATCCAGGAGTGCCGCAGGTAGGTGCCCACCATCGCGGTGAACAGCGCCCGGAGCCGCTCGCGCCACCCGGTCGCCTGCGCGTCCGCGTCGGGAGGTAAGCCCGTGGCCTCCTCCTGCATGAGCAGCAGGAGGTCGTCCTTCGCGCTCACGTAGCGGTACAGCGACATCGGCGTGTATCCGAGGCGCGCCGCGACCGCGGCCATCGAGACGGCGCCCAAGCCCTCGGCATCCGCCAGGTCGACCGCTGCCTCGACGATCTTCTCGACGCTCATCTCGCGCTTCGGCCCGCGCTGCGGGTCGGCGGCGACGCCCCACGCGAGCGCGATGCCGCGCGGCAGTTCGAGGTCCGCGTCTTCGGGCATCACACCACCCTTCGTCGCCACCATCATAAGACTGTTTATTACGTAAACCGTCTGTTATTGTCATAAACAGTTTTGCACGTACACGGTTGAGATGACCCACAGGGAGGAGCGGCCATGAACCCCGTCATCGAGGTCGATGAGCTCGGAAAGTCCTTCGGCAGACAGAGCGTCGTGTCGGAACTCGCGTTCACGGTCGCCGCCGGAGAGGTGTTCGCGCTGCTCGGGCCGAACGGCGCCGGCAAGACCACCACGATCAACATCCTGACGACGCTCTCGAAGCCCGACGTCGGTCGCGCGAGGGTCGCGGGGTTCGACGTGGTCACACAGCGAGAGGAGGTCACGCGGCGGATCAGCCTCACCGGCCAATCCGCGGCCGTGGATGACATGCTCACCGGCGCGGAGAACCTCACGATGCTCGCTCGACTCTCCGGGCTCGCTCCGCTCGTGGCGAAGCAGCGAGCCGCCGAGCTGCTCCATCGATTCGATCTGGAGGGCGCGGCGCGGCGCCGCGTGGCCACATACTCCGGCGGCATGCGCCGCCGACTCGACCTGGCGCTCAGCTTCGTCGTCACCCCGACGGTGCTGTTCCTCGACGAACCCACCACGGGGCTCGACACGCGCAGTCGACGAGAACTGTGGAGCGTGATCCGCAGGCTGGCGGATGCCGGCACCACGGTGCTGCTGACCACGCAGTACCTCGAGGAGGCCGATCAGCTGGCCGATCGCATCGCCGTGATCGACGGCGGGCGCATCGTCGCCGAGGGAACTCCCGACGAGCTCAAGTCCCGCCTCGGCGGCGAAACCGTCGAACTGCGCGATCACGCGGGCGAGGTGCTGCGCGAAGTCGCGACCGACGGCACCCTCTCGGGCCTGCGCAGAGCGCTCGACGTGCTCGACGAATCGGGCGCCGACGGCACGGTGACCCTGCGCCGGCCGAGTCTGGACGACGTCTTCCTCTCGCTCACCGCGGACTCCCCCACTCTCACGTCCCTACAGGAGCAGTCATGACCACCACTGTGAACCCCTCCATGCCCACGCTTGCCGCGGCCGCCGCGGGAGCCGGCATCCGTCCCCACATCAGGGGCCTGACCGCCGAGTCCGTCTTCGTCCGGCGCAGCCTGCTGCACTCGCTGCGCGACGGCGAATCCCTGCTGATGGCGATCATGCTGCCGGTCATGCTGATGCTGCTGTTCACCTTCGTCTTCGGCGGGGCGCTCGATCCGAGCGGCGGGTATGTCGACTACGTCGTACCCGGCATCATCCTGCTGTGCGCGGGCTTCGGCGCAGCCTCCACCGCCGTCTACGTCGCGCGCGACCTTCAGACCGGCATCATCGACCGCTTCCGGACGATGCCGCTGCGCAGCGGCGCCGTGCTGACCGGCCATGTGATCGCGAGCCTGATCCGCAATCTGGCCGCGACGGGCGTCGTGATCGGGGTCGCCGTGCTCGTGGGATTCCGGCCGACCGCCGGACCGTGGGGCTGGGTGACCGCCGTCGGCGTGATCGGGCTGTACATCCTGACGATCACGTATCTGTTCGCCGCGATCGGCCTGGCCGCGGGCAGCGCGGAAGCGGCGAGCGGCTATGGGTTCATCATCCTGTTCCTGCCCTACCTCTCGAGCGCCTTCGTGCCGGTCGACACCATGCCCCCGTGGCTGCAGTGGATCGCCGAGCACCAGCCGATCACGCCGATCATCGAGACGATCCGCGGCCTGCTGTTCGACCTGCCCCTCGGCACTCAGCCGTGGTGGGCGCTCGGCTGGTGCCTCGGCATCCTCACCGTCTCGGCGGTGTGGGGCGCGTGGCTGTTCCTGCGCAAGGCGGGTCGGCGCTAGCCTGCGCCGATGCGTCAGCGCCCGGGCAGCTTCTTCAGCGCGCTCTCGAGCGCGTGCTTCGCGGATGCCGCGGCCCGGCCGACCACGTCGGCGGCATGCGCGGCCGAGTCGGGCAGCGTCGAGGCTCCGGCGAGGGCGGCTGCGGCATCCGACCCGTCGTCGAGGAAGGGGATGAGCCAGTCGTCGACCTCGTCGAGGGGCGCGGCCGACAGGCTGTAGTAGCGGTGCTGGCCCTCTTCGCGCACCGAGACGAGCTGCGCCTCGCGCAGGACCTTGAGGTGCTTCGAGACGGTCGGCTGGCTGACGCCCAGCTGCTGCACGATGTGCGACACGCTCGTGCCGCGCTCTCCGGCGGAGGATCGATCGAGCAGGAGCTGCAGGATGTCGCGACGGGTTCCGTCCGCGATCACGTCGAAGATGTCCGCCATGTGGATAGGTTAGCCGCGCACCCGCCGGAGTACCATGATGGACGTTCCGGCAGAGGGCCGTGGCGGGGAGGCGTGCATGTCGCAGGGCAGGCGCGTCGGCGGTCGCCGAGGCCGCGACGACTCGTCGCCCGACGCTCCGAACCGCGCGCCGTTCGTGACCAGGAGTGCGCCGAGGCGGGCGTTCGACTACATCCGCAGCCGCACGACGTCCTCACCCGCGCGCTTCGCGGTCGCGGTGTTCGCGACCCTGATCCTGCTGTTCACCGCGTTGCTCTCTCTGCCTGCGGCATCGACGTCCGGGCGGTCACTCCCTCTCGCCGACGCACTCTTCACCGCGGTCTCGACGATCTGCGTCACCGGCCTGACGACGGTCGACATCGCCACGACCTTCAGCCCGCTCGGCAAGGTCATCATCTTCATCGGCGTCAACATCGGCGGCATGGGCGTGCTGACGCTCGCGTCGATCCTCGGTCTCGTGATCTCCAAGCGTCTCGGTCTGCGCGCGAAGCTCATCGCCGCGAGCGACACCAACCCCCTGCGCTCGCACGGCGGCCCGGTCAATGAGGGTCAGACCGTGCGTCTCGGCGAGGTCGGCGTGCTGCTGCGCACGGTCGCACTGTCGACCCTCGTGATCGAAGGCGTCATCGCGCTCCTGCTGTACCCGTCGCTCGTGTTCGCCGGCATCGGTCCGCTCGAAGCGCTGTGGGAAGCCCCCTTCTACGCCGCGATGGCGTTCACGAACACGGGCTTCACCCCCAACGTCGGCGGACTCGAGCCGTTCGCCGACGACTACGTGCTGCTGACGGTGCTCATGGTCGGCGTCTTCCTCGGCTCGATCGGCTTCCCGGTCATCTACACACTGTGGAAGCACTACTGGCACGTGCGCCGGTGGACGCTGCACGCGAAGCTCACGCTCATCACGACCGTCGCACTGTTCTTCGCCGGCGCCGGCGCGTTCCTCGCCCTCGAGTACAACAACCCGCAGACCTTCGGCTCGATGGACGCGTGGGACACGACGTTCCAGGCCTTCTTCCTCTCTGCCATGACCCGTTCGGGCGGATTCGCGGTGGTCGACGTCGGCGAGCTGTACGGATCGTCCCTGGTCGTCGGATCGATGCTGATGTTCGTGGGCGGCGGCTCGGCATCCACCGCCGGCGGCATCAAGGTGACCACGCTCGCCGTCCTCGCGCTCGCCGTGATCTCCGAGGCGAAGGGACGCCAGTCGGTCGAATCGTTCGGCCGCCGCATCCCGAGCGACGTCCAGCGCGTCGCCCTCTCGGTCGTGGCGTGGGGCGCGACGATCTGCGCTCTCTCGACGATCACGATCGCCCAGATCAGCCAGGCCGACGTGGCGGACGTGCTGTTCGACGTCATCTCGGCGTTCGGCACCGTCGGCCTGTCCACCGGCCTCACGGCGGAGCTGTCGGACCCGGCGGTCTACGTCATGGCGGCGACGATCTTCATGGGCCGCATTGGTACAGTGACACTCGCCGCGGCCGTGGCCGCGACATCACGTTCGCAGCTGTACTCGCTGCCGGTGGAAAGGCCGATCGTTGGTTGAGCGCATCAGGGGCGATGCTCCTGTCCTGGTGATCGGTCTCGGACGGTTCGGCGCGGCGTGCGCCGGCGAGCTCGACAGGCTCGAGCGCGAAGTGCTCGCGATCGACGACAACCTCGAGCTCGTGCAGAAGTGGTCCGAGCGCGTCACGCACACCGTGCAGGCCGATGCGAAGAACATCGACGCGCTCAAGCAGGTCGGCGCCCAGGACTTCCAGGTCGCGGTCGTCGCGGTCGGCTCGTCGATCGAGGCCTCCGTGCTGATCACCGCCAACCTCGTCGACCTCAAGGTGCCGCAGATCTGGGCGAAGGCGGTCTCGCAGTCGCACGGCAAGATCCTCTCCCGCGTCGGCGCGAACCACGTCATCTATCCCGAGCGCGAGGCCGGCGAGCGCGTCGCGCACCTCGTGAGCGGGCGGATGCTGGACTTCATCCGCTTCGATGACGACTTCGCGATCGCCAAGATGTACCCGCCGAAGTTCATCCGCGGCGTGGGGCTCAACGAATCCGGTGTGCGCTCGAAGTACAACGTGACGGTCGTGGGCGTGAAGAGCCCCGGCAAGCCTTTCCGCTACGCCGAGGCGAACACGGTCGTGACGAACCACGACCTCATCATCGTCTCCGGTACCAACAGCGACATCGAGCGCTTCGCCGCCCTCGACAGGTAGCAGCCCCTCTTCGCTGAAACGCCGTCTGCACGTCGAGACCGTGGGGTTCACCCATGGTTTCGACGTGCAGATGTCGTCTCAGGGACGGACGTCAGGCGCCGGCGGCCAGCTCCCGGGCGCGCGCGAGCGCGGCATCCGTCGCCTCGGCGAACACGGCGTCGAGGTGGGCGCCCTGCAGCACGGCGATCGCGCGCTCGGTCGTGCCCTTCGGGCTCGTGACCCGTCGCCGCAGCTCCGCCGGGTCCTCGCCGGATGCCGCCAGCAGCGCCGCCGCGCCGATGAAGGTCTGCTCGGCCATGACCCGCGCCTGCGCCTCGTCGAACCCCTTGCCGACGGCGGCCTTCGTGAACTCCTCGATGAGCAGGAAGACGTAGGCGGGCCCCGATCCCGAGATCGTCGACAGGGCATCGATCTGCGACTCCGGCACCTCGACCACGGTGCCGACGGTCTCGAACAGCGCACGCACGACCGCGACGTCCTGGTCGGAGGCGTGCGTTCCGCGCGCGAGGCCCGTGACGGCGGCCCCGACGACCGCGGGCGTGTTCGGCATGGACCGGAGCACGGCCACGCGCGACCCGAGGATCCCCTCGAACGTCGCGACCGTGACGCCGGCGGCGAGGCTGACCACGACGGTGCCGTCCGCCAGGTGGGGCGCGAGCTCGCGCAGCAGGTCGGGCACCATGGCCGGCTTCACCCCGATCAGGACGATGCGGGCGGATGCCGCGGCCTCGGCGTTCGCGTCGGGACGGTCGTCGAGCGCGAGGCTCGTCACGCCGTCCAGCCCGGCGAGCTCGTCGGCCTTCGCGCGCGTGCGATTGGTCACCGTGATGCCCGAGGCCGCGAGCCCGGAGCGCACGAGGCCCTGCAGGATCGCGCCGCCCATCGAGCCGGCACCGATGATGGCGATGGACGGGAGTGCGGCGGTGTCAGCAGGCATGGCGATCATCCTACGACCGGGCGTGCGCCCTCTTCCGCCGACGGCGCGAGCGTTGATGCGCCGGGCCGTCGGACCGCGCGTGATGGGTGACCTGAAAGTCGGTTCACCTCGGATCCGAGCGGCGCTATAGTCGATGGCACGGGGGCATCGGCGTCCCCGGCACGACCTCGGAGGACCCGCTCATGACCCTCTTCGACGGCATCACCGCACGCGTCATCGACACCCCGCGGTTGAGCGTCAACATCCTCGAGCGCACGGGAGACGAGTCCGACACCCCGCCGGAGCGGACGGTCGTCCTCATCCACGGCAACGTCTCCTCCGCGCTGTTCTGGCAGGAGGTCATGCTCGACCTGCCGAGCGATCTGCGCGTGCTCGCGATCGACCTGCGCGGGTTCGGCGGCACGGAGCACTCCCCCATCGACGCGACCCGCGGCGTCCGCGACTTCAGCGACGACATCCGGGCCACGCTCGACGTGCTCGGCATCCCGACCGCGCACTTCGTCGGGTGGTCGATGGGCGGCGGCGTCGTCATGCAGTACGCGCTGGACCACCCCGTGCTGAGCCTCACCCTGCAGTCCCCGGTCTCGCCGTACGGCTTCGGCGGAACGCGCCGCGACGGCACGCGGCTGACGGACGACGACGCCGGCACGGGCGGCGGCGGAGCGAACCCCGACTTCGTCCAGCGCCTGATCGACCGCGACACGTCCGACGCGGCGCCGACGTCGCCGCGCAGCGTCTTCCGTTCGGGATACGTCGCGAGCGGCTACGAGACGGCGCACGAGGACGTCTGGGTCGAGTCGATGCTCTCGACGTCGACGGCGACCGGCAACTACCCCGGCGACAGCATCCCGAGCGAGAACTGGCCCGGGTTCGCCGCGGGCACGGTCGGCGTGCTCAACACGATGGTGCCGAAGCACTACAACGTGTCGGCGATCGTCGACCTCGACCCCAAGCCGCCCATCGCGTGGATCCACGGACTCGCCGACGCGATCGTCTCGGACGCGTCCTTCTACGACCTCAACCACCTCGGGCAGCTCGGCATCATCCCCGGCTGGCCCGGTGCCGACGTCGCACCCGCGCAGGAGATGGTCTCGCAGACGCGCGACGTGCTGGAGGCGTACCGCGCCGCGGGCGGTGAGGTGACCGAGGTCGCCCTGCACGGCGTCGGGCACTCCGCGCACCTGGAGGCGCCCGCGGAGTTCCGCCACACGCTGCTGTCGGTCATCGGCTATGTCGGGACCCCGGCCGACCCGGCGCCGCCGACCGAAGCGATCATCCTCCGCTCCGAGGACTGAGCCCGAGACCCCGGCTCGGGCTTGCGTCAAGGCCTGAAGCCACGACCCGCACCGGCCTACACTCGGTGGAATGAGTGCATCGGGCGGCGGCAAGGCGATCATCGCGGCGTTCCTGGCGAACATGGGCATCGCGCTCGCGAAGTTCATCGCATGGTTCCTCTCCGGGTCGGCGTCGATGCTCGCGGAGGCGATCCACTCCGTCGCCGACTCGGGCAATCAGCTCCTGCTGCTGCTCGGAGGCCGCAAGGCGAAGAAGGAGGCCGACCGCGAGCATCCGTTCGGCTACGGCCGTGAACGGTACGTGTACGCGTTCGTCGTCTCGATCATCCTGTTCTCGGTGGGCGGCCTGTTCTCGATCTACGAGGGCATCGACAAGCTGACCCATCCTCACGAGCTCGAGAACGTGTGGATCCCGATCGCGGTCCTCATCATCGCGATCGGTCTCGAGTCGTTCTCGCTGCGCACCGCGATCCGTGAGAGCAACCTCGTCCGCAAGAAGGACGAGTCGTGGATCGCGTTCGTGCGCCACGCGAAGGCTCCGGAGCTTCCCGTGGTGCTCCTCGAAGACGTCGCCGCCCTGACCGGCCTCGTGTTCGCGCTCTTCGGCGTCACCTTTACCGCGATGACCGGCGACTCGATCTTCGACGCGATCGGCACGCTCATGATCGGCACACTGCTGATCGTCGTCGCGATCACGCTCGGCGTCGAGACGAAGAGCCTGCTCGTCGGGGAGGGCGCCACCGAGGCCGACCACCGCAAGATCGTCGCGGCGATCACGGCGGGCCCCGAGGTGCAGCGGCTCATCCACATCAAGACGCTCTACCTCGGCCCCGACGCGCTGCTCGTGGCGGCCAAGCTCGGCTTCGCGGGAGACAAGCAGCTCGCCGAGGTGGCCGCCGACATCGACATCGTCGAGGCGCGGGTGCGGCGTGCGGTGCCGAACGCCCGCGCGATCTACTTCGAGCCGGACGTGGATCACGCGGTGGATGCCGCCAGCCCGCCGACCGAGGAGATCGTCATCCGCTCGATGGACTGACGCGGGCCGATCCGCTGGAAGACTGCAGGGATGGAGTACTGCACCTTCACCGAGCCTCAGCAGGGATTCAGCTACGACGAGCAGCTCGCGTTCGCGCGCGCGACGGAGCGCGCGGGCTTCGACGGGTTCTTCCGGTCGGACCACTTCATGCGCATGGGGTCGGGCGACCCGCTGCCCGGGCCGACCGACGCCTGGACGACGCTCGCAGGGCTCGCACGCGAGACGACGCGCATCCGCCTGGGCACCCTCGTCTCGTCGGCCACGGCGAAGGTCGGCCGGCTGGCGGAGCTCGGCGCGCAGCGGATCTACTTCCAGACGGTCGACATGCGCGACCTCGACCAGACGGCGTATCTCGGCGCGGACGTCCTGCCGCTCCTGCCGCGCTGAGCCGGCTCGCGGACCGAGCGAGGGACGCGGCCTACCGGCGGTCGTCGAAGAAGCGGCGGAGGAGCGCGGCCGCCTCCTCCTCCCGCATCCCGCCGACGACCTCGGCACGGTACGGCAGCCGGCGGTCGCGCACGACGTCGTACATCGAGCCCGCCGCGCCTGCCTTCTCATCCCACGCACCGAACACGACCCGCGACACCCGTGCCTGGAGCGCGGCCCCCGCGCACATCAGGCACGGCTCCAGCGTCACGACGAGCGTGCATCCCTCGAGGTTCCACGAGGCGATCGCCGCAGCCGCCGCCCGCAGCGCGACGATCTCGGCGTGCGCGGTGGGATCATGCGTCACTTCGCGCAGATTTCTCCCCTCGCCGATGACGATGCCGTCGGCATCCATCACGACCGCCCCGACCGGCACGTCGCCGGCCTCGCCGGCGAGCCGTGCGAGCTCGAGCGCGCGGGCCATCGCGGCCGTGTCGGCGGGAGCGAAGATCACGCATCGAGCGTACGCCCCGACGCTGCGGCTACACCCCGCGCCCGGGCCGCCGGTGCCATAGCCTGGGTGTATGCGCCTGCACGTCGCGGATCACCCGCTCATCACCCACAAACTCACGGTTCTGCGCGACGAGAACACCCCGTCGCAGGTGTTCCGCCAGCTGACGGAAGAGCTCGTCACCCTCCTCGCCTACGAGGCCACGCGCCACGTGCGCGTCAGCCCGCACGAGATCCGCACCCCCGTCACGACCACGATGGGCGTCAAGATCAGCGAGCCGCGCCCGCTCGTCGTCCCGATCCTGCGCGCCGGGCTCGGCATGCTCGAAGGAATGGTCAAGCTGCTCCCCAGCGCCGAAGTGGGCTTCCTCGGCATGGCGCGCAACGAGGAGACCCTCGAGCCGGCGACGTACGCCGAGCGGCTGCCCGAAGACCTGAGTGACCGGCAGTGCTTCGTGCTCGACCCGATGCTCGCGACCGGCGGCTCGCTCGGCGCGGCGATGGAGTTCCTGTTCCGCCGCGGCGCGCGCGACATCACGGCGATCTGCTTGCTCGGTGCCCCCGAGGGTGTCGCCGCCATCGAGAAGCAGGTCGAAGGTCACGACGTCACGCTCGTGCTCGGCGCCCTCGACGAGCGCCTGAACGAGAAGGGCTACATCGTGCCCGGACTCGGCGACGCGGGCGACCGCCTCTACGGCACCGTCTGACGGGCCGGGCGCTCAGACGAGAGCGGCCTGCGGCGCGTCAACCTGCACGAGCTCACCGGTGTGCGCCCCCTGACCGACGACGACGATCGGGGTGACGCTGCGCCCGTTGAACCGGGTCGCGGTCACGACGGTGTACGCGCCCATGACCGGGCTGACGATCAGGTCGCCGACGTCGAGCTGCGGCAGCAGCGCCTCGTGCGCGATGACGTCGGTGGAATCGCACGTCGGGCCGGCGAGCGTCGCCCATCGGTGCGTCGCCTGATCGGTGTCGCGGCCTGCGAGCTCACGCTCCGAGAAGATGAGCGGATGCACGTCCTCGGTGAGCACGTTCGAGTACGCGCCGTACAGGCCGTCGTCGAGGTAGTACCAGCGGCCGTCGCCGCGCTCGGCGATCCCGACGACGCTCGCGACGAGGGTCATCGACTCGGCGACCATCACGCGCCCCGGCTCGGCGATCACCGAGAGGTGCGCGGGGCGCCGCTCGAGTGCCGGACGGATGACGTCCGCGAGGTCCTCCAGCGACGTGACCGACGAGTCGTATCCGACCGGGAAGCCCCCGCCGATGTCGATCGTTTCGAAGCGCACGCCGAGCGTCGTCTCGAGGTGCGCGATCAGGGCGAGTGTCTCGTCGATCGCCGCAGCGAACCGCGGCGGGTCGTCGAGCTGGCTTCCGACGTGGAAGCTGAAGCCGCCGATGCGGATGCCGCGCCCCATCGCGTGCCGCACCAGGCGCTCCGCCTCGAACGGACCGACGCCGAACTTCGACGACAGGTCGCTCTTGGCGTGCGGGCTGCGGTAGGCCAGGCGGATGAGCAGGCGGACATCGTCCGGCGCACCGACGAACTTGTCGAGCTCGACCTCGTTGTCGACGACGAACGTGCGGATGCCGGCCGCAAGCGCCTCGGCGATCTCGGAGACCTTCTTGATCGGATGGGTGTGGATGACGCGCTCGGGCTGCACGCCCCCGAGCAGAGCGAGCTCTTCGCCCGTCGCGACATCGAAACCGCATCCCTCGTCGGCGAGCGCCGCGATCACGATCTCGTGCGCGAGCGCCTTGACGGCGTAGTGGAACCGTACGAACGGCAGCGCGCGGGTCAGCCGGCGGTACTGCCGTCGCACCGTCTCGGGATCGAGCAGCAGGACGGGGGTGCCGTGCAGCGCGAGCGCGGCCTGCGCGACATCCGAACCGATCAGCGCCGCGGACTCCGCCCGTCGGATGTCGCGGATGGTGCGGGCATCGCGCGCCTCGCGCCTGGTGTGGAAGGTCATGATGCCTGCTCCCTCGCCCGTCGGCCGTCGCGCAGGCCGATGCGCGCCGTCACGGTGAACGCACCGGCGGCGATCGCGTAGAAGACGACGTCGGCGAAGACCTTGCCGGCCAGAAGTCCCCACAGGGGGTCGGGCAGCAGCCAGACGCCGGCCATGAGCGCCGCCGGCCGGATGAGCAGGGTGTCGAGTAGCTCGGCTGCACCGAACTCGGCGATCAGCAGAAAGAACGTCCGCACCAACGCGCGCCGCCGCGTCGGCGAGACGGCGACCTGCTCCATGTAGATCGTGATCGCGAGCACGAGGTAGAAGCCGACGATCTCGCCGAGCAGGGCCGCGATCGCGATGAGCGCGGCATTCGAGGTCCACATTGTGACCGCGAGGCCTGCGATCACCATGGCGGCCGTGCCGACGATCTCGGCGGGAAGGTAGCGGACGATCCAGAACACGATGCCGCGCCGCTTCGGCGCCTCGGCTTCCACGGCCGCCTCCGTCGCGGCGTCAGTGTCGGGTTCCGCTGCCGTTGTGCTCATGAGTCCACTCCCTCGTCGCCAAGAGAGAGACCCGAGCGGGCGCGGTGATACGCAGGATCCTGCGCGAAAACGCGGATGGTCTGGGGGCGCCCGACGAGAATGGCCGCGGCATCCACCCCTCGCCGAACGGATGCCGCGGCCTGCGCCTATGGTGGGGCGCCTCGTCAGGCTACGGGGGCGCACGATCCACCCCAACGGGGTTGACACGGCGCGGTGGGCGGTCTACACGTCTGCTACTCGTCGTCGAGCACGGGCCGGGCGGGCGGCCGCCGGCCCGTCTCCTGCTCCCAGAACTCCAGCTGCTGCGTGAGCGCCTTCGCGAGTTCGAACACCTGCTCGGGCGGGATGCGCACACGGCTCACGACCCGGGCGGGCACGATCGTGCGCCGCTCCCCCGTCTCGGGATCGACGACCTCGCCCGGCGGCTTCGCGAGTGTCAAGAAGTCCATGATGAACACCGTGGGCGTGTGCCAGACGTTCGCGAAGTCGGCGTAGGACCCGGCGATGAGGTCGGGAGGGAGGTCGATCTCGAACTGCCGTTCGTCGGACATGGATGCCCCCTCCTGGTCAGCGCGAGTCTACGCGCGCGCCTCGTGCGCGGCATCCGCCGTCGTGTCGTCCCGGCACCGCCGGAGAGGCTCAGGCTTCGCCGACGAGCCGTGCGAATCCGCTCAGGCGCACGACGCCCTCGGGCGTGTGCGGCAGGTCGTCCAGCAACCCCGGCGAGGAGATCAGGTACGCGGTGTGCATCGCCCGCGAGATCGCGACGTTGAGGCGGTTGCGCAGCAGAAGGAACTCGAGCCCGCGCGGGGCGTCGCGGCCCGACGACGCCGCGAGCGAGACGATCGCGACCGCGGCCTCCTGCCCCTGGAAGCGGTCCACAGTGCCGACGGGCACGTCCGTGAACCCGGCCGCGGCGAGCGCCTCCTCGACGGCGACCTGCTGCGCGTTGTAGGGCGTCACCACGATGATGTCGCGCTGCGTGAGCGGCCGCGGCGGTCGCACCGACGCATGGCCGTCCTCGCCGATCGCGATGTCCGTCCACGCGCGGCCGACGAGGTCGGCGACGAGATCGGCGACGACCTTCGCCTCTTCGGGCGACTGGGTCGCGTTGCCGTGGTGCCGCACCGCGATCGGGACGAGGCCCGGGCGGATGCCGGCCAGCGCGCGCAGGGCGGTGGAGGGATGCGCCGCGAGCTCACCGCCGTACGACAGGCGCGACACCGGCTCGGCGACCTGCGGGTGCATGCGCCACGTGCGGGCGAGGAAGTAACCGTACTCGGGCGCGATGACATCGGACCCGTCCATCACCCATCCGAGGGCCGACATGTCGATCGGCTCGGGGTGCGTCCCCTGACTCACCTGCGGCAGCTGCTGCGGGTCACCCAGCAACAGCAGGCGCGAGGCGGCGAGCGAGACGGCGATCGTGGAGGCGAGCGAGAACTGCCCCGCCTCGTCGATCACGAGCAGGTCGAGGCTCCCCCGCGGAATACGGGCCTCGTGCGCGAAGTCCCACGCCGTGCCGCCGACGACGAAACCCGTGCCGGCGTGCTCGGCCGTGAACGCGGCCATCCCGTTCTTCGGGATCACCGTGTAGGGGATGCCGGGAGCGGCGGGGTCCTTCGGAGCCTTGCCGACCAGGTGCGGCTCGACACCGGCGGCGACGATGCGGCCGAGCATGTGCTCGACGACGGCGTGGGACTGCGCGACCACCCCGACGCGGTAGCCGTGATCGCGCACGAGCCGGGCGATGACGTGCGAGCCGACGTAGGTCTTGCCGGTGCCCGGAGGGCCCTGCACGGCGAGATAGCTGCGGTCGAGGTCGAGCACCGCGCGCACGATCGCGTCGACGTCGTCTCCCGTCGACACCGGGAGCGCCCCCGCCCGCGTGCGCGGCGGGCGGCGCAGCAGGATGTCGCTCGCGGGATCGGCGGGCAGCTCGGGCGTCGCGGCGAGCACGCCGTCGGCCCAGTCGTCGATCGCCGCCTGCTGGCGACCCGCGCTGGGCGGAGCCTGCGGCGTGAGGGCGATCGGCAGCTCGTCCCACGTGTTGCCGTCGACCGCGAGCTCTTCGACGACCGCGCCGTCGTCGAGCACCTCGACGACGGCGACCGTGCGGGTGCCGTGGATCCACCGCGGCTTCGCGTCGAACGGGAACGGCGCGGGCAGCTCGTAGACCGCGAACGGCGACGAGCCCTCGCTGAGGCGCGTGCCGGGCGCGAGCTCGCCGCGCAGCTCGACGCGACGACGCTCGCTCTTGCCGTCGGGGTGGTGCCAGTCCTCGACGACCCGCGAACGGGTCGCGTCGACCGTCATGACGTCACGGGTCTCCTCCCACAGCGAGAGCGGTTCGCGCAGACGCAGGAAGTGCGTCGCCCAGAACGACTTCGCCTCGCGCGGGTAGTAGTCGATCGCCGCTGCGCCGAGCCGGAGGCAGGACGACGGGGCGGAGTCGTCGGGCAGGTCGGCGGCGAGCGCCGTGAGGGCGACCGCGCGCGGCGACGGCTCGTACGAGCGCTCGTCGGGATCCTGGTTCGGCGTGGGCCGCAGGCCGGCATCGCGCGCGCGGTCGACGAGCCAATCGCGCAGCCGGCGTGTGGAGACGCAGTCGTACCGGTTGTAGTCGGCGAGGTCGTCGAGGATCGCCCGGGCGGCGGCATCCGCCCCGTCGTCGTGCAGCGCACGAGCCTCGACGTAGCGGACGATCGAGTCGTCACCCTTCTGCACGTCGCTCGTGCGCACATCGGCGCCCATGTACAGCGGCTCGAGCTTCTTGATCGAGTACGACCGTGACCCGACCCGGAGGGCCCGCCGCACGATCGGGTACAGGTCGACGAACACCCCGTCGCGCAGCAGCCGGTCGACTTCCGCCTCGCGCGTGCCGTGGCGTGCCGCCATCGTGAGCAGGTGGGTCGGCTCGTACGGCGCGTAGTGGTAGATGTGGAAATCGGGATGCCGCCGGCGGTGCAGCTCGATCACGTCGAGGAAGGTCTCGAGCGCGGTGCGCTCCTCAGCGAACGAATGCGCCCACAGGGCGGTGTACTGCTCGCGGACATCGACCCAGCCGAACAGGTAGTCGATGCCCCAGACCGTGGCGTCGCCCTCGGTGTACAGCGGGTCGCCCTCGAAGTCGAAGAACAGATCTCCGTGGTCGGGGCGCGGAAGTGCACCGAGCGCCTTCGGTGCGACGACGTCGTACGGCGGGATCGCCGGTGCGTCCGCGGCATCCTGCGGCGTCTGGCCGGTACCGGCCGGCGCTGTCAGCTGCAGCCGGGCCTGGGTCTGCAGCATCGCGAACGTGTCGGGATTCATCCCCTTCGGCGCGGCGGTCGCGTCGGCGAGGTCGTCGATCGTGGTGATGCCGGCGGCCCGCAGGCGGTCGCGCTGCACCGGGCGCATGCCGGCGACCAGCAGGAGGTCGCGCGCGGCGACGACTTCGGCATCGCACGTCGCGCACCGCCCGCACGCGAGCACGCCGAGCTCGCCGCGCGCGTCGCCCCAGGCGATCGCGGAACCACGGGCGCCGGCATCCAGGTCGCGATCGCCGATCAGTGCCTGCAGCCGCGCCCGGCGCAGCGCGAACACCGGCAGCAGGTCGTCGGCGAGGTGCACGCTCGTGGTGCCGTCGCCGAGCAGCAGCTCGACGCGATCAGACCGCGGGATGCCGAGACGGTCGAGCTGGTCGACGTACGCCGCGAGCTGCATGAGCGCGGTGACCTTGGCGCGGCGTGCGAGCTTGCTGTCCTGCACGATCCAGCGACCGTCGTCGTCTCGCGCCAGGAAGTCCGCGAACCCCACGAACTCGTCGGTCGCGAAGGCCGCCTGGAAGATCACGTCGGCGTCCGAGGCGAGCGCGGCGTTCGTGTGGGCGACCGCGGCCGCGAGTGCCTCGGCATCCGACGACCGAGCGGCCGCGATCTCGACGACGCCGTCGCCGAACCGCTCGCGGTAGCCGGCGAGGACGCGGAGTTCGTGTTCGCCGCCGAGACGGCCCGCGCGTTCGAGCGTCGCGTCCTCGGGCTCCTCGACGGCGGCGACGCGACCCAGACGGGCGTCGATCCCGCGGAGCCACGCGAATTCGCACTCGGCGGCCGCCTTGAGGTCGCTCGCGCTCCAGACGA
>CAYOQY010000003.1:0-18545 GCA_964406225.1 uncultured Microbacterium sp.
CTCGGAGGAGGACTTCGACAAGCGCCCGGCGTTCACCGAACCCGAGATCCTCCGGACGAGTCTCGCGTCGGTCATCCTGCAGATGCTCGCCCTCGGCTTCGGCGACATCTCGTCGTTCCCGTTCCTCACGAAGCCCGATTCGCGGGGCGTGAAGGCGGCGTTCGACCTGCTGATCGAGCTCGGCGCCGTGCGCACCCCCGGTCGCCGCGAGAGCGGCGCCGCGGGCACATCGGGTCGCGGAGACGGCGGCACACCGCGCCTGACCGACATCGGGCGCGAGATCTCCCGGCTGCCGATCGATCCGCGCTTCGCGCGCATGCTGATCGAGGCGAAGCGCCTCGGGGTGCAGCGCGACGTGCTCGCGATCGTCGCGGGGCTGTCGATCCAAGACGTCCGTGAGCGTCCCGAGGAACGGCGCGAGGAGGCCGATCGCCTGCACGCGCGGTTCGCCGACCCGACGAGCGACTTCCTCAGCCTGCTGAACCTCTGGAACCACCTGCAGGAGCAGCAGTCCGAACTCGGCTCGAGCGCGTTCCGACGGCTGTGTCGCGCAGAGCACCTCAACTACGTCCGCGTCCGCGAGTGGGTCGACGTGCACCGGCAGCTGCGGACGCTCGTCGGCGCGCGGCGCACGGACGACACCGGCGCCACGGCCGACCCCGACGATCTGCACAAGGCGATCCTGTCGGGGCTCCTGTCGCACATCGGCATCCTCGACGAGCGGACCGGACCTCCGGCGCAGGGCGGACGGAGCGAAGCGAAGCGCGCCCCCGCCGCCGAGTACCTCGGCGCACGGGGGGCGAGGTTCGCGATCTTCCCTGGGTCGGGGCTGCGCAAGAAGCGCCCGAGCGCCGTGATGGCGGCCGAACTCGTCGAGACCTCGCGCCTGTTCGCCCGCACGGTCGCGGCGATCGATCCCGCGTGGGCGGAGTCGCTTGCGGGCGACCTCGCCAAGCGCCGGTTGAGCGAACCCCACTGGTCGAAGTCGGCGGGCGCGGCATCCGTGTACGAGAAGGTGACGCTGTTCGGCGTCGAGATCGTGCCCCGACGCCGCGCACAGCTCGCGCGGTTCGACCGGCCGCTCGCCCGGGAGCTGTTCCTCCGGCACGCGCTCGTCGAGGGCGAATGGGAGCCGACCGGCGGGCGCGCCGGCGACCCCGGCGCCGACAAGCGCCTCACGGCATTCGAACGCCGCAACCTCGAGCTGCGGCGGCGCCTGGAGAAGATCGAGGAGCGCGAGCGCCGTCGCGACATCCTCGTCGGCGACGAAGCGGTCTACGCGTTCTACGACGCGCGTATCCCGCGTGACGTGTACGACGTCCGGTCGTTCGAGGCGTGGTGGCGGGATGCCGCGACGCGCACGCCCCGGCTTCTCGACATGACCGAGGCCGACCTGCTCGACGACGCCGCGCGCGCCGACGAGCGGGCGTTCCCGGCCCGCTGGCGCCAGGCCGACCAGGTACTCACGCTCACCTATCGGTTCGAGCCCGGCGCCGACGACGACGGCGTGACGGCCGTCATCCCGCTCGCGCTGCTCGCCCAGCTGCGCCCGGACGGGTTCGACTGGCAGGTGCCGGGAATGCGCGACGACATGGTGACGGCGCTTCTTCGTGCGCTGCCCAAGACGATCCGCCGTCACGTCGTCCCGGCCGCGGACTGGGCCGCGCGGTTCGCGGAAGACCTCGACGGGATGGGACCCGAGTCGCACGAGGGGATGCCGCCCACGACGCTCCGCGACGCCCTCGCCGCCCGCATCCAGCGCGTCGCGAACCAGCCGGTGACGGCCGCCGATTTCGATCTGGAGCGCGTCCCGGAGCATTTGAAGGTCTCGTTCCGTGTCGTCGATGCGCGCGGCCGGGCCGTCGGATCAGGACGCGATCTCGTCGAGCTGCAGCGACGCCTCGCCGACCGTGCGCGCGCATCGGTCGAGGCATCGCTGAGCCGTCCCCCCACCGGCTCCGGCCGTGGACCGGCACGCGGTCCCTCTCCGCGCACAGCCGCCCCCACGGCGGCGACGCCCGGAGCGGCCGTCACGCCTCGATCCGGACTCACCGACTGGGACGTCGGCGATCTGCCCGACGTGGTCGACACGAAGGTCGCGGGCGGCGTCGTGCGCGGCTATCCCGCGCTCGTCGACGAGGGCGCGACCGTGGCGCTCCGGGTCGAGGCGACCCCCGAGGCCGCCGAGCGCGCGACGCGCGCGGGCGTCCGACGCCTCCTGCTGCTCGCGGTGCCCTCGCCGGCGTCGTACGTGCTCGAGCACCTCACGTCCGCCGAGAAGCTCGCGCTGGCGGCATCCCCGTACCCGTCCGCGAAGGCGCTCGTCGAAGACGCGCGCGTCGCGGTGGCGGATGCCGTCCTCGCGCGCACCGTGCCTTCGTCGGTCGTCCGCACGCGCGCCGGGTTCGAGCGTGTCCGCGATGCGCTGTCGGCGGCCGTGATGGACGAGACGTTCCAGACGGTCTCGCTCGCCGCCCGCATCCTCACCGCGGCCCGTGAGGCCGAGCGCGCGCTGCGCGCTCAGAACGCGATGAGCCTGCTCGGCGCTCTGGGCGATGTGAAGGGCCAGCTGGCGGGTCTCGTCTTCCCGGGCTTCATCTCGGCCACGGGCCTCGCCCGCCTCGCGCACGTGCCGCGCTACCTGCGCGGCGCGAAGGAGCGCGTCGACGGACTCGCCGACAACCCGGGGCGCGACCGCCAGCGCATGACGGAGTTCGAACGCGCCGCCGCGGCGTACGCCGAGGCGGGCGGGACGATCCCCCCGGCGGCGGACGCTTCCCCGGCGCTCGTGCGCACGCGCTGGCTCCTGGAGGAGTACCGCATCAGCCTGTTCGCACAGAACCTCGGCACCGCCGAGCCGGTGTCGCTTCCGCGCATCCAGAAGTCGCTGCGGGAATAGACCACGCGCGTGGGCGGGTTGCCCCCGTCATGACTGCAGCCATCGTCTACACCGAATTCGGCGGACCCGAGGTCCTCACGCTCGTGCAGGTCGACACCCCCGCGCCCGGTCCCGGGCAGATCGCCGTGCGCGTCGAGGCCGCAGGCGTCAACCCGATCGACTGGAAGCTCCGCACCGGCCTGCGGGCGTCGGATCCTCTCCGTGAGCCGCGGCGCGTCGGCGCGGACGCCGCGGGCGTCGTGACCGCGGTCGGCGAGGACGTCATCGGTTTCCGCGAGGGCGACGAGGTGGTCGTGTTCGGCGCCTCCGGCGCATACGCGTCCGACATCGTGGTGGGTGCCGAGAACGTCCAGCCTCGGCCCCCACACGTGAGCGCCGCCGAGGGCGCCGCTCTCGGCATCCCCGCGGGGACGGCGTACCAGTCGCTTCGCTCCCTCGCCGTGGGTCCGTCCGACACGGTCGTCGTCCACGGCGGATCGGGCTCGGTGGGCCAGGCGGCGATCCAGTACGCCGTGCTGTGGGGTGCGACCGTGATCGCGACGTCGTCCGAGCGCCGCTTCGACCGCGTGCGCGCCCTGGGTGCGACGCCCGTCGCGTACGGCCCGGGCCTGACCGACCGCATCCGTCAGGCGTCGCCGCAGGGCGTGACCGTCGCCCTCGATTCCGCCGGGACCGACGAGGCGATCGAGGCGTCGCTCGAGCTGGTCGCCGACCGCACGCGGATCGCGACGATCGTGCGCGGCGGGGATGCCGCCTCCTTCGGCATCCGCGCGTTCTCGGGCGGCGGCCCCCGGCCGCTTTCGGAGCGGGAGCAGGCGTGGCGCCGCGAGGCGATCCCCGTCACACTCGCGCTCATGGAGGCGGGGCGCTTCTCGGTCGAGCTCGGCCCGTCGTTCGCCCTCGGCGACGCACCCGCCGCGCACCGCGCGGTGCAGGACGGCACCGACGGCAAGGTGACGCTCGTCCCGTAAGGCGCGACGGGCACTGCAACAGTTCGACACATGATCCGACGGACGACGGCGGTCGCCTCGACAATGGAGGCATGTCCGACACCCTCCGCTCCTTCGCGACGGCGCAGGTCCAGGCGGGATACGTGCCCGGCGTCGCCCAGAACACCGCCGTGCCGCCGATCTACCAGTCGAACGCGTTCGAATTCACGTCGCTGAGCGAGGCCCGCGACCTGTTCGCCCTCCGGCGCGACGGCAACATCTACAGCCGTGCCGCCAACCCCACCGTCCTGGTGTTCGAGCAGCGGGTGGCCGAGCTCGAGGGCGGCATCGGCGCGGCCGCCGTGGCGTCGGGCCAGGCCGCGGTCGCGGTCGCGCTCCTCGCCCTGGCCAAGCAGGGCGAGCACATCGTCGCGGCCCGTCAGCTCTACGGGGGCACCGTCGACCTGCTGCAGGACACGTTCGCCGACTGGGGCATCGACGTGACGTTCGTCGACCAGGACGACGCGGATGCGTGGCGTGCGGCGCTCCGCCCGACCACGCGCGCCCTGTTCGCCGAGTCGATCACGAATCCCAATGCCCAAGTCCTCGACATCCGGACGGTCGCGAGCGTCGCGCAGGGCGCGGGAGTGCCCCTGGTGATCGATCACACCGTGGCGACGCCGTACCTGCAGCGTGTGAAGGACTTCGGCGCCGACATCGTCGTGCACTCCGCCACGAAGTACCTCGGCGGACACGGCACGTCGCTCGGCGGCGTCGTCGTAGACCTCGGAACCTTCGACTTCTCGCGCGAGCCCGCCCGCTGGCCCCAGTTGACCGAGCCGTACCGCCGCGTGGTCGGCGGCAGCCTCATCGAACGGTTCGGGGCGACCGGCTCGCCGTTCATCTCGCTCGTCAAGACGAAGTACGTCCACGACCTCGGACCGTCGCTGCCCGCGTTCAACGCGTTCCAGCTTCTGCAGGGCCTGGAGACCCTCGACCTGCGCGTCGCCCGCCACAGTGCGAGCGCCCTGCAGGTCGCGCGCTTCCTCGAGAACCACCCCGCCGTGTCGCGGGTGAACCACCCGGGGCTCGAATCGAGCCCGTGGCATGCGCTCGCCGAGGAGTACCTGCCGCGCGGTGCGGCAGCGGTCTTCTCGTTCGACGTGCACGCCACCGGGGACGCGGAGGCCGACTTCGACCGCGTCGAGGCGCTCATCGCGCACCTCGAGGTGGTGCGGCTCGTCGCGAACATCGGCGACGCGCGGACGCTCGTCGCGCACCCGGCCTCGATGACGCACAGCCACATGTCGCCGGCGCAGCTGGCCGAAGCAGGGATCACGTCCACGACGATCCGGCTCTCGATCGGCCTCGAGGATCCCGCCGATGTCATCGCCGACCTCGATCGCGCCCTGACGGCGCTCGCGCGTACGACACCCGCCGTCGCGGTCGCGCTGAACTGAGCGGTCGCCGCTCTCGGTACGCTCGGAGCATGACCGGACTTCGCTGGGGAATCCTCGCCACGGGCGGCATCGCCCACTCCTTCGCCCACGACCTGCGCACCGCGGGTCTCGACCTCGCGGCTGTGGGCTCGCGCTCGGCCGCCTCCGGCGAGCGCTTCGCCGCCGAGTTCTCCGTGCCGCGCGTGCACGCGTCGTACGAGGCGCTGGTGTCCGACCCCGACGTCGACATCGTGTACGTCTCGACGCCGCATCCGATGCACGCGGAGAATGCGATCCTGGCGCTCGAGCACGGAAAGCACGTGCTCGTCGAGAAGCCGTTCACGCTCACCGGCGCCGAAACCGCCGCCGTGCGCGATGTCGCGGCGAAGACCGGGCTGCTCGCGATGGAGGCGATGTGGACGCGCTACCTGCCGCACATGGCGCGCATCCGCGAGATCGTCGCCGCCGGCACACTGGGTGACGTCCGCGCGCTCCTGGCCGACCACACGCAGAAGATCTCGACCGATCCCGCGCATCGACTGAACGACATCGACCTCGGCGGCGGCGCGCTCCTGGATCTCGGCATCTACCCCGTCTCGTTCGCGTGGGACATCCTGGGCGCGCCCGAAACGGTCACCGCGTCCGCGACGCTCGGCGCCACCGGCGTCGACGACGAGGTCGCCACGATCTTCACGCACGCCGGCGGGGCGGTGTCGACGTCGCTGTCGGCATCCCACGCGGCGGGCCCCAACACCGCGAGCATCGTCGGCACCGAGGCCCGCATCGACATCGACCGCGTCTGGTACACGCCGACCTCGTTCCGGGTGGTCACGCCCGACGGCGAGGTCATCGAGTCGTACGAGACCCGCATCGACGGCCGCGGCATGCAGTTCCAGGCACTCGCGGCTGAACAGTACGTCGCGAGTGGCGCGCATGACAGCGACATCCTCCCGATCGACGAGACCGTCGCGATCATGGGCACGCTCGACGAGGTCCGCCGGCAGATCGGTCTGCGCTACCCCAGCGAGGGCTGACCCACCCGCGTCCTGATCGTGGGCGAGGGCTGATCCGCAGACCTCGCCTGACAGACTGGGAGCATGCCCGACTCCCAGAACTCCCGCGTCGCCGTCTACCTCGACTTCGACAACATCGTCATCTCCTGGTACGACCGGGTGCACGGGCGCAATTCGTACGGCCGCGACCGTCAGCGCATCGTCGAGACGCCGGAGGACCCCGAGATCGCCGAGCGTCTCGCCGCGGCGACGATCGACGTCGGCGCGATCATCGACTACGCCGCCTCGCTCGGCACCCTCGTGCTCACCCGGGCGTATGCCGACTGGTCGTCTCCCGTCAACGCCGTGTACCGCAGCCAGCTCGTCGCGCGCGCCGTCGACCTCGTGCAACTGTTCCCCGCCGCGGCATACGCGAAGAACGGCGCCGACATCCGCCTCGCCGTCGACGCGGTCGAAGACATGTTCCGCCTGCCCGACCTCACGCACGTCGTGATCGTCGCGGGCGACTCGGACTACGTGCCGCTCGCCCAGCGCTGCCGTCGTCTCGGGCGCTACGTCGTGGGCGTGGGGGTCGCGGGCTCCACCGCCAAGTCGCTCGCGGCGGCGTGCGACGAGTTCGAGGCGTACGACTCGCTGCCGGGCGTGCCGCGTCCGGTCCGGACGCCCGCGGCGAAGGATGCCGCTGCCCGCGGCACCGCGAAGAACGGCGGCCGCGCGAAGGCGTCGACCGCCGCAGAGAGCGCCGAGGCGGCATCCGACGCGGCACAGCCCGCAGATGCCGTCGCCGCCGAACCGGCTCCCCGCACGCGCGGCGGACGCGGCGGCAAGAAGCAGCCCGCCAAGCAGTCCGCGGAGCAGCCGGTCGAGCAGACGGCCGCGGAGCAGCCCGCCGACCAGACTTCGCTGCCGCAGACGTCTGCTCCGGATGCCGCCACCGAGGTCACTTCTCTCTTCCAGGCGCCCGAGCCGGTCGCCCCGGCGCGCCGCACGAACCGCCGCGCCTCGTCGAGCTCCGTCGCCGCGGCGGCGGCCGAGGATCCCGCCGCCGACGAGCCGGCGGAGGACCCGCAGGACGTCGCGACGCGCCTGCTCGAGCGCGCACTGCGACTCGGGCGCGACAAGGACGACGACGCCGAGTGGCTGCACAGCTCCGCGGTGAAGACCCACATGCGGCGGATGGACCCGTCCTTCAGCGAAAAGGCGCTGGGATACCGGTCGTTCTCGGACTTCCTCAAGGCCCGCGAGTCGATCGCCGAGCTCGAGGAGACCGGTCACGAACGACTGGTGCGACTCCGCGAGTAGCGCTCGCACATCGCCGTGCTTGAAACCTGAATCGAGTTTCAGGTAAGGTGCGTGAGCGGCATTCCCCCCTGCCGTCATCCGCGCCTACAAGGAGGTATCAGCGCATGGCATCAGCCACGTCCCCCCGCACCCCCGCCTCGGCTCCGCCGACCCAGCCGTCGAGTCTGCGACGCGTCGTCACCGCGTCGATGGCGGGCACCGTCGTCGAGTGGTACGAGTTCTTCCTCTACGCCACGGCCGCGACGCTCGTGTTCAACAAGATCATGTTCCCGCCGTCGGACGACCCGTACGCCCCGATCATCGCGGCGTTCGTCACCTACGCGGTGGGCTTCGTCGCCCGCCCGCTCGGCGGCATCGTGTTCGGCCACTTCGGCGACAAGTACGGCCGCAAGAAGCTGCTGCAGTTCGCGATCATCCTCGTGGGCGTCGCCACGTTCCTCATGGGCTGCCTGCCGACCTACGCCCAGATCGGCCTGCTCGCCCCCGCACTTCTGGTGATCCTCCGCTTCGCGCAGGGCTTCGCGGTCGGCGGCGAATGGGGCGGTGCGGTGCTGCTCGTGGCCGAGCACTCCCCGAACAAGTCCCGAGGCTTCTGGGCCTCGTTCCCGCAGGCGGCGGTGCCGATCGGCAACCTGACCGCCACCCTCGTGCTGCTCGTGCTCAGCCGGACGCTCACCGAGGAGCAGTTCCTCTCGTGGGGCTGGCGCATCGGCTTCTGGCTGTCGGTCGTGATCGTCGCGATCGGCTACTACGTGCGCACGCGTGTGACCGACGCCCCGATCTTCCTCGAGGTGCAGAAGGAGATCGAGGAGTCCAAGCAGACGCGCTACGGCGTGTTCGAGGTGCTCAAGCGCTACCCCCGCGGCGTCTTCACCGCGATGGGTCTGCGCTTCGCGGAGAACATCATGTACTACCTCGTCGTGACGTTCTCGATCACCTACCTGAGCGTCGCGCTCGAAGTGAACACCGCCGAGATCCTCGGGCTCCTCGCGATCGCGCACATCGTGCACATGATCGTGATCCCGCTCATCGGTGGACTGGCCGACCGCATCGGACGGCGTCCCACGTACCTCGTGGGCGTGCTGGGTGCGGCCGCGTGGGGCTTCATCGCCTTCCCGCTGTTCGACACCAAGAACCCGTTCGTCATCGTGTTCGCGATATCGCTCGGCCTGTTCATCCACGCGTTCATGTACGCGCCGCAGCCGGCGATCATGTCCGAGATGTTCCCGACGCGCATGCGCTACTCGGGCGTCTCGCTCGGCTACCAGGTGACCTCGATCGTCGCGGGTTCGCTCGCGCCGATCATCGCCGTCGCGCTGCTGTCGCAGTACGACTCGTACATGCCGGTCGCCGTCTACCTCGCGATCGCCGCGGGGGTCTCGCTCATCGCGGTCGTCTCGATGCGCGAGACGAAGGGCTCCTCGCTGCACGAGCTCGACCGCATCGACGACGAGCGCCGCGCCGACGCTCAGCGCGAAGCAGCGCGCGTCTGACCGGCATCCGCCCGTTCGATCCGGCGCCCCCGTCACCGTCCGCGGTGGCGGGGGCGCCGCGCGTTCCTCGCCGCGAGAAGGTGGGTTCCGCGCCGAGAAGGTGGGTTCCGCGCCGAGAAGGTGGGTTCCACGCCGAGAAGGTGGGTTCCACGCCGAGAAGGTGGGTTCCACGCCGAAGAGGTGCCCGCCTTCTCGGCACCAAGACCACCTTCTCGGCGTCAAGGCCACCTTCTCGGAGACCGGGGTCGCGCCCCTGCTGGGCGGCTGCGGAGGCCGTCCGGTACAGTAACGAACGTGGTAGGACGCATCGCTCCACCCGGCTCGCAGTCTTCACTCCGTGAAGCCAACCGGGCCAGGCTCGTCGAGTCGCTCAAGAGGCATGGGCGGCTGACGCAGGTCGAGCTGGCCGGAAGCACGGGCCTCTCCCCCGCCACGGTGTCGAACATCGTCAAGGAGCTGACCGCCTCCGGCCTCCTCCACACGTCGATCACCTCCCGCAGCGGACGCCGGGCGACGCTCGTCTCCCTCGCCCGCCAGCTCGGTCTCGTCGCCGGCGTGCACTTCAGCTCCCGCCAGCTGCACATCGCGATCGCCGACGCGACGCGGGCGATCGTCACCCAGACCTCCCTTCCTCTCGCGCTCGATCACCGCCACGATGCCGAGCTGGACCGCCTCAGCATCCTGCTCGGCGACATGATGGAGACCCTCGGCGGCTCGGTGAGCGATCTGCTCGCGGTCGGTCTCGCTCTGCCCGCGCCGATCGATCCGCGCACCGGCATGATCTCGACCCCGGGGCTCCTGCGCGGCTGGGAGGGCGTCGACGTCGCCGAGAGCCTCACCGCCCGTATCGGCGTGCCGGTCTTCGTGGACAGCGAAGCGAATCTCGCCGGCCTCGCCGAAGCGCGCGAAGGCAGCTCGCGCAACGCCTCGTCGTCGGTGTTCATCCGCGTCGGCCACACGATCAGCGCCGGCCTCATCGTCGGCGGCGATCTGTTCCGCGGCGTGAACGGCAAGGCCGGACAGATCGGCCACGTCACGATCGACGAGAACGGTCCGATGTGCCGCTGCAGCAACCGCGGCTGCCTCGAGACCTACGCCGGCGGCCCGGCCCTGCTGTCGCTCTTCCCGCCGAGCGAGGGCATGCAGCGTCTGCGCGACCTCATCCAGGCATCGGATGCCGGTGACGGCAGCTCCCGCCGCGTGATCGCCGATGCCGGGAGGCACATCGGCATCGCGGCCGCGAGCCTGTGCAACCTGTTCGACCCCGAACTCATCGTCGTCGGCGGCGAGCTCGGAGCGGCCGGCGAGATCCTGATGGCCCCGATGCGGCACTCGCTCGAGCGCACGGCCCTGGCCTCGGCGACGGGTCTTCCCGAGATCGTGGGCGCATCGTTCGGCGGGTGGGCGGAGACGCGGGGCGCGATCACGATCGCGCTCGACCACGTCACGGTCGACGCCGAAGCCGTCCCGTTCTCGGCGTAGGCTCGACTCTCCCGATCCCACCCGAAGCCGTCCCACCCGAACGAAGGGGTTCGATGAAGCGCCTGCACCGCGCCGCCGCGCTCGTGCTCACCGCCACGGTGATCGCGGGTGCGCTGACGGCGTGCACGCCCGGGGGCGAGACCGGCGGCTCGGGGCAGATCGCGCTCCTCCTCCCCGACGCGAAGACCGCGCGCTACGAGACGTTCGACCGGCCGATCTTCGAGGCGCGGGTCGCCGAGCTCGGCGACTACGACGTGCTGTACTCCAACGCCGACGGCGATGCGACCAAGCAGCAGCAGCAGGCGGAGTCCGCGCTCGCAGCGGGCGCCGACGTGCTCGTGCTCGACGCGTTCGACACGCAGGCGGCCGTGAGCATCGTGCTGTCGGCCAACGCGCAGGGCGTGCCGGTGATCTCGTACGACCGACTGATCGCCGGGGGCGAGCTCGCGTACTACATCTCGTTCGACAACGAACTCGTCGGCGATCTGCAGGCGACCGCGTTCGTCGCGGCCCTCGAGGAGGAGGGGGCGGGAGCCGGCGGCGTGCTGCTCGTCCACGGCTCCCCCACCGACAGCAACGCGGCCCAGTTCAAAGACGGAGCCCTGCGCGTGATCGAGGCCAGCGACCTCCGCGTGCTCGCGGAGTACGACACCCCCGGCTGGAGTCCCGAGAAGGCGCAGGAGTGGGTCGCCGGGCAGATCGCGCAGTACTCCGACGACATCGTCGGCGTCTACGCCGCGAACGACGGCGTCGCCGGCGGCGCGATCTCGGCGCTCAAGGCGGCGAACGTGTCGCCCTTTCCGGTGGTCACGGGCCAGGATGCCGAGCTCGCGGCGATCCAGCGCCTCATCACGGGCGACCAGCGGATGACGGTCTACAAGGCGATCCGACCGCAGGCCGAACGGGCCGCGGAGGTCGCGGTCGCGCTGATCAACGGGGAGGAGATCGAGGCCCCGCTCGAGATCCAGGGCACCCCGGCGACGCTCCTCGAGCCGGTCGCGGTGACGGTCGACAACATCATGGACACCGTGGTCGCCGACGGATTCTGGACCGTCGAGGACATCTGCACCCCCGCCCTGGCCTCCGCGTGCGACGCGGCCGGGATCGGATGACCCCGAAAGCGATGGGCGGTGAGAGCATGACCTCTATGCCGATGACGCAGCCGCGGTCCGGGCGCTCGCGCGAGCGCGTGCTCACGGTGCGCGCGATCGGCAAGCGGTTCGGCGCCGTGAAGGCGCTGACCGACGTGGACTTCTGGGTCAACGAGGGTGAGGTCGTCGCGCTGATCGGCGACAACGGCGCCGGCAAGTCGACGCTCGTCAAGCTGCTCTCGGGGGTTTACACCCCGGACTCCGGCGTGATCGAGTACGACGGCGAGCCGGTCGAGATCAACAGCCCCGCCGATGCGCAGGAGCTCGGCATCGCGACGGTGTTCCAGGACCTCGCGCTGTGCGACAACCTCGACGTCGTCGCGAACCTGTGGCTCGGTCGCGAGCTGCGCACCGGACGCACGCTCGACGAAGTCGACATGGAGCAGCAGACCTGGACGCTGCTGCGCGAGCTGTCGGCGAAGATCCCGTCGGTGCGCATCCCGGTCGCCTCGCTTTCGGGCGGCCAGCGCCAGACGGTCGCGATCGCGCGCTCGCTCATCGGCGATCCCCGCATCGTAATCCTCGACGAACCGACCGCCGCTCTCGGCGTGGCCCAGACCGCCGAAGTGCTCAACCTGATCGAGCGGCTGCGCGAGCGCGGGCACGGGGTCGTGCTCGTGAGCCACAGCATGGCGGACGTCATGGCCGTCGCCGACCGCGTCGTCGTGCTGCGGCTCGGGCGGAACAACGGCGTCTACAACATCGCCGACGTCACGACCGAGACGCTGATCGCCGCGATCACGGGTGCTACAGACAACGCCGTCGCCCGCCGCGCATCCGAGCAGGCCGCGGCGGAGACCGCCGACGGCAAGGTCATCCGCCTGCGCGACGCGCGGCGCGGCGGCGACCCGCGGGGCGGAGCACGCACGTGACGTCGCGCGACGCACCGATCACCGGGCCCATCGAGACGACGGATGAGCGACTGTGGAGCCCCCAGGGGCTGCGGGGAGCGGCATCCGCCCTCGTCGCCCGCATCCGCGGCGGCGACCTCGGCTCTCTCCCGGTCATTCTCGGGCTCGTCGTGATCTGGGCGGTCTTCCAGGCGCTCAACCCCGTCTTCCTCTCCAGCACGAACCTCGTGAATCTCACGATGCAGTGCGCCGCGATCGGAACGATCGCACTCGGCATCGTGCTCGTGCTGCTCGTGGGCGAGATCGACCTCTCCGTCGGCTCGGTGTCGGGTCTGGCCGCCGCGATCCTCGCCGTCACGTTCGTCCAGCTGCAGTGGCACCCGGCCCTCGCGATCCTCGCCGCGATCGCGGCGGGAGCCCTCGTCGGCCTGCTCTACGGCTTCCTGTACACGCGCTTCGGACTGCCGAGCTTCGTGATCACCCTCGCGGGCCTGCTCGGCTTCCTCGGCCTGCAGCTGTGGGTGCTGGGCGACACCGGCTCGATCGGATTGCCGTTCGATTCGTGGATCGTGCAGTTCGCCCAGCAGTGGTACCTCCCCTCATGGGCGTCGTACGTCGTGGCGGGCCTGGCCGCGGCATCCTATGCGTGGATCCTCCTGCGTCGGGCTCGCCAGCGGGCGGGGGCGAACCTCGTGAGCCAGAGCTACCTCGAGATCGGCCTGCGCAGCGGCGCACTCGTCGCGTTCCTGCTGGTCGCCGCGTGGTACCTCAACCTGTCGCGCGGCGTCGGGGTGATGTTCCTGTTCTTCCTCGCGCTCGTCGTCGTCGTGAACTTCGCACTCACCCGCACCCGCTGGGGACGCGCCGTGTACGCGGTGGGCGGATCGGTCGACGCGTCGCGGCGCGCCGGCATCCGCGTCGACCGCATCTACCTGTCGGTGTTCATGCTCTGCTCGACGCTCGCGGCCGTCGGCGGCGTCCTGGCGGCCGCGCGACTGGCCTCGGCCAACCAGAGCTCGGGCACGGGAGATGTGAACCTCAACGCGATCGCCGCCGCCGTGATCGGCGGTGCGAGCCTGTTCGGCGGGCGCGGCACGGCGTTCGCCGCACTGCTCGGGATCTTCGTCATCCAGTCCATCTCGTCGGGTCTGACCCTGTTGAATCTGGACTCCTCCGTCATCTTCATGATCACCGGCATCGTGCTCGTCCTCGCCGTCACCGTGGACTCGCTTTCGCGCCGGAAGAGGGCGGCCGACGGCAGAGCCTGACCCGCTTTGCGTTCAACGAGCGAATCCGAACCCGGCGTTGCCAAAGCGTTACGTTCAAGTCTTGACGCCAAGACGGGATGCCGTCAGGATCGCTTCAAGCGCGAAGCGTGCCGGGTCTCCTGGTGCTCGCACATTCAATGACGAAAGGCGAAAGATGAAGAAGTCTTCAATCCTCTCCGCGGCCGCCCTCACCGGCGCTGCCGCGCTGCTGCTGGCCGGCTGTGCCGGTTCGGGCGGCGGCACGACGCCCAGTGACGGCGGAGACGGCGGGGGCGACGCGGAAGCGGGTCGCGCGTGCGTCATCCTCCCCGACGCGGCCTCGTCGCCGCGCTGGGAGAACTTCGACCGCAAGTACCTGCAGGAGGGTCTGGAGGAGGCCGGCTTCGAGGTCGACATCCAGAACGCCCAGGGTGACGTGAACAAGTACTCCACGATCGCCGACCAGCAGCTCACGCAGGGCTGCGGCGTCATGCTGCTCGTGGACTACCAGGGTGCGGCCGAGGCGGTGGCCACGAAGGCCAAGGCCGAGGGCATCCCGGTGATCGCGTACGACCGTCCGTTCGCGGGCGCCGACTACTACGTGTCGTTCGACAACGTCGAGGTCGGTCGCCTCCAGGGCCAGACCGTGCTCGACGGCCTCGAGGCGGCCGGTGTCGCCCCGGCGGACGCCACCGTCGTCTACATCGGCGGAGACCCCACCGACGGCAACGCGGCGATGTTCGCCGAAGGCGCCGCCGAGGTCATGGAAGGCGCGGGCATCGTCCCGGCGGCCGAGCCCCCGGGGGCGTGGGACCAGGCCAAGTCGCAGACCAACTTCGAGCAGGCTCTCACCTCGCTCGGCGGACAGGTCGACGGCGTGTGGGCGGCGAACGACACGAACGCCGCAGGCGTGATCAAGGTCCTGCAGGACAACAACCTCCAGGGCGTCGCGGTGTCGGGTCAGGACGCGAACGTCGCGGGTCTGCAGAACATCCTGCTCGGCTGGCAGACCGCCACGGTCTACAAGCCGGTCGCGGATGAGGCTGCGGCGGCCGTCGAGGTCGCGATCGCGCTGCTCAACGGCGAAGAGGTCTCCACCGACGCCACACTGGACGACGGCACGCCGTACATCCAGGTCACGCCGGTGCTGGTCGGGCCGAACGAGGTCAACGACGTGATCGCCGCCGGCGACGCGGCCTACGATGACGTCTGCACGCCGGATGTCATGGCCGCGTGCGAGGAGTTCGGCGTCGTCGCACCGTAGCAGTCACCTCGTCGAGGGCGTCGCGTCTGAAAGACGGCGCGGCGTCCTCGGCGTGTACCCCCACCCCGATCGCAAGGAAGCGAGCATGTCAGACACGACCACTGCGAATGAGCCGATCATCCAACTGATCGGCGTGAAGAAGTCCTTCGGCCCGGTGAGCGTCCTGAAGGGAGTCGACCTCAAAGTCTACCCCGGCAAGGTCACCGCGCTCGTGGGCGACAACGGCGCCGGCAAGTCGACCCTCATCAAGGGTCTGGCCGGCGTCCAGCCGTACGACGAGGGCGAAGTGCTCATCGACGGCGTGCACCGCGACCTCCACGCGCCGCGTGATGCGGCCGCCCTCGGCATCGAGGTCGTGTACCAGGACCTCGCACTGTGCGACAACCTCGACATCGTGCAGAACATGTTCCTCGGTCGCGAGGAGCTCACGTTCGGCACGTTCGACGAGGGACGCATGGAGAAGGAGGCCTCCGACACGCTGCGGGGCCTGTCGGTGCGCACGGTCAAGTCCGTCCGCCAGAAGGTGTCGTCCCTCTCCGGCGGTCAGCGGCAGACCGTGGCGATCGCCCGCGCCGTGCTCAAGAAGGCGCGCGTCGTGATCCTCGACGAGCCGACCGCGGCCCTGGGTGTCGCCCAGACCGAGCAGGTGCTGAACCTCGTCAAGCGGCTCTCCGACCAGGGCGTCGCGGTCATCATCATCAGCCACAACCTCGCCGACGTGTTCGAGGTCGCGGACGACATCGCCGTCCTCTACCTCGGCCAGATGGTCGCGCAGATCAACGTGGCCGACACGACCCGCGACGACGTCGTGGGCTACATCACCGGAACCAAGACGATGGGCGTCGAGCTCATCGGCACCACCACGATCGCCACGGGAGACGCACAATGAGCGGCACGACGACCGAAGCCGCGCCGAGCCCGGTCGCGAGCGACCTGATCGGCAGCGGCGTCGAGGGCGGGCTGATGGACCAGGTGCGCGCCTGGTGGCAGCGGGTCCGCGGCGGCGACATGGGAGCCCTCCCCGCGGTGGGCGGACTCGTGGTGCTGAGCCTCCTCTTCACCGTGCTCAGCCCGTTCTTCCTCACCGAGCGCAACTTCGCGAATCTCCTCAACCAGGCCGCGCCCCTCGTGGTGCTCGGCATGGCGCTGGTGTTCGTGCTGCTGCTCGGCGAGATCGACCTGTCGGCGGGTGTCACGGGCGGCGTCGGCATGGCGCTGTTCGTCGTGCTCGCCTCCGTCTGGGGCATCCCCTGGCCGATCGCGCTCCTCGCGGGCTTCGGCTTCGGCTTCCTCACCGGTGCGCTGATCGGTTTCTTCGTCGCCCGGGTCGGCATCCCGTCGTTCGTCGTGACGTTGGGCCTGTTCCTGGGATACCAGGGCCTCGCGCTCGTCATCATCGGCCCCGGCGGCCTGTTCCGCATCGAGGTGCCCGAGCTCATCGCCCTGCAGAACGGCAACCTGCCGGTCTGGGGCGGCTGGGTGATGCTCCTGATCATCCTCGCGATCTCGGCCGGCACGGCCTTCTGGGACCGCTCGCGCCGCACGCGCGCCGGTGTGCCGAACCGCGCGATCTCGCTCGTGTTCATCAAGCTCGGCGTGATCGCGGTGCTCGGCGGCATCTTCGTGTTCGTGCTCAACCAGAACCGCGGACAGTCGGTCAACGAGGTCGCCGGTGTGCCGATCATCGTGCCGGTCGTGCTGCTCATCCTCTGGATCGGCACGTTCGCGCTCGACCGCACGAAGTTCGGCCGCTACATCTACGCGATCGGCGGCAACGCCGAAGCTGCGCGCCGCTCGGGCGTCAAGGTGCGCTGGGTCAAGTGGTGGGCGTTCGTGATCTGTTCGTCGCTCGCCGTCGCCGCGATGCTCTTCAGCGTCTCGCGCGTCGGATCGGTCGACGCGACGGTCGGCCGTGACATCGTGCTGAGCGGTGTCGCCGCGGCGGTCGTCGGCGGCGTCAGCCTCTTCGGCGGACGCGGCCGGCTGATGCACGCCGCGATCGGCGCGCTCGTGATCGCCGTGATCACGAACGGCCTGGGCCTGCTGAACCTGCCGGCGGGTGTCAACCTGCTCGTCACCGGCGGCGTGCTGATCCTCGCCGCGACCGTGGATGCGCTCTCGCGGCTGCGGTCCGGCGGCGCGATGCGCGTCTAGCCGATTCGCACGCGCAGAACGCCGGGGCCGCCATGGTCCCGGCGTTCTGCACGTCTCGGGGAGGACATTGAACTTCCGGTTCACACAGGTCGTGGGTGTATGTGAACCGGAAGTTCATCACCCCTGCTGATGCGGAGATCTCGGAGGAGTGCGCGAGACTGACTCGATGCCCTACTCCCCCGAATCGCTGCGGCGTCGGCCCGACATCGAGGCGCCGGAACTGCAGGCGACGGATGCCGCCGACCGGCTGATCCTCGACGAATCGGTCGTTGCGCGGAGCGAGGCACCCGCCGGGACGCTCGTCGTGATCGGCGAGGCGTACGGCGCGCTCACGCTGGGATCAGCGGATGCCGGTGCCACAGGCATCCGCGTGCACCAGGATCCGCTCGCCGGCAAGCGGGCGCTCGCGGCCAACGCCCGCGACGCGGGTCTGAGCGACGCCTTCCGCTCGCTCGACCGCACCGCCGACCTGGTCCGCGACGCCCGGGTCGTGCTGCTGCGGCTACCCCGTGCGCTCGACGAACTCGACGACATCGCCGCGCTCATCGCTGCGCACGCCCATCCCGAAGTCGTCGTGTTCGCAGGCGGTCGCATCAAGCACATGACGCCCGCGATGAACGACGTCCTGCGGCGGTCGTTCGCCTCGCTCGATGTGACGCACGCGCGTCAGAAGTCGCGCGTGCTGATCGCCCGCGGGCCGCAGTCCGGACGCGACCCCGAGCCGCAGCGCCGCACGCACGACCTCGCCGGGCTCAGCGAGCCGCTCGTGGTCTGCGCATTCGGCGGAGCGTTCGCGGGCACGTCCGTGGACATCGGCACGCGTTTCCTGCTCGAGCAGCTCGTCGAGGCCCGGCCCTCGGCGGACGGCGACGTGATCGACTTCGCGTGCGGCACCGGGGTGATCGCGACGTGGCTCGCCCGTCGGCATCCCGATGTGCACGTCATCGCGACCGACCAGTCTGCGATCGCGGTCGCCTCCGCGCTGGCCACCGCCGAGGCGAACGACGTCAGCGACCGGGTGAGCGCCGTCCGCGACCTCGGGCTGGGCGACCGTGCCGACGCGAGCGCCTCCTTCATCGCGCTCAACCCGCCGTTCCACTCCGGCGCGGCGGTGCCCGCCACCACGGTCGCCGCGCCGATGTTCGCCGACGCCGGGCGGGTGCTCGCGCCGGGCGGCGAGCTGTGGGCGGTCTGGAACTCGCACCTGCAACATCGTCAACTGCTGGAGAAGCTCGTCGGTCCGACACGGCAGGTCGCGCGCAACGCGAAGTTCACCGTCACGGTCTCGACGCGGCGCTGAGCGCGTCCTTTCGCTGCTCAG
>CAYOQY010000003.1:18645-43401 GCA_964406225.1 uncultured Microbacterium sp.
GAAGTTCACCGTCACGGTCTCGACGCGGCGCTGAGCGCGTCCTTTCGCTGCTCAGCGCTCGGCGCGCAGGATCTCCTCGACCCACGCCGGCACGATCTCGGTCGCACGGCCGGCCCGCGCGTCGTCGAACGGCACGACCGCGTCGCTCGGCTCCAGGTTGAGCTCGACGGTGCGCGCGCCGAACGCCGCGGCGAGGGCCACGTAGCCCGCGGCCGGATACACCGCCCCCGACGTGCCGATCGAGACGAACACGTCGCACGCCACGACGGCGTTCTCGATGCGGTCGAGGTCGTAGGGCATCTCACCGAACCAGACGACGTCGGGGCGCAGCATCCGCTCACCGCACGAGGGGCAGGGCGGGAGACCGGCGAGATCGCCCTCCCACGCGGGCCGCGCTCCGCATTCCGCGCACAGCGCCCGCCGCAGCTCGCCGTGCATGTGCACCACGCGCGTGCTGCCCGCGCGCTCGTGCAGATCGTCGACGTTCTGCGTCACGATCAGCACGCGCTCTCCGAGTTCGCGCTCCAGACGGGCGAGGGCGGCGTGGGCCGCGTTCGGCACAGCGGATGCCGCGGCACGGCGCCGCTCGTCGTAGAAGCGCAGCACGGTGAAGGGGTCGCGGGCATAGCCCTCGGGGGTCGCGACGTCTTCGACGCGATGCCCCTCCCACAACCCGCCCGCGTCGCGGAACGTCGGGATGCCGCTCTCGGCCGAGATGCCGGCGCCCGTGAGCACGACGATCCGCGGCGAGGAGGCATCCGCTCGGGCGTCGTCGCTCACCGCAGCAGTCCGCGAAGCGTCTGGATCGTGTCCGCCTCGTTCGGCGCCTTGTCGGGCCGATAGCCCTTCACGCGGGCGAAGCGGAGGGCGACGCCGCCCGGGTATCGCGTGGAGCGCTGCACGCCGTCGATCGCGATCTCGACGACCGTGACGGGCCGCACGTGCACGGCGTAGGCGGAACGGTGCGTCTCGATCGACGGGAAGTGCGCCGTCTGCCAGGCCAGCAGCTCGTCCGTCAGCCCCTTGAAGGTCTTGCCCACCATGACGAAGCCGCCCGGCTCACCGAACTCCCCCGCTGCATCGAGTGCGCCCAGGTGCAGGTTCGACAACATCCCCGTGCGCCGTCCCGATCCCCACTCGACCGCGAGTACGACGAGGTCGTACGTGAGTACGGGCTTGACCTTGATCCAGCTCTTGCCGCGACGACCCGCGGCGTACGCGGAGTCCAACGCCTTGACGACCACGCCCTCGTGCCCGGCCGCGAGGGACTCACGCGACAGCTGCTCCGCGGCCTCTGCGTCGTCGGTGACCAGGCCCGGGATGCGCCAGGGCGCCGCGATCCGCTCGAGCTCGCCGAGCCGCGCGTCGAGGGGTTCGTCGATCAGATCGCGCCCGTCGACGTGGAGGACGTCGAAGAACCACGGCCGCAGCAGGGTGTCGCCGCCGGCGGCCTCGGACCCGAAGCGCGCCATCGTGTCCTGGAACGGGCGTGGCCCGCCGTCGGCGTCGAGCGAGAGCGTCTCGCCGTCGAGGATAACGTCCCGCACCGGCAGGGCACGCACGACATCGACGATCTCCGGCACGCGGTGTGTGATGTCGGCGAGGTTCCGGGTGAACACGCGCACGTCATCGCCCGTGCGGTGCACCTGGATGCGCGCGCCGTCCAGCTTGTACTCCACGGATGCCGGTCCGGCGATCTGGGCGACCGCCTCCCCGACCGACCCCGCCGTCGAGGCGAGCATGGGCGAGACGGCCCGCCCCACCACGAGCCCGACGGCCGCCAGCTGACCCGGGGGTCCGCCCAACGCGATGCGCGCGGTCAGTCCGAGGTCGCCCGACAGCATCGCCGCGCGACGCACGGTAACGGCATCCTCCCCCGACGCCCGGGCGATCGCGTCGAGCAGCACGCCCTCGAGGGCACCGGTGCGCAGCTCGCCGAGGATCACGCGCGACGCGAAGTCCCACTCGGCGGCCGTCGCGCGGGCAGCGAGGTCCTCGAGCGTCGTCCGTCGCGCCGCGCTCGAACCGGCACCGGATGCCGCGGCCAGCCGCTCGAGCGCGGCGTCGACGTCGAGGACGGTCAGGGTGGACGTCTCGCTGTGCGCGGCGTCGACGGCCGACAGGCCGCGCCACGCGACGCCGAGAGGTGCCTGCCTCGGGCGGGCGGTGAGGAAGCCGATCGCCGGCGCGACCTCCGCGGGCTCGAGCTCGGCGAGCAGGGTCGCGAGGGCGTCGATCTTCGCGAGCCGCGAGCGCGTCGCGCCGACGGACTCGGCCGTCTCGACGACGTCGTGCAGCAGCATCCTCGAATCCTCTCACCGGGCGCCGACACCGACGCCGGCGCCGGTCAGCTGCGGGGCGTCCGCGTGCTCCACAGCGCGACGGCGACGAGCACGGGCTGGAAGAACAGCCGCACGAAACGCGAGCGGTCGTCGGTGAGCCCGAAGCCGCTCTTGCGCTTGGTGTACTGCTCGATGTTCCCCGGGAAGATCGCGACGAAGAACGCCGCCAGGATCGCTCCGACGCGGCTGCGCTCGCGCGGGAGGGCGATGAGCGCCCCGCCGAGCATGACCTCGACCACCCCCGAGGCGACGACGACCCCGTCCTTGTCCATGAACTCCCCGGTCCAGTCGGGCACCTGCGCCTGGAACTCGCGGCGCGCCCAGAACAGGTGCGAGACCCCGGCGAACATCATGGCGCCGCCGAGCAGCCAGCGCGCCGCGGTGCGGGCGGGTGTGGAACGGGGAACAGGGGATGCCGTCATCGGACCAGTCTGCCCGCTGGGGCGGAGGTGAGGGTCGCGCGGGCCGGTGCCGTCACCGTGTGAGGATCCAGTCCATCGCCGCGGGCACGGCATCGAGCACCGAGACGTGCCCGTCGCCTGCCCGCAGCCACAGCTCGGCATCCGGCAGTCGCGCGGCCTGCCACCTCGCGTGAGCGGGCGGCACGACACGGTCGAGCTCACCCTGCACGACGAGCACGGGGGCGGCGACCTCCTCGAGAGCGAATCCCCACGTCCCGGCGAACGCGACGTCGTCGTCGATGAGTCCGTCGGGTCCGAAAGCCGCCGAGCGTCCCACGTCCTCACCGAGGGATGACCAGACGCCTTCGAGCGCGGCATAGTCGGCCGCGACGAACTGGCTCGGGTCGAACTCCGCGGTCTGCTCGAAGGCGGCGCGGGTGGCCCTGCCCTCGAACGCCGAGCGGATGCCGGCCGGCGCGGCCATGCCGTCGAACCAGTCGAACGCGTCGGTGAACGGCGCGATGCCGGCGAGGAGCACGACGGCCTCGACGCGGCTCGGCGTGAGCGCCGCGGCGGCCAGCGCGTGCGGACCGCCTCCCGAGGCGCCCATCGCCGCGAACCGGTCGATCCCGAACGCATCGGCCACGGCGATCGTGTCGGCGGCGGCCGAGGCGACGTCACGGCCCGGGGCGGGACTCGAGCCGCCGTACGACGGACGGCCGTACGAGAACACGCGGATGCCGCGCTCGGCGGCAGCGGCGACGACGGGCGGCAGCGGCGCACCGGTCTGCGGCGATCCGTGATGCCACACGAGCGCCCGACCGGGTCCCGGTCCGGTGTCGTACGCCTTCAGCATCCGCCCGTCCGGCAGCGTGACGCCGAGCTCTCTCATCGGCGGCGCGTTCCACCCCGTGAGCCGGTGGACGCGGAGCCGGTGCTCCACAGCGCCCACGCGATGAGGAGCGGCTGCAGCAGCAGGCGGACGAAGCGCGCGCGATCGGTGCGCATGAGCGGCGCCGATCGCCCCGTCTGCCACTGGTGCACGTTGCCCGGGAACACGGCGACGAAGAACGCCGCGACGAGGCGCCCGACGGTGACGCGCTCGCGCGGCAGTGCCACGAGGGCTCCCGCGAGCAGCAGTTCGACCGCGCCCGACGCGACGACGATCGCGTCCTTGTCGAGCGTGGTCACGCGCGTCGCCCAGTCCGGGACGACGATGCGGTAGCCGCGCCGGCCCCACGTGAGGTGCGAGGCGCCGGCCGCCGCGAGCAGCGCGGCGAGCACCCAGCGCGCGCCCGTGCGGATGCCGTCGACGCGGGGGCCTGTGCGCCGCGCAGGGGCGCGGCGGGGGCGGGAGGTCATGGGCTCGACGCTACCCGAGCCCGCGGGCCGGCCCGCGGGCTTGACAGCACCGCCGTGCGCCCCGCTCGCGGCCCGCGCTGCGCCTCCCGGCCCCCGCTTCTTCACGTGCCGCGAGCCTCAGCACGTGCCGCGAGCCAGCGGCGCACGCCCCACCCCGGCCGCGAGCGGCCCGCGCCTCATCACATGCCGCGAGCCTCAGCACCCGCCTCGAGCGGCCCAGCCCCGCTCCCGGCCCGCGCTCCGCCTCACGGCCCGCGCTCCATCACGTGCCACGAGCCTCAGTACCCGCCGCGAGCCAGCGGCGCACGGTGCGCGAGCGGCCCCACCACGGCCCCGCGCGGCCGGGCGCTCACTCCCGCGACGCGAGCAGGCGCTGCACGAAGCCGCCGTCATCGGCGGCGCGCAGCTCGGCGAGCGTGCCGCGCTGCGTGAGGCGGCCCGACTCGATCACCGCGACGTCGTCCGCGACCGCCTCGACGTCAGCGAGGCTGTGGGTCACGAGCAGCGTCGCGCCGCCGAAGCCGCGGATGTGGCGCGCGAGATCGGCCCGCACGTCGGCGCGCAGCTCGACGTCGAGGGCCGCCATCGGCTCGTCCAGCAGCAGCACGTCGGGCTCCGCGGCCAGCGCGCGGGCGAGCGCGACGCGCTGCGACTGCCCGCCCGACAGACTCGCCGGATGCCGATCGGCGAGATCGCTCAGTCCGAAGCGCTCGAGGTAGGGCTCGGCGTGGCGCCGCGCGGCATCCTTCCCCGCCCCACGCACCCGCGCGGCGAACGCGACGTTGTCGCGCACGTCGAGGTGCGGGAAGAGCAGGTAGTCCTGGAACACCACGCCCACGCGGCGCTCGGGCGTCGGGGTGTCGACCCCCGCGGCCGCATCGGCGAGCACCCGACCGTCGACCTGGATGCGCCCGGACTCGATGCCCACGAGCCCGGCGATCGCGGCGATCACGCTCGATTTGCCCGCCCCGTTCGGTCCGACGAGGGCGAGCGTGCGTCCCGGGGCTATTTCGAGGTCGACGTCGACCCGCAGCGACGGCCGGGGCACGACGAAGGAGGCCGACAGCCCGCGATCGCTCATCGCCCCACCCCCGGCATCCACCGATCGCGCAGCGCGAGCAGCACGACCACCGACACGACGAGCAGGATGAGCGCGAGCGCGATGGCCTCCCCTGGTTCGCGCTGCAGGGCGAGGTAGCTCGCGATCGGGAGGGTGCGCGTGACGCCCGGTAGCGACCCCGCGAATGTGATGGTCGCGCCGAACTCCCCCAGCGCGCGCGTGAAGCACAGCACGGCCCCGGCGGCCACACCCGGGGCGACCAGGCGCAGCGTGATCATCCGGAACACCTGCGCACGACTGGCGCCGAGAGTGGATGCCGCGAGCTCGACGCGCCGATCGGCCGTGCGGAGCGCACCCTCGACGGCGAACACGAGGAACGGCATCGACACGAACGTCTGGGCGAGCACGACCGCGCCGGTCGTGTACGTGATGCCGATGCCCATCTCGGCCAGGAGCGAGCCCAGCACCCCGCGGCGCCCGAGCAGCATCAGCAGGGCGATGCCGCCGATCACGGGTGGGAGCACGAGCGGGATCGTCACGGCGACCCGCAGCAGCCGCCGCGGCAGAAGCGGCCAGCGCTCGGCGCGGGCGAGGAGGATCGCGAGAGGGATGCCGAGCACGAGGCTCAGCGCGGTCGCGATCGTCGCGGTCACGAGCGACAGCACGAGCGCCTGCCCGACGGCGGGGCTCGTGAGGAGCTCCCCCAGATCGCCCCAGGGCGCGCGGATCAGCAGTGCGACGAGCGGAAGGACGAGGAGTGCGAGCGCGAGCGACGCCAGCGCGATGACGAGGGGCGAGATCGCGCGGTCGCGCTCGGTCCGCACGCGCGCCGGCGCCGTGATCCGGCTCCGCTCCGACACCTCAGCCGGTCCCGAAGCCGGCATCCGAGAGCACCGCCCGCCCCTCGGGGCCGGTGAGCAGCGCGATCCACGCCGCCGCCAGGTCCGGACTCGGGGCATCGGTGAGCGCGGCGACCGGATAGCGGTTGATCGCGGCCGCCACCTCGGGCACCGCGATGCCCTCGACCTCGTCGCCCGCGGCGCGCACATCGGTCACGTACACCAGCCCGACATCGGCTTCGCCGAGCTGCACCTTTGTGAGGACGGCCTTGACGTCCTCTTCGAGCGTGTCGGGCGAGGCCGTGACGCCCTCGGCCGACAGCAGCGACGCGGAGGCGGCACCGCACGGCACGGCGGCGTCGCACAGCGCGATCGCGAGCTCGGACCGCGCCAGGTCGGCGAGGTCGGTGACCTCGGCGGGATTGCCCGCGGGGACGACGAGCTGCAGGGAATTCGTCGCGAAGACGACCGGCTCCGACGCGAGGTCGGCGTCGACGACGGTCTGCATCGTCGCTTCGCTCGCCGCGGCGAACACGTCGGCGGGCGCCCCCGCGACGATCTGCTGAGCGAGTGCGGAGCTGCCGCCGTAATTGAGGACGACGTCGACCTCGGGATGCTGCGCCTCGAAGTCCTCGGCGAGCGCGTCGAACGTCTCGGTGAGCGAGGCCGCGGCGAACACGGTGAGCGTGCCCGACAGCTCTTCGGACGCCCGCGTGCCCGAGGGCACGGCGTCCGGGACGGCGCCGGGCTGCGCGGCGCACCCGCCGAGTGCGAGGGCGGAGATGAGCGCCACGGCGACGCCTGCGGCGCGACGGACGGTCACTCGGCGACCGCCGGCAGCTCGACGCTCACGGTGGTGGCTTTGACCGAGGCGACGGCGAGCATCCCCACCTCGAGCCCCAAATCTTCGACCGCTTCGCGGCTCATGAGCGACACGACGCGGAACGGCCCCGCCTGCAGGTCGACCTGCGCCATGACGCCGTCGAGCTGGATGCGCGTCACGAGTCCCGTGAGCTTGTTGCGGCTCGAGGAGCGCGCCGTCGGGAACTCGTCGGCCATCGCCGAGCCGGCCGCACCGTCCTGCATGAGGGTCACGAGTTCGGCGCCCGCGATGCTCGTACGGCCGTTCGCCGCCTTGTGCAGGCCGATGCGCCCACTCTCGCCCCAGCGGCGGACCGTGTCGTCGCTCACGCCGAGCAACGTCGCCGCTTGGCGCACCGTGAACTCCTTCATGACCGCATCCGCGTTCGCATGGCTCGAATATAGACGCATTCGCGGCATGGGAGGCCCGTACCGTCCGCGGCATCGAGGCGGGTGGAAGAATCGCCGAGTGAGTTCCGGACCCGACCCCCGCGCCGCGCGGTACGCCCGCCAGCGCATCCTGCCCGGCTTCGGCGACAGCGCGCAGGAGCGTCTCTCGCAGGCTCACGCCGTCGTGATCGGCGCGGGCGGTCTCGGCAGCGCGGTCGTGCCCATCCTCGCGGCGGCCGGCGTGGGCACGATCACGATCGTCGACGACGACCTGGTCGACGAGAGCAACCTGCACCGCCAGATCCTCCACGGCGCGGCGGACGTCGGCCGCACGAAGGTCGACTCCGCGGCCGATGCCGTGCGCACCCAGTCCCCCGACACGGTCCTCATCGCGCACCGCGGCGTGTTCACCGCCGCGACGGCGCCCGCCCTCCTCTCCGGTGCCGACATCCTGATCGACGGCTCCGACACGATCGACACCCGCTTCGCCGCGAACGACGCCGCCGCGGCGGCCGGCATCCCGCTCGTCTGGGGGTCGGCGCTGCGCTGGTCGGGTCAAGTGGGCCTCGCGTGGGGCGGGACCGACTTCCGCGATCTGTTCCCCGCAGGTCCCGACGGCGAGGCCGACACGTGCGAGATCGCCGGGATCCTGCCGACGGTGTGCACCGTGATCGGCGGGCTCATGGCGACCGAGGCCCTCAAGCTCCTCACGGGCCTCGGCGATCCGCTCATCGGTCGCGTCGCCCTCTTCGACGCCCTCACCGGCACGACGCGCGAACTGCGGTACGAGCGCGATCCGGCCCGGGATGCCGCCCCTCCGGTCGCAGCGCCGGCCGCGGCCGCGGCATCCGGCCGGTCGATCACCGCACGCGAACTCGCGGCGCTCCTGGATGACACGTCGACGACGGCGCCGGTGCTGCTCGACGTGCGCGAGCCGCACGAGGTCGCGTTCGTCGCGCTGCCCGGAGCGCGGACGATCCCGCTCGGCGAGCTCGCACACCGCCTCGGCGAGCTCGAGCCCGCGGAGCCCGTCGTCGTGTACTGCCACCTGGGTGTGCGGTCCGACGCCGCACTCCGGATGCTCGAGGACGCCGGGTTCGTCGCGGCGCGCCACCTCTCGGGTGGGATCGACGCGTGGTCGCGCACGGTCGACCCGAGCCTGCCCAGGTACTGAGGGCGCGGGAAGCCGCCGCGGCGCGGCCTGGGGCAGAGCGGCCTCCGACGAGCGTCGCGGCGGCGATACTGAAGCAATGCACCGCATCGCCGTCGAGGAGTACGCCGACATCATCCGGAGACTGCTCACCGCGGTGGTCGACCGACCGCACGAGCCCGTGCCGCTCGCACTCGCGGCGGGCCGCGTGACGGCCGCCGACGTGCGGAGTCCCATCGCGCTGCCGACGTTCCGCAACTCGCAGATGGACGGCTTCGCCGTGCACGCCGCCGATCTCGGCACCGTCCCGGTCGTTCTGCCCGTGGTCGGCGAGATCGCGGCCGGCGCGACCGATCCCTCGGCGCTGCCTGCCGGCGCGGCGATCGCGATCATGACGGGCGCCCCCGTGCCGCCGGGCGCCGACGCCGTCGTGCCGATCGAAGACACCCGGCGCGTCGACGGCGGCGTCGAGATCCTCCGCGGGCGGGATGCCGGGGAGTACGTCCGCGAGCCCGGATCCGACATCGCCGCCGGCGCCGTCCTGCTGCCCGCAGGGCTCCGGCTCGCCTCGCGCCATCTCGCCGCCCTCGCCGCGGCGAATCTCATCGACATCGCCGTCCGGGCGCGGGTGCGCCTGGCCGTCATCAGCACCGGGAATGAGCTCGTTCCGCCCGGCAGCCCGCTCTCGCACGGCCGCCTCCCCGATGCGAACGGCATCGCGCTCGCGACCGCCGCGACGGCCGCGGGCGCCGAGGTCGTCGACCTGCAGTTGGCCGGTGATGATCCGGCGCGCCTCGGCGACACGTTCGACCGGGCGATCGCGCAGGGCGCGGAGATCATCGTCACGAGCGGCGGCATCTCGATGGGCGCGCACGAGCCGGTCCGGCAGCTGCTCGAGCCGCTCGGCGCGACGGTCGGCACGGTCGACATGCAACCCGGCGGCCCGCAGGCGCACGGGCGCTACCGCGATGTGCCCGTCGTGTGCTTCCCCGGCAACCCGGTGAGCAGTCAGCTGAGCTTCACGCTGTTCCTGGCGCCGCTCCTGCGCGAGACCGCGGGGCTGCCGCCGGTCGCGCGCCGCCGCCTCCCGCTCTCGGGGCCGCTCACGTCCACGGCGGGCCGACGGCAGTTCCTGCGCGGGCGGGTCACGGCGGACGGCGTCGAGACCGTCGCCGGTCCGGGGTCGCACCTCGTGGCGGCACTGGCCGCCGCGGACGTGCTGATCGACGTGCCGGCGGAGGTCACCGCGCTCGAAGCCGGTGCCACGGTCGATACCGTTGACCTATGAGCTCGCTCACCCATCTGGACGACGACGGCCGCGCACGCATGATCGACGTCGGCACCAAGCCCGTCACCCGACGTGTCGCGCGCGCCGCCGGTCGGCTGCAGACCACGCCGGACGTGATCGCCCTCGTCCGCGCCGATGACCTGCCCAAGGCCGATGTTCTCGCCACCGCCCGCATCGCGGGGATCGCCGGGGCGAAGCGCACGAGCGAGCTGATCCCCCTCGCCCACATCCTCCCGCTCGACGCCGTGACGATCGACTTCGCGCTGGGCGAGGACGACATCGCGATCGAGGCGACCGTGTCGGTCACCGCGCGCACCGGCGTGGAGATGGAGGCGCTCACGGCCGTCGCGATCGCCGGCCTGACGCTGCACGACATGATCAAGGCCGTCGACCCGCGCGCGGTGCTCGGCGAGATCCGGCTGCTCGAGAAGTCCGGCGGCAAGCACGGCGAGTGGACCCGCGACGCGGATGCCGACGACGCGGAGACCGACCACGCGCCGCCGCAGAGCCTGCCGGCAGCGGATGCAGGCGCGCGGCATCCCGAGCCTGCTGGTGAGGCGGCGGAAGCGCCTGCCACGGTGGGGTCCGGCCGGACAGCCGCGGTCGTGGTGTCGTCGACGGCGGCCGCGGCGGGCACACGCGCCGACACGACGGGTCCGATGATCGCGGAGTGGCTGCGGGCGCGCGGCTTCACGGTCGGCGATGTCGTCGTGACCGCCGACGTCGACGTGGCAGCCGCGCTTGCGGGCGTCGTGGATGCCGGTCCCGACGTCGTCCTCACGACCGGCGGCACGGGCCTGCACCCGCAGGACCGCACGCCCGAGGCGACGCGCGCGCTGCTGGACCTCGAGCTTCCGGGCATCGCGGAGGCGATCCGTGCCGCGGGCCGCTCCGAGGTGCCGACGGCGGCGCTCAGTCGCGCGATCGCCGGGATGGTGGGCGGGACGCTGATCGTGAACCTGCCGGGGTCGACCGGCGGCGTGCGGGACGGCCTGGCCGTTCTCGAGCCGCTGCTCGCGCACGTGCTCGACCAGGTGCGCGGAGGCGGACATGACTGACCGGCACTTCGCGCTCATCACCGCCGAGCCGATCGACCGGGCCGCGGCGGAGGCGTTCGTGACCTCCCGGGCCGACGGCGCGCTCGTGGTTTTCGAGGGCATCGTGCGCGACCACGATCACGGCGACGCCGTGCACGCGCTGGACTACGAGGCGCACCCCGACGCGCAGCGCTTTCTGGAGGAGGTGTGCGCCGAGATCGCGGAGGAATCGGGGCTGCGGGTCGCGGCGATCCACCGGGTCGGGGCGCTGAAGATCGGCGAGGTGGCGCTCGTCGCCGCGGTCGCCTCGCCGCACCGGGCCGAGGCGTTCGCCGTATGCGGTCGGCTCGTCGACCTCGTGAAGGAGCGCACCCCGATCTGGAAGCGCCAGCACCTCGCCGCCGGCACGACCGAGTGGGTCGGCCTCTGACCCTCGCGCCCTCCCGTCCGGCACTCCCTCGCCCCTCTTATTCCGCGAGACTGCATCCGGGCGCCGAAGCGTAGGGGATTCCCCTAAGTCTCGGCGTGCAGGTGCAGTCTCGCGGGTGGGAGAGGCAGAAACGGGGCGGGTCAGCCGCCGGAGAAGCGGGGCAGCACGTCGGCGACGGCCCCGAGCGGGCGCGCGGGGTCACGGCTGACCACGCCGTCCACCAGAATCGACCCGGTGCGCAGCACCCGGGCCATCGGCTCGCCGTAGCGCTCCTGCAGCGCCTGCTGCAGATCCCCCACCGTCGCGCCGGCGACCTCGAGGCTCTCTTCGACGCGCCCGGCGGCATCCGCCGCGGCCGCGAAGTACCGCACCCGCACGTCAGCCACCGATCGCCCCCATCGAGCGCTCGGGCGGGACGAAGCCCGGATCGGCGATGCCGTGCCCGGCCTGCTTGCCCCACATCGCCGCGCGCCAGCGGTCCGCGATCTCGCCGTCGGTCGCCCCGCCACGCAGCAGCGCGCGCAGGTCGGTCTCGTCGTCGCCGAAAAGGCATGAGCGGACGGTGCCCTCGGCGGTGATGCGGGTGCGGTCGCACGCGGAGCAGAACGAGCGCGTCACCGATGCGATGATCCCGACCGTCGCCGGGCCGCCGTCGACGACCCACTCCTCGGCGGGCGCCGATGGATCCTCGCGGGGCGTCTCGGTGAGCGTGAACCGCTCGGACAGCACATCGAGCAGTTCGGATGCCGGCACCATGTTGGCCCGCCGCCACGCGGCATCGGCATCCAGCGGCATCTGCTCGATGAACCGCAGGCGCAGGCCGCGCTCGATCGCCCACGCCAGCAGGTCGGGCGCGTCGGCGAGCGTCTCGCGCATGAGGACGGCGTTGAGCTTGATCGGGCCGAGACCGGCGCGGACGGCACCGTCGATGCCGGCGAGCACGGCCGGCAGCCGGTCGCGCCGCGTGAGCCGGGCGAAGTGCTCGCGGTCGATCGTGTCGACCGAGATGTTGACCCGGCCCAGGCCCGCCTCGACGAGACCCACCGCGACCTTGTCGAGACCGATGCCGTTCGTCGTCATCGACAGGGGCATGCCGGGGGCCGCGGCGGCGGACCGCGCGATGATCTCGACCATGTCGGCACGGGTGAGCGGCTCACCCCCGGTGAACCGCACTTCGCGGACGCCGAGCGCGCCGGCGGCGATCCCCACCAGGCGCGCGATCTCGACAGAGGTGAGCAGGTCCGCCTTCGGGATGCTGGGCAGTCCCTCCGCCGGCATGCAGTACGTGCAGCGCAGGGAGCACTTCTCGGTGACCGAGATGCGCAGATCGTGCGCGACCCTGCCGAACCGATCGATCAGGCCCGCGGTGTCGGGGCGTCCCGTCGTGTCGGGCGCGACGGACGGGTCGCGGTGGATCCACGGCATCCCGAGCGAGAGCGTCGACATGGTCTCAGCCTAGGCGTCGCGACCGGGTGCCTGGTCTGGCTAGGGTGATCGGCAACGGAACCTCTCCGGCGAAGGGGGCACCATGTCGTTCATCACCCGAGGCTTCTCCGGCCGGCGCGGCGACCGCGATCCGCGGCTCCCACCCGGCCAGACCCTCGTCGGCGACTGGCCTGTGCTGTCGGCCGGCCCCACCCCCGAGGTCGACACGGCGGAGTGGGAGTTCTCGGTCCGCACCGAGAACGGCACGCAGCGCTGGAGCTGGGACGAGCTGCGGAGCCTCGGTCTCGAGGACATCACGACCGACATCCACTGCGTCACGCATTGGACCAAGCTCGAGATGCCGTGGCGCGGCGTGCCGCTCGACGCGATCTGGGAGCACGTCGAGACCGACCACGACTTCGTCATGGCGCATTCGTACGGCGGCTACACGACGAACGTGCCCCTCGACGATCTGCTCGGCGGCAGGAGCTGGATCGCGTTCGAAGCGGAGGGCGAGCCCCTCGACCCCGAGCATGGGGGACCTGCGCGCCTGCTCGTGCCGCACCTGTACTTCTGGAAGAGCGCGAAGTGGATCCGCGGACTCGTCACGATGCCGACCGACGACCCGGGATTCTGGGAGCAGAACGGCTATCACCTGCACGGCGACCCGTGGCAGGAGGAGCGGTACTGGTGAGCTCACCGAGCCCGACGGCATCCGCCCCTGCTGCGCGCACGCGCGCCGCCTGGCACGTCGCCACGGTCGTCTCTTCGCGACCCGAGACCGCGACCGCCCGACGCATCGAGCTCGACGTGCCGACCTGGCCGGGCAACGACGCGGGAGCCCACCTTGACGTGCGGCTCACCGCCCCCGACGGCTACCAGGCGACCCGGTCGTACTCGATCGCATCGGCGGGCGGAGGCACGCGCGTCGTGCTCGCGGTCGACGAGGTGCCGGACGGCGAGGTGTCGCCCTTCCTCGTGCACGACCTGCGCGTCGGCGATCAGGTCGAGCTGCACGGACCGCTCGGGGCCTTCTTCGTGTGGGCGCCGCCGGACCCCGGTGACGACCTGCGGCCCGTCCAGCTCATCGCGGGCGGCTCCGGCGTGGTGCCGCTCTACGCGATGGCGGCCGCGCACGCACAGGCGGGCGATGCGACCGAGTTCCGTCTGCTGTACTCGGTGCGCACCCCCGACGACGTGTTCTTCCGCGACGAGCTGCACGCCCTGGCAGCCGGTGCGGCCCTCCGCCTCGACGTCGCGTACACGCGCCGGACGCCCGACGGCTGGCCCACCCCGCCGGGCCGGGTGACCCGCGACGTGCTGCAGGCGGTGACGGTGCCGGCGGCATCCCGACCCCGCGTGTACGTGTGCGGGCCGACACCGTTCGTCGAGGCGGTCGCCGGGTGGCTGATCGACGCCGGGCACCGCCCGGGCGACGTGCGCACCGAGAGGTTCGGAGGTTCGTGATGACCAGACTCGACGGCAACATGCTCGCGGGACGCCTGGCCGACGCGCTCGGGTGGGACGCGACGGCGACCGAGGTCCGCTGCGGCCACTGCGGTGCGCGCGGCGCGATCGCCGTGGCGGTCGTCTACGCGACCCCGATGGGCCTGGTCGCGCGCTGCGCAGACTGCGACGGCGTGCTCGCGACGTTCGTCGAAGCCGACGACGGCCGCGTCTGGTTCGGGATGCCGGGCATCACGGCCCTGCAGATCTCGGGCTGACCCGGGGTACGGTGAAGATCGCCCGCGCTTCCGGAGAGGTGACGATGTCCGAGCTTCCCGTCTTCACCGTCGCCGACCTCGAGGCGGTCCCGCCGTTCGACCGCCCGTCATTCGACAACGACGAAGCGGTCTCGCTCGGGCTCACCGCCGTCGAGGTGATCCGCCATCACGGCGCGAACCTCGCGGTGCGCATCGTCCTGCGCGGCGACGCCGTGTTCGTCGCGAAGCTCGGCACGACCGGTCCCGGCAACGACGCGTGGCTCGCGGGCAAGGCCGCCGTGGCGGAGCGCTTCGGCGAGCCGTCGCTGCTCGTGCGACGCCGCCACGAAGAGGCCGGCACGCCGTTCGCCGAGCGCACCGACGTCGATCACGACGTCTTCCGCGCCCACGGAGGCGCCGTGCCGATCTTCGTCGGCGGAGAGGTCGTGGGCAGCGTCACGATGTCGGGCGAGCCGGACGTGGTCGACCACGCCCTGGCGGCCGAGACGATCCGGCGCTTCTCCCGGCACTGACCGCGCACGCCGCCGCTTCGGCGACGGCGTGCGGATGCCCGCGCGTTAGTCGCGGCCGCCCGGAGGGCCGAGGATCAGCAGGACGACGAACAACACGACAACGGCCGCCGCGATCAGCACCGCGAGCACCCACGGCCGGCGCAGGAGCGCGCGCATGAGCCGGTCGTGCCACGCGCCGTCGCGCGGGTCGTCGGTCGCCTCCAGCCGCCACGGACCCTTCAGCCGTCCGGAACGGTGCAGCCACAGCTCGGTGGGGATCGTCGCGTAGGGGATGATCGCACTCCCGATCGCGACGATCGACGGCCAGGCACCCCAACGCTGGTTCTTCGCGACGAGGACGGCGGTCGCACCGTAGGAGAGGAAGACGAAACCGTGGATGCCGCCGCCGATCGTCACGGCGATCGCGAGGTCGGCCGTCGCGCGGAGGATCAGCCCCGTGATCAGGAGCGTCCACGAGATCGCCTCGGCGATCGCGAGCGTGCGGAAGAGGTTGAGCGGCGTTCGGAACACGGGTCTCCTCGGTCGGGTCGGAGGCTTCCAGCCTACGGTCCTCTCGTAGGCTGATCCGATGCGGGAGTTCCTTGCGGGCGCGGCTGTCCTCGGGCGCGGATTCGGCTACTGGCGACGCCGCCCGGGACTCATGGCGCTGGGGCTCATCCCCGCCGCGATCGTCGGGCTGGTCCTGTTGGCCGGGGTCGTCGCGCTCGCAGTGTCACTCCCCGGCATCACGGTGGCGATCACGCCGTTCGCCGAGGGGTGGCCGGGACTGTGGGCGACCGTGATCCGCGCCACGATCGGCACCGCGATGGTCGGTGCCGCCCTCGTGCTCGTGGCGGTGTCGTTCACCGCTCTGACCCTCATCGTCGGCGAGCCGTTCTACGAGCGCATCTGGCGGGCCGTCGAGAACGATCTCGGCGCGGCGCACCTCGACGCGCCCTACGGCTTCTGGCGGTCGGTCGGCGACGGTATCTCCCTCGTCGCGCGCGGCATCGCGATCGCGCTGCTCGCGGCGCTCATCGGTCTGATCCCCGCCGCGGGCGGCATCCTGTCGACGGTGTTCGCGATCTCGATGACCGGGTGGCTGCTCGCGGACGAACTCTCCTCGCGCGCGCTGAGCGCCCGCGGACTCGACAGCGCCGCCCGCCGGCGGCTGCGTCGCGCGCACCGGGCCCGCGTGCTCGGCTTCGGCGTCGCGACGCAGCTGTGCTTCATGATCCCGTTCGGGGCGGTCGCGACGATGCCGGCCGCCGTCGCCGGCGCCACACAGCTCTCGCGCACGCTGCTCAAGCCCGATCCTGCCCCCGCGGCGGTCGCTCCGGGTTCAGCCTGAGGCCTCGCGCCCTCACCTCCACCCGCCCGTGGGTTTGGGGCGGATAACCTCCGTTGGGGCGCAGATCCTGCGCCCCAACGGACGGCGCGCGCCCCAAACCCGGACCGTACGTGAGCCGCGCCCCACCCCGGCACCCGCACCCGCGGCACGCGAAGCGGCTCCCGGCACGCCTCGAAGCGCGTGCCGGGAGCCGCAAGGCAGTCCGCGACGGTCAGGCCGCGGCGGCCAGCCCGCCAAGACTCGTGACGACCAGGGCGTCGGCGTCGGCGTCCACCCGCACCGCTCCCCCGTCGGCGAGGTCGCCGCTCACGAACAGCTCCGCGACCCGGTCATCGACCTCGCGCTGGATGAGCCGGCGCAGCGGCCGCGCACCGTACTCGGGCTCGTAGCCGTGGTCGGCGAGCCAGTCGATCGCGGCATCCGTCACCTGGATCGTGACTTCGCGGTCCACGAGCCGGCGCTCGGTCGTGCCGAGCATGAGCCGAACGATCTCGCGCAGCTGCGCGCGGTCGAGCTTGCGGAACAGCACGACCTCGTCGATGCGGTTGAGGAACTCGGGCCGCATCGCCTCGCGGAGGCGTCCCATCACGCGCACGCGCAGGTCGTCCTCGCTGCCGAAGCCGGTGGCCCCGCCGCCGTCGGCGATGAAGCCGATCGCTCCCGACCGCGACGCGAGGAACTCGCTGCCGATGTTGGAGGTCATGACGATCACGGTGTTGCGGAAGTCGACCGTGCGGCCCTGGCCGTCGGTCAGCCGACCGTCGTCGAGCACCTGCAGCAGCAGGTTGAACACGTCGGGGTGCGCCTTCTCGATCTCGTCGAACAGCACGATCGCGTACGGGTTGCGGCGCACGCGCTCGGTGAGCTGTCCGGCTTCGTCGTAGCCGACGTATCCCGGAGGGGCACCGACGAGCCGCGACACCGTGTGGCGCTCGCCGAACTCGCTCATGTCGAAGCGGATCACCGCGCCCTCGTCGTCGAACAGGCTGACGGCGAGCGCCTTCGCGAGCTCGGTCTTGCCGACACCCGTGGGGCCGAGGAACAGGAACGATCCGACCGGGCGACGGGCATCGCCCATACCGGTGCGATTGCGGCGCACCGCCTTGGCGACCGCCGTCACGGCGTCGTCCTGCCCGATCACGCGGGCGTGCAGCTCGCTCTCGAGCGACGCCAGGCGGGCACGCTCGGTCTCGGTCAGACGCTGGACGGGGATGCCGGTGGCCCGGCTGATCACCGCGGCGATCTCCGCCTCATCCACCACGGCCTCCGGCGCGGGCCGCTGCGTGGCGTCGTCGAGCCGGGCCTGTGTCTCGGCGATCAGATCGCGGATGCGCGAGGCGTCCTCGTACTTCTCCGCGCTCACGGCGGCGTTCTTGTCGGCCTCGAGCTCGGCGAGCCGCGAGACCAGCGCCGTCACGTCGACCGGCACACCCAGCCGCAGCCGCAGCCGGGCCCCGGCCTGGTCGATCAGGTCGATCGCCTTGTCGGGCAGCACGCGCTCGGACAGGTACCGGTCGCTCAGCTCGACGGCCGCGCGCAGCGCGTCGTCGGTGAACGACACCCCGTGGTGCTCCTCGTAGGCCGGGCGCAGCCCGCGGAGGATCAGCACGGCGTCCTCCATGCTCGGCTCGCCCACCCGCACCGGCTGGAAGCGGCGCTCGAGCGCCGGGTCCTTCTCGACCGCGCGGTACTCCTTGAGCGTCGTGGCGCCGACGAGGTGCAGGTCGCCGCGCGCGAGGCGGGGCTTGAGGATGTTGCCGGCATCCATCGTGCCCTCGCCGCCGCCACCGGCGCCGACGACCGTGTGCACCTCATCGATGAAGAGGATCAGCTCGCCGGACAGGCCCGCGACCTCGTCGATCGTCTTGGTGAGGCGCTCCTCGAAGTCGCCGCGGTAGCGCGTGCCGGCGAGCATCGCGGGCAGGTCGAGCGAGACGACGCGCTTGTCGCGCAGCTGCTCGGGGACGGCGCCGGAGGCGATCGCCTGCGCGAGGCCCTCGACGATCGCGGTCTTGCCGACACCGGCCTCGCCGACGAGCACCGGGTTGTTCTTGGTGCGACGGCTCAGGATCTCGATCGTCTGCTCGATCTCGTCGGCGCGACCGATCACCGGGTCGAGGGATCCGGCACGGGCGAGCGCGGTCAGATCCGTGCCGAAGCGGTCGAGCATCGGGGTCGTGGATGCCGCGGCATCCGACCCGGCCTCCGCCGGAGCACTGCCGCCGGCAGCAACGGTCTCCTGCGCACCCTGTTCGCGGGCGCCCTGCAGCAGCGCGTCCGCCGTGACGCCCGCCTCGGCGAGGATCTGGCCCGCGGGGGCGTCCTGCCCGAGGACGAGGGCGAAGAAGAGGTGCTCCGGGTCGACGTAGGTCGAGCCGGATGAGCGGGCGACCTGGAAGGCGTGGAACAGCGCGCGCTGCACGGACGGCGTCACCACCGCTCCATCGACGTCGGCCGGGTCCGACTCCTGCGGCAGCCGCTGCTCGGCGGCGCGGGCGATCGCCTCGGGATCGGCGCCGATGCGCGTCACGGCCTCCTTCGCGGGAGACTCGCCCACGAGCACCCGCAGCACGTGCAGGGCGTCGAGTTCACGCTGACCGCGGGCGAGCGCGAATGCACCGGACTGCTGGAGCAGCTGCTGCGTGCGCAGGCTCAGGAAGCGGGTCAGGTCGATCGCACGCGAGGCGCGGGCGCGCTCACCGTCGAGGTAGCGCGCGAGGAACTCGTCGAACGCGCTCGAGCTGTTCTCGCCGTCCTGCGGGGTGAAGTCGTCGGGCATTTCTCTCCTGAGTGAGTTGAGTCTTACTCTGTCAACTTTGCTACTTGAGCGAAGTGGTATCAACTTCAACGTCGGCATCCACGGCGTATTCCCGGCGACGGCGGAACGATAGCCTCGTCGCATCCCGATCGACAGAAGGCTCCACATGGTCGACCCCTCCGTCCCCGCGTCCGCGACGTCCTCCGAGTCCGCGCTGGTGCAGCCCGCACCTCCCGAGATCGACGAGGCGACCGCGGCGGCGATCGCACAGGAGGGCTGGGGCATCGGCGGTCGTGCTCGCGCGCTCGGCAGCCACCAGGACCGCAACTTCCTCGTCGAGCCGGAAGACGGCCCGCGGGTTCTGCTCAAGGTCGCGAACCCCAGCGTGAGCGCGCTCGAGCTCGAGGCGCAGTCCGCGGCCGCCGCGCGGATCGGCGCCGTGGGCGTCCGCGCCCCGCGCGCGCTCCGCCTCGCGGACGGCGGCACCGTCCGGCCTGTGACCGTGTCGGGAGTCACGATGCAGGCGCGCCTGCTCGAGTTCCTCGAAGGCGAGACGCTCGAGGGCTACCTGTCCCCCGCCGCGGTGTCGGCGATCGGCACGCTCGCGGCGACGGTCGACGTCGCACTCGCCGATCTCGATGCCCCGGGAGCCGAACGCGTGCACCAGTGGGATCTCCGTGAAGCGCCCCGGGTACTGGACGAGCTGCTCCCCTACGTCGATGACGACGACCTGCGCGTCGAGCTCGCGAGCGCGGCATCCACCGCATGGGATGCCGTCGGAGCGGTGGCCGAGAAGCTTCCGGTGCAGTTCATCCACGGCGACCTGACCGACGACAACGTCGTCACGGCCGACCCCCTCACGCGGGTGCCCGACGGCGTGATCGACCTGGGCGATCTCAACCGCACGTGGACCGTCGGCGAGCTCGCGATCACGGTCTCGTCGCTCCTGCATCACGACGGCATGGATCTGCCCGCCGCGAGCCGCGCGATCACGGCGTACCACGAGGTGCGACCGCTCTCGGCGGACGAGGCCGACGCCCTCTGGCCGCTCGTCGTCGTGCGCGGCGCGGTCCTCGTCGCGAGCGCCCACCACGTGCTCGCAACCGACCCCGGCAACCTCTACGCCGCCGAGAACCTCGAGCACGAGCGCGAGATCTTCGCTCAGGCGACATCGGTCCCCTTGGTCGTGGCGACCGCCCTCGTGCGTGCCGCGACGGGCCACGCCGGCGCCCCGCTCACCCTCCCGCCGGCAGCGCCGCTCCTGCCGTCGCTCGCCACCGCGGGCGTGCAGACTTCGGACTTCTCCCCGACGAGCCCCCTGCTGCACGAAGGGCGATGGCTGGCGGCATCCGCCGAGGACGACGTCTTCGCCGAGCTCCTGACCACGCGGGGCCCGGGGGCCGATCCGGCCGCGCCGAACGCCGTCGCCGCCGTCGCCGCGCGCTTCGGTGAGACGCGCCTGACCCGCTCCCGCCCCGACGATGAGCGCGAACCCGCGAACACGGCGCTCGGTCTCGAGCTGCGGTTCCCCGCCCCGCACAGCGCCGCCGACACGCACAGCGTCGCCGCGCCGTGGGCCGGAACCGTCTGGCCGACCGCACACGGGCTCGAACTGCGATCGGATGCTGTCACCCTGCTCCTCGAGGGCTGCCGCGCCACCGCGGCCGCAGGCGCGCGGGTCGCGCCGGGCGAGCTGCTGGCGCACACGGACACGAGCCTGTGGGTGCAGGTCGTCGCGCCCGGCGTCGAGCCGCCCCGGTTCGTGCCGGCATCCCTCGCCGACGCCTGGCACAGCGTGACCGCCGACCCGTCGGCACTCGTGCCCGGCGTCGCCCCGCTCCCGCACGACACGCCTCATGACGCGATGCACGGCGCGATGCACGACGCGGATGCGGCGGCTCTGCTCGTGCGCCGCGACCGGGTGTTCGCCGACGTGCAGGAGCACTACTTCGACGACCCGCCGATCATGGTGCGCGGCTGGCGCGAGCACCTCGTGGATGCGCACGGGCGCGTGTACCTCGACACCCTCAACAACGTGACCTCGGTGGGGCATGCGCACCCGCGGCTCGTCGCCGCCGTCACGGCGCAGTGGCAGCTGCTCAACACGAACTCGCGATTCCACTACCCCGCGGTCGTCGAGTTCTCCGAGCGCCTGGCGGCCCTCGCCCCGGCACCGCTCGACACGGTCTTCCTCGTCAACAGCGGCTCCGAGGCGGTCGACCTGGCGCTGCGGCTCGGGCAGGCGTGGTCGGGGCGCCGCGACGTGCTGGCCGTCCGCGAGGCCTACCACGGCTGGACGTACCTGACCGATGCGGTCTCGACCTCGATCGCCGACAACCCGGCGGCACTCGAGACCCGCCCCGAGTGGGTGCACACCGTGCCGGCGCCCCATCCGTTCCGCGGCGCGCACGCCGGCGGCGACGAAGGTCAGTACGCGCGGGATGCCGTGGCCGAGGTGCACCGCCTGGCCGAGGCGGGCACGCCCCTCGGCGCGTTCCTCGCCGAATCGGTGTTCGGCAACGCGGGCGGCGTCGCCCTGCCGGACGGGTACCTCGACGCCGTCTACACCGCGGTGCGCGCGCACGGCGGCCTGGCGATCGCCGACGAGGTGCAGGTCGGGTATGGGCGCCTCGGCGAATGGTTCTGGGGCTTCGAGCAGCAGGGTGTGGTCCCCGATGTCATCGCCGTCGCGAAGGCGATGGGCAGCGGGCATCCCCTCGGCGCCGTCATCACGACGCGCGAGATCGCCGAGCGGTACCGCGCCGGCGGCTACTTCTTCTCCTCCGCGGGCGGAAGCCCGGTCTCGAGCGTCGTGGGGCTCACCGTGCTCGACATCATCCGCGACGAGGGATTGCAGCAGAACGCCCGCGAGACCGGCGGATACCTCAAGGAGCGTCTCGAGGACCTCGGTCGGCGACATCCGATCCTCGCGGCCGTGCACGGATCGGGCTTCTATCTGGGTCCGGAGTTCGTGCGCGACCGCGCGACGTGGGAGCCCGCGACGGCCGAGACCGCGGCGATCTGCGCACGACTGCGCGAACTCGGCGTGATCGCCCAGCCGACCGGCGACCACCAGAACATCCTGAAGATCAAGCCGCCGATGTGCTTCACGCGCGAGAGCGCCGACGTGTTCGTCGCCGCCCTCGACCGCGTGCTCACGACGGGCTGGTGACCGTGATCCGCGAGGAGGGTCGATGAGCGACGCCGACCCCGACATCGATCCCACCGTCCCGCCGAGCGGCGACGGCTGCGCGGAGTGCGACGAGGCCGGCGGCTGGTGGGTGCATCTGCGCCGCTGCGCGCGGTGCGGGCACATCGGCTGCTGCGACGATTCGCTCGGCACGCACGCCACGAAGCACTTCGAGGCGACCGGACACCGCGTGATCCGCACGTTCGAACCCGGGGAGGCGTGGTTCTGGAACTACGTCACGCACGACTTCGCGTTCGGTCCTCCGCTCGCGCCACCCGTCGCGCACCCGGCGGATCAGCCGACGCCCGGGCCCGCCGGCCGCGTGCCGGATGACTGGCAGGAGCAGCTCGCCGCGCATCGCGGCGAGGCCTGAGCACCGCTCGTCGGGCTCAGCCCTCGGTGTCGGTCGTGGGGGTGGGCAGCGGCGCGGGGTCGGCGCGCTCCGGTCCGAACAGCGTCCACGCGCCGCCCGTGCACTCGTAGAACTGCACCGTCTCGGTGTCGATGTAGATGTCGCCGTCGGCTTCGCATTGCGCATCCTCGGGTGCGCCGATGCCGAGCGAGAGCTGCGTTCCGGGAGCGCCCGGCGCGCCGGTCTCACCGGTCGCGCCCGTCTCCCCCGTGGCGCCGGTCTCGCCCGTCGCCCCCGTCTCACCCGTGAGGTTCTCGGCCGCCGACGTGCGGATGTTGCCGACCTTCACCCACGCCCCGTCTCGGAAGAGGTACACGTCGGAGGTCGAGATGTCGATATAGACCTCGCCCTCGTACCCCTTGCCCTCGGCGGGAACGCCGGTGCCGGCGCGCACCGCCGCACCCGCGGGGAGGATCTCCTCGAGCGCTTGTTCGTAGTCCTCGGTGCTCGGCGAGGTGGGCGACGCGGTCGGCGTCGCCGTCTCCACCGGCACCGGTTCCGCCACGTCGTTCGAGCGGGCGAGGGTGGCGCCGAGGAAGGACGCGACGAACGACAGCACCACCACCGCGACGCCGATCCAGATCAGCGCGGTCCGCGTGACCCCCGCCGGGGCGGGCGCCGCAGCAGGGGATGCCGCTCCCGGCGCACGCGATCCGCCGTACGGCGGCTTGGTGATCGGAGGCGTGCTCGGGGTGTCGCTGCCATCACTCATCGTCGAGTCCTCTCCCGTGTGGCGCCAGTCTAAGCACACGTCTTTTCAGGAGACTCACCCGCTCCGGATGATCGTCACCGGCATCCGCCCTCGCGTGCTTCTGCGCTCACCCCCGATGTCGGCGGTCACCGGCTAGCCTGAAAGCCTCGGCCGGGGAGAGGGGAACCCGGTGGGATCGACGCTCGTCACGGACGAGAAGCTGCAGTTCGTGCTCGAGAACATGGCGCCGTGCACCCTGCCCGCGGAGGCGTACGGACCTCAGCCGATCGAGTGGACGGCGGCGCGCACCCCCGTGTGGGCGTGGATCTCGTGGCCGCACAAAGCGGCGGAGAGACTGCCGGCCTGGGTCATGGGCGCGAACGACCGGGTCGTGATCGTCGCGTGGGACACGAGTCGCGGCGAGCGCAACACCGTCGTCTGGCGCAACGCGGTCACGCGCCGGCGCTGAGAGGGGCATCGGGAAGGGGGTCGGCACCGGTTCCCCAGAAGCCGGCGCCGACCCGTGTGCTGGAACGAGCAGCTGTGGAGCGGTCGGCGAGGTGCGCAACCCTCCACATGACCTAGGACGCGGTGCGGGGCGATCCATTACGCGACATCGGGGAATCGTCGCCCGCTGATGCACCCGCATACGAACTCGAACGGTTCCGACCGAGTATCCGTCGCGCGGCGGATGCCGTGACTCCCGTCGTTGCATAGCGTGGTGGACGGAGGTGACTGATGCAGAGCACATGGGCGGCGAAGATCTTCGGCGACCGGGAGGATCCGCGAAAGAGACTCCAGGTCCTCTTCGGTGGCGAGGTGCCGGCCGCTGGGCAACCGCCCGCGCCTGCGCTCACGTGGGCGCGCAGCGTCGTACCGGCCGACGTCGCGGCGGCCCACGACACCGTTGCGGCGACCGCATACCTGCGCAAAGCCGAACCTCGCTTGACGCTCCGGGCGGCCGGCTTCCTCGCTCACCACGTCACGACGACTTAGCGGCACGACAGTCGGTCCGATCGGATCGGACCGCGATAGTAGGGTGCCGATCGAGACGCTCCGGAAGGGCGGATGCCGAAGGGAGAGCCGTGATCGCCGAACTGAACAGACTCGTCGCTCTGGTCGAGGACAACCTGACAGACGACCTCGATCTGGCGGGCGTGGCATCCGGGCTCGGCACGACCGAATACCACCTGCGGCGGATGTTCTCGTCACTGGCGGGGATGCCTCTCTCCGAGTACGTCCGTCGCCGCCGCATGACCGTCGCGGCCGCGGACGTCCTCGGGCAGGATGACCTGCTGAGCATCGCCGTCCGCTACGGGTACGGATCGACCGAAGCATTCGGACGCGCATTCCGCGCGGTCCACGGTGCCGGCCCCAGCGACATCCGTCGAGACGGTGGTCCCCTTCGCACACAACCGCAGATCAGGTTCCGCCTGACCGTCGAAGGGAACACCATCATGGATGCTCGCATCACCGACCGACCGGATTTCCGCCTCATCAATGGTTCCCGTCCAATCCGTGGCGACTCCGGCCCGGTCCCTCCATCGTCACGGT
>CAYOQY010000003.1:43501-64309 GCA_964406225.1 uncultured Microbacterium sp.
AATGGTTCCCGTCCAATCCGTGGCGACTCCGGCCCGGTCCCTCCATCGTCACGGTCCTCGACCGTTCGGATGACTTCAGCATCGCCACCTGCGAACTCTGGTTGCCCGTCGAACGCGCCTGAACCCGCACCCGCTCACTCCCGGCTCTGTTGCGGGGGGCCACCGCTCCACGTGCGCTCAAGGATCGGGTGCTACGGAAGCCTCACCGCGTTCCCGTGGCACGGATTAGGTCAGTATGGGATGTGATGCGCACCTCGATCAGCCGCCGCCTGCTCGCATCGAGCGCGCTCGCGGCGGCGCTTTGGCTGCTGTTCGTCGTGGGCCGCTGGCTCCTCTCGCAGGTGCAGGGGTCGGCCGTCCAGCTTTCCCGCCTGGTCCCCGAGGTGGTGCCGGCGGGACTCGTGTGGGTCGAGAGCGGCATCTGGCTGATGCTTGCCTGCCTCATCGGCGCGGTCTCCGTCGCCCTCGTGCATACCTCGCTCACCGCGGTCACGGCACGGGGAGCAGGGATGCTCCTTCCGGCGTGGTTCGCGACGGCGGCCGCGGGTGCTGTGGTGGGGCTCGCTCTGGATCTCGCCGTCGCGTGGAATTCCCTCGTCGACTTCGGACCGCGCGGGCTGCTCGTCGGCGAGTTCGGTGCCGCGGCGGCCTCCGGCGCCCTCTGGGGCCTGGCCGTCGGGTGGATGCCGGGCCTCGTCGCGCGCGCACCCGGACCCATAGCGGCAGAGGAGGGCCTTCACTCGCCACGAGGGAATCGACCGAGGTGGCTCGTACCCGCGGCATCCTTCTCGGTCATCGCCGTGCTTCTGTCAGGCGTTGCCGCCGAAACGGCGCGGACCGCCGCCATCGAGGCCGACGTCGCGGCGCGGCAGGAAGCGGAGGCCGCCACGACCTTCGGCGCACTCCCGGACCCCGATGCCTCCGGTGTTCCGGTTCCCGATCGAGCCGACGTCGCCTCTGCAGACCTCGACCCCGAATGGTGCACGTCCGACAAGGCGATGGTGCTGAAAGGTGAGCCCGACGCAGCGACCGGACATCGCGGCATGCCGATTCGGCTCATGAACTTCTCGGACGAACCGTGCGTGATCGAGGGATACCCCGATGTGGCGTTCGGTGACCAGAACCAGCACCTGCTCGCCGTGACGATCGAGCACGGCGGGTCCTTCATGGCCCAGGACCCCGGCCCCCAGCGCATCGAGGTCCCTGCCGGAGGCTATGCCGTGACAGTGCTCGGGTGGGATGCCGCGTCGCCGCACGGAGCACTCGTGACGAAGACCGTGTACGCCGCACCGACCCCGGGGATGACCCGGGGATCGTGGCCGATCGATCTCGACATCGTCGATGGCTCGACCGTCGCGGTCACCGCCTGGACGCTCGACGCCGCGCCCTCGTCGCCCGGCTGACCGTTTGTCCGCCGCTACTCGGGCGGGCATGGGCCGGTCGGGATAGCGTGTGCGGGTGGATGACACGCTGGCGGTTCTCTATCGAAGATTCGCGGAGACAGAGGCTCGGGGTGTGTCGGAGGTCTACTACGCGTGGGCGGCGGGTGTCGCCGCGGACCGCGAGGTCTCACGCAGTCCCGGCGGGAAAGCTTCGCGGAACTCATGTCCTCGTTCCCGGACGTGACGTGGATCAGCAATGAAGGTGCCGGCGTGATCCCCTCCATCACCGAGCAGGTCGCCGTCGAGATCGGCGGCCGCACGATCATCGCCGTCAACGGCCGCGCGGTCGCCCTCGCGGGCCCACACGGGCAGAGCTGCCAAGCCCTCTGACACACAAACGCCCTCCACCCGCGTGGGGTGATGAAAGGACGAGCGGATGACCGAGGACGTTACCCACCGCGCTAGGGATCTTCGCGATACGCGCGCTCCCAGTAGTGAAGGATCACCTGGTCATCTGGAAGGGCACGCTTGACCTCTGCGTAGAGCCTGCTTGCTTCCTCTTCATGCGCAGCGGCAATCGCCGCACTGGGCCATCCCTGTTGCCAGTCGAACAGCTCGTTGAATTGCGCCGCCCAGGCTCGGGCAGCGTTCGCGATCTCCTCGGGAAGAGCGGGATCGCCATCACCGCACAGCCCCGCGCCCTCCTTGCCGCCCCAGAAGGGCCAGTCCGCCGAGTAGTCGTTCATGAGGCCGTACTGCATGAAACAAGTGTCGCGCGAAGCTCCCGCGAGAGAGCCCACCCCAGTCCGGACCCCGACCGTCATCGTGCGCGGCACCGCCGACACGCGCAGTCCTGCAGCGCCTCGCTGGAGTTGTGCACGCTGCTTCCCGATGCTCGCCTGGTCGAGATCACCGCGTCTGGACGCGAAGGTATCACCGTGCACAGCGCGCACACACGATCGCCGTAGGGTCCCCCGCGCGGATGTTCCGCGCTTCAAACGGCTGACACCACGCCCTGTCGGGTGACAGCCGCGGTCGGCATCCATCGCCGCGCCGTGTGATGCTGGCAGGATGCCACTCGTGATGCCCGATGCCGTCGTCCCGATCGCGCTGCGGCTCATGCGCGCGAACCGCACATTCGTCACCGCGGAAGGTGCGAGGAGGCGGATCCGGGAGCGCGAGCTGCGGCCGATGCCGTACGGGCCTCCGGCGCGCTTGCGGAGCGGCATCCGCGTCGACGTGGAACAGGTCGACGGCTGGCCGGTGTACACGATCCTGCCGCCGGAGGTCCGCGGGGCCACCGTCTACGTGCACGGGGGCGGCTGGGTCAACGAGATCGCACCCCAGCACTGGCATCTCGCGGCCCGCATCGCCGCAGAGGCGTCCATGGCCGTGACCGTGCCGATCTACCCGCTGATCCCGTTCGGCGACGCCCGGGAGGCGCGCGACAAGGTGCTCGCACTCGTGCGCAGAGGCATTGACGATCACGGTCCGACCTGCCTCGCGGGCGATTCCGCCGGCGGTCAGATCGCCCTGTCCACGGCGCTCGCGCTCCGCGACGAGGGCGTGGTGCTGCCCCGCACCGTCCTCATCTCCCCCGCGCTGGATCTGTCGTGGAGCAACCCCCGCATCCCGATCGTGCAGCCGACCGACCCGTGGCTCGCCACCCCGGGCGGGAAGGTCCTGGCCGAACGCTGGCGCGGCGAGCTGGACCTCCTCGATCCCGCCGTGAGTCCGCTGTTCGGCGACCTGGCCGGGCTCGGCCCGCTGACAGTCTTCACGGGCACACGCGACGTCCTGAACCCGGACGCGCACCTGCTCGTTCAGAAGGCCCGCGCGGCCGGCGTGCCCATCGAGCTGTGCGAGGCGACCGGCCAGGTGCACGTCTACCCGCTTCTCCCGACGCGCGCCGGCCGGGATGCGCAGCGACACCTCGTCGAGACACTGCGGTCATCCATCTCGGAGTAGACGACATCACACGGTGGGGCGCATGATGACGCCATGCGCAGCCATCACGTGAGCCGAGTCATCGCCGCTGAACCCGACGCGGTGTACGACTTCGCGTCGGACGTGGAGAACCTGCCGTTGTGGGCGGCGGGTCTCGCGCAAAGCGAGGTCGTGCGCGACGGTGACACGCTCGTCGTGGAGTCGCCGATGGGGCGGGTGCAGGTGCGCTTCGTCGAGAAGAACGCCTTCCGCATCCTCGACCACGACGTCACGCTGCCGTCCGGGACCGTCGTCACGAACCCGGTTCGGGTGCTGGCTCACCCCGACGGCGCGGAGATCGTCTTCACGGTGCGGCAGATCGAACTCGACGACGCCGGGTTCGAACGGGACATCGCCGCGGTCGACGCCGACCTCGATCGCCTCGCGGACCTGCTCGAAAGCCTGCCGGGGAGCAGCTGACACGCTCGTTCGGCGCCGATCGCGGCGGCATCGCTACCTGTCGGGCGTCAGTTCCACGGCGTAGTCGGTCAGCGCACGACCGTACATCGGCAGATGCGGGGCCAGGGCGGTCAGGGCCGTGCGCAGCGCTTCGTCGGACCGCCCCGCGCTGTGAAGCGCAAGCGCGAGGAATGCCGCGGGTGCATCGCCGAGCTCGGGAGCATCGAGCTGCGCGAGCAGGGCGATCGACTGGTCGGCGTGGCCGAGGTTTCGCAGCGTGCTCGCGAGCTGCAGGGTGACCCGGTGCTCTTCCTCGAGTGAAAGACCCGCGGCCAGGGCACGGCGATACGGCTCGACAGCCTCGGTGCCGAGATCGAGGGCATCGTGCACGCCGCCCCATTCGGCGAGTGCCTGCGCGTCATACTCCGGGCGCTCGCCCACCAGGCCTCGCATGCCGGCCAGCATCTCCTCCGGCTTGCTGTCGTCGAAAGACTCCCAGAACGCGGCGACCCGCGACTCCCACTCTCCGCGCTCACTCACGCGGCAACGATAATCGACCGCGCTCCCCCGCCCGGACGTCCCGGCACGAGAAAGGCCCGAACCCGCAGGTCTGCAGGTCCGGGCCTCTTCGCCGCGCGTTCACGCGCCCCGAATGCTCCGCGCTTATGTGCGGCGGCTCACGAAGTGGCGCAGATCTGTCGTAGTTGGCGCATGAGAATGCTGAAGTCTCGGCTCGTCCAGCGGATGACCATGCGTCACAGAAGTTGGCGCAGTCCTAGAGGCCCGGAATCACGCGAGTTTCGGGCAAGGAGACATTTCCTCGTCCGCCACGTCTCTAGGCCGTCGATCCGCTCGGCTTGTTGTCGTCGCGCGCATCCACCAGCACGATCCACTCCGTTTCCACGACATCCAGATCCTTCAGAATCTTCTCGACCTTGTTCTTCTCGCCCTCGGTGTAGAACACGATGAGCTTGACCGCGTACTTGGTCTCGTTCGCTTTCTTGTAGACCTCCACCTGGTTCTGCAGGTTGCGCTTCAGACTCGTGTTGCTCGCCAACTTCACCTCGATGAGCGTAGAGTCCTTCGCCCCAGCGCTCACCTTGAAGTCGACGGGACCCTGCCCGTTGTTGACTTCGCTGTTCACGTCGAACTCACTGGCCTGAAGCGCGAGGAAGATCAGCCGCTGGACCTGGGCTTCGCTCGCGTGCACCTTGGCATCGTTCAGGTTCCTCCAGCCGCCCTTGTTCTCGACCCATCGCTTGAAAACCCCGCAGCGATACTTGGCTTCATCGAAGCTCGTCATTCGGGGACGGCCGGCCAACTCGGGGTCCTGCCAAAATCCCGCGAGCAGGTCCGAGAGCAGATTCACGAAGACGGCGCGCAGCCGGGCTAGCTCCTCGTCGCTGGTGGCGACGGCACCCTCGCCCGACTCCTCCTTGAGCCGGATGTAGATGTCGATAAGCTCCGGGATCGCCTGGAGTGTTTTGGCGCGGGCGGCGTCCAAGTCTGACTTCTTGACGGAATCTCCGAGCGCGCCGTAGAAGTACCGATTCATCTTGTCGCGAAGGACGTCGTCGTCGACGGCCTCTGCGATTTCGGGATAGCGGGCGACCATGTCGCTGTAGTTGATCCAGGTCTCCTCGTGGACCAGCATGTCCGTCGGGGTGAGGAGGACGTAGTCGTTCTCGAACATTGGAAGGCGATGGATCTCGTCGACCCACGTCTGGGTGTCAAAGTTGAATCGAATCCGCTTCACCATCACGTCGGCGCAGTGGTCGTCGCTGATGTGGTCATGAGCGAAAGTCTCGGTGTACTGGACCAAGTAGTCCTTGATGAGGTTGGTCGTGAAGTCGCTGATCTTGTCCAGGCCCACACGCTCCTGAATCAGGGATACCTTTTCGAGGTGGCTGCTGGCCGTGCCGGTGTTATCCCCCTTGTTCGCGACCACTCGACCGATGGAGAGTCGAAGGGCTCTCGCGAAGTCAGCGCCGAGTCCCTGGCCCTTGTTGCCGAGTTCGCAGTATCCGAACCAGTTCTGTCTCACTTCCTGGAACCGGAAGAGATCCCGAATGGTCGCGTCGCTCAGGGTCTCGCCTGACAGGGACTTGAGATAGCGGAGATAAGTGAGGATCCCCTCGTGAAGATCCTGGTAGGCCGGCTTCGCGCTGTTGAACAGAAGGAACGGGTCCACGAACAGCGGGACGTCCGCCAGCAAGTTCAGGTCGAAAGCGCCGTACTCGTCGACGGCATCTCGCGGCACACCGAAGTAGGCGCTGAAGAAGATGGGCGGCGTCTCGGCGGAGCTCATACCGTTGATGGTGGCAGAGCCGCGGCCCTCATAGGAACAACGCGGACCTACGCGCCGCCGTCGCATGTCGGATGGCGCATGTACTCTGACGGCGTGACTAAGCCCACCCCGCGAAAGGGACGCGGTAGCGCGCGTGCCAGTAGCTCCGCACCGGAGCCTGATTCGACGTCGTCGTCGACAACTCCCCCCGAGGCGAACCCGGACCACGCCTGGAAGGCGCTCGCCCTCGTAAATGAGTGGATTCGTCACTCGGATACCAAGGCCGGTGTCACGCTCGCGTTCACTGGCGTCCTCGCGACGATGCTCTTCAACCTCGTCAAGGACTTCGACGAGCGATGGTGGCTATGGGACCACGTAGTCGTGGCTGCCTGCCTGCTGCTGGTGCTCACGGGAGGGCTGTGCGCCTGGACGCTGACGCCTCGCGTACGCGACAAGGACGCGAGCAAGCTCGCCATCAACCGCCTGTTCTACGCGAGCATCAGCAAGAACTTCAAAGGTGAGCGCCAGGGCTACATCGAAGTGCTTCGCACGCTGACGGCGGATCCGGACGACCTCACCCGTGACATCGCCCACCAAGTTCACGCGAACGCCGAGATCGCAACGACGAAAGCTAAGTGGGCCAAATGGGCCATCCGCTCCGCGGTCGGTGCGGGGGCGATGGTGGCGTTCCTCGCTGTTCTAGTCGGTTTCGCGAACTCGTAGGGGGCTTCCGTGGACGGCAACTTCAAGCCCTACAACTACATCAGCAGTTCAGATCGCATTAAGGCGATTCTGGATCAGCCCGCGGGAGCATTCGAGGAGACTGACTCACTGCCCGACCGCGACAAGCTGACATTCACGAACGGCTACTACAGCACCTGCTCGGCGATCTTCATCGATATCCGAGACTCGTCCGGACTGACGACAAAGCACAAGCGCCCCACGCTTGCGAAGATCTACCGCGCATTCATTTCCGAGATGGTGGCGGTGTTGAACTCCGTATCCAAAGTAAGGGAAGTGAGCATCGTTGGGGACTGCGTGTGGGCCGTCTACAACACCCCGTTCAAGTCCGACGTCACGGACGTGTTCGGCGTTGCATGCCGGGCCAACACCCTGCTGAAGCTCCTGAATCACCACTATGCGAAGAAGGACATCGCGCCGCTGAAGATCGGCATCGGTGTCGACGACGGGCGTGCGTTGATGATCAAGGCAGGTTTCAGTGGAAGCGGTATCAACGACGTGATCTACATGGGCGACGTCGTGAACAGCGCGGCTCATCTCGCGCACGAGGCTGGCCGTGGATGGAAGTCGCCGATCTATGTGGGGTCGGATATCTACGGAAACCTCGGCGAGGCGGACCAGAAGTTTCTTTCCTCTACATATCTGACCGGTCATGGAACCGTCTACGCGGGCGACGTAATCGTCACCGATATGAACGACTACGTCGCATCACTTTCCTAGCTTCTTGCATTCCTTGCAGCCGCGGCCCCTGTTCGCTCGCGAGTCACCAGTCGCTCGCCAGACGTTCCCGCACGCGCACTCCCAGTGAAGTGGCTTCCCGGTCCCGGCGACGACGGTTTGCGGTGTCAGGTCACCGTTGAGGGAGGCGTGGAACTCGGCGGCGATGTCCGGGCGGGTGGTCGCCATGTCGTTGAAACCCGGCCAGACCTTCTTATTCGAGCAGTAGGGGCAGCCGGTCCCCTGGCGAACGCGGTTGTCGCCCGAGACCTTCCAGTCGTGACCGAGTTCGCACAGCCACCACAGTGGACGGCTCGTGCCCGCGACCAGCGTGTCCGGCGTGTGGGCGCCATTCTTCGTCGGGTGAAGCTGAGCTGCAAGGTCCGGACGAGTGACTCGCATGGAGTTCGTTTCGCAGACTTCCCGGTTAGAGCAGTAGCGGCAGCCGACGCCCTTGACGCGGCTGACGATGGCGCCGTCATATGCGTGCCCGTTCCCGCAGTCGAACCAGGCCTTGTCCATAGACCCGGGAAAGACGTCGTAGGGGGTGAGGTCTCCGTTCAGCGCTGGGTGCCACATCGCGGCTACGGTCGGATGAGTCGCCGCGAGGCAGGTGGTCGGGTGGACTACCTGGTGGGTGCACACGTGGCAGTTGGACCCGCTTGTGCGATTCGCGGGCGACGTCCAGTAGTCATGCCCGAGCGAACACGACCACCCGAGGGTCAGTTCGGAACCGGCGACCACGTGGTCCGCGGTGACGCCAGCGTTGAGCTCGTCGTTCAGCTCCGCGGCGATGGTGGGGTGAGTGGTTCGCAGACTGTTCGACTCGTCGACGAGAATGTTCGCGCAGTACCCGCATCCGACCCCAGATGTCGTTCGAGCGTTCGGGCTGGTCCTAAACGTGTGACCGTCCTCGCACAGCCAGGCGTACTCGTCACCCGTCCCGGCGAACACGTCCTCCGGGCGGATGCCACCGTTCTCCGTTGGGTGCCACGACGGAACGAGATGAGGGTGGGTCCCGGCGAGAGATGTCTTCGGCGTGACCTTCCTGCGAGCGCAGTAACCGCAGCCGCCGCTCGCCTTCGATGCCTGGAGGATGCGGCCAGTGGAAGTGAAGGCGTGTCCCTTCGGGCAGACATAGTCGGCGTCGTGGTCCAGCCTGTCAGCCTGAGCGAACCGGTCGCCTGGCAGGCTCGCGCTCATTAGCTGTGCGAGCTGGAGGTGGCGGACGCGGGGATAGAAGCTGGTCGTGAGCGAGGCCACCTCCTCGATTCCATCTGACGAGTTCGTCGCCTCCCGGGTGTGGAACGCGTGGGGTCGGGATGGGCCCGCGAGACGGTCGGCACGGAGAAGTAGTACGAGACCGTCGACCAGGACGTCCACGTTCATGTCGCGCACGACCTCCGCGCAGAACGCTCGCACGTCTGCCCGGCGCTCGGACGCTGACTTTTCGTGCGAGACGAGTAGGCCCGAGCGCGTGAGCGCGCGTGTCAGAGCCACGGCCGTGCAGAACTGTTGAGCGGAGTCCATCGGGTGGTGAGCGGCTGAGGACCACGCACCGATGCATCCCAGGACCTCGGAGATCCTGGTCGCGTCGGTGTGACCGTCACGACGGAGCCTGCGGTACACCTGGTCCGCGCGAAGGACAGTCATATCCACCGTGAACTGGTCGTCGGGAGCGATGCCCGGACCCACCCACCGCATGTGGCGCGCACACACTCGCGGCCCGTCGTGAGGTCGCTGCGCCGCGACCTCGCCGTGCATGCAGAGCACGCAGGCGTATCGTTCGGCGAGGCTCCACTCGCAGCTCGCACACGGCTCTAGGTTCGCGTGCGCGTAGTCTCCTGGCGCGGTCCAGTCGAAGTAGCCGACACGGAGTAGGCCGTACTGTTCGATGATGCGTTCGCGAGGTGTATCGACGGCACCGCGGAGCGCGTCGTTGACGACCACATTCCAGGCGCGCTCGGTGTAGCCGTTCGCGTCGCGCAGACGCCGTTCGTAGCTGGCGAGGGTCTCCTGGATTGCCGGACGAACACGGACGGCGAGCGCGGGGACGGCGTTAGTCAGCACGTGAGGTCTTCTTCCGTGCGCCGGCGGCGTTCTCCTCCGCGCGGAGAAGTGCTCGCTCGCTTGTCAGGTCGAGCTTGACCGTTTCCATGTGGTCGAGCGTGATGAACTCCTTCTCCGGGTCGCCGTCGGCGATGAGGTCGAGTGCCACCGTGGTCAGGAGCCGGGACAGGGCTCCCATCGACCCACGGGTGCGGTCCCAGAGGTAGGCGGCGTGGGCGAGCAGCGACTTCGGTTCTTGAGCAAGCAGCCCGAGCTGCTTCTCGAAGGAGTAGACCACTGATGCCCAGAGGCGGAGTTCGTTGGTGGTGCTGTTGCCGAAGTGGCCTAGTGACACGAGCGAGGAGCGGGATGCGAACTGCGCGCCGAGTCCCGTGTCCGAGTGCAGCTTCTTCTCGAGGTTGAAGCCGACGTAGAGAGGCACAGCGGGAATGGCGTTCATGAGGTTCTTGGTCGCCTGCTGTGTCTCCGAGTGTCCGCGACCGTTGAAGGCCATGTTCTGCATCTCGTCGATGACGATGAGCGAAGTGCGGCGGCGGACGAGATGGTCCGTCACTATCTTGGTGCGTTCTTCGACCGTCATGTGCGCGGTGAACGGGAGGCCGAAAAAGGTAAGGAATCGGCCCATCAGGTTCTTCGCGGTGCAGGACGACGGCACCTCGACGTAGACGACGGGCGAATGTCCCAGTGCCTTCCACTCGGGGTTCAACCGTTCGTGACGCTGCAGTCCTTCGACCATCGCGTGGAAGGACGCCGTGGTCTTCCCGGCGGTGGGCGGACCGGTGAGGACAACCCCGGTGCGGCCGACCGCTCGATTCGTGCGGAGTGCCGCGCGGCGCACCTCCAGCAGAACCTCCTGCATCGCCGGAGTCCTGATGTCGGTGCTTCCGATGATGCGGTCGAGTCGGCGGTCGTCGAACGCGGCCCTGTCCCTCTTGCTGAGCGTCTGAAACTGGGTCAGCGTCATGGGCTCAGGCTGAGGCGTCTCGTGCGCCTCGAGCAACGGAAGGAGCGTGCGTTCGCGGTCGAAGTGACCGATGGGCTGGGTATCAGTGAGAGTTGTCATGGTGTCTTTCGGTTAGGTGGTTAGGCGAACGGGAGCTCGTCGATGTCCATGAACGCGGCGATGGCCTTGCTTCGGTCGAGAGTGGGTTCGACGTCGATGAGTCCCTGCTTAGGTCGGGGACGGTCGGGGCCCTTGGCCTTCGCCTTCGTCTTGCTCATCTCCTGTTTCTTGAGCTGCTCGGCAGCAGCTTCGACGCGGAACTGGACAGCGAGTTCGTGCGCCGCTTCGTTCGTGAAGCGCTTGGTTGAGGCAGCTAGGTGGCGGCCCTCGGCGAGAAGCAGGCGCTCGTTCGGACGGAGAAGGCCGGCGTCGTCGGTCCACCCGCACGTGACCCACTGGCCGTCTTCGGTGGACCGCACCCAGACCTGCGAGGGGTCACTGCGGTCATAGTGGACGAAGTGCTCGATGCCGTTGCCGTCAGCGTCCTTCTGCAGACGCATGGGAGCGAGGTGAGGGCTGTCGTACGTGCGGTTGCGGAAGGAAATGCCATCGGCCTGGATGGTGCGCTTCTCTCGCGGCATCAGCGCGATGTAGTCCTCCTCGCCGAGCGGCATCATGAAGTGGCCGGTCAACGCGATGCAGGCCGCGTACATCGTGTTGGGCGAGTGGATGGTCTGCGGGTCGAGCGGGTCGATGAGCCCTTCGTGCTCCCGGTTCTGCCAGACCAGAGCAACCCAGCGGTCGAACGCCTCGATGACGACGCGCAGTTCGAGCACGTCTTCTTTCTCTGGCTCGTTCCCACGCTCGGCCTTGCTGCCGCCGACGTAGCCGGGCAGGTGACGCGTGAACATCGTCTTGATGGTGCTGAAGTGTCTCTCCACATAGGGCTTGCCGGTCGGCGTCCGGGGCGGGGTCTCTGTCAGGTGGATGCCGTAGCGGTTGCATGTCGCGTTGACGAGGATTCCTTTGAAATCTTGGCCGTTGTCGATGAGGATGCGGCGCGGGAAAATGTACGGCCGGAACGTGTCGTAGGAGTGGTCTTCGCCGTCGACGTAGCGGGCCCACGGCATCTCGGGGAGCTCGAGTTCGGCGTACTGGGCGCTCCACGGGCGCAGGGCATGCGGTACCAGAGTCCGAGCGATGAGCCACGCGTGGTCGTCTGAGGTCGGGGCGCCGTTCGTGAAGTGAAACCCGATGAGACTCCTCGTCCGCTTGTCCATGAGCGTGGTCAGGTGAGGCCGAATGACCTGACCGTCGGGCATCCGCACGAACGCATCGAACCACGTCGTGTCCATCTGGCATTCGTCACCCGGTGCGCTCACGGTCCTCTTCTGGAACGTGTGCTTCGGCACCAGTGCCGCCGTCCTACGCAACTGACCTGATGTCGTCGGGTTCTGGTCCCCGGAGAGCTGCTTCACATAACGTTCGATGGTCGACACCGATGGAAGAGCGGGCCGGTCATTCGGGTGCGGGAACGCTTCTTGCAGTTCGAGCTTCAGTTCCGCCCGCAGGACGGCGTATGAGGTTTGCGTGCGTCCGGAGTGATTGTTCAGCACCCGACGGAGGGCAGCGACCACGTCCTCATCCGCACGCGAGAACGCCTTCTCCTTCCGTCCGCTCTTCCGCTTGTCACCGAGCGCGGCCGGACCCCCTCTCTGGAATCGTTCGAATCGACGCTGCAGCGTCCGCATGGGTACGGGCATCCGGAGCTTGTCGAGCTCGAGGACCTTGGACTCGAGTCGGCCTTTCATCGGCAGGTGCGTGGCGTATTCCGGTCGTGGCGTGTCACCGATGGCGGGGGTTCCATCGAGCAGCTCCTGCAGGTGCGGGATGAGCGCACGGTCGTCGTCGTTGAGGTGGTCGAGGTCTTCCATCACGGTCGTGGGCGCGACGGGAACCTCTTCCGTCTCGACCTCTTCCCCGGGCACCAACAGCCGGTGAAGCTCGAGGAAGGTGAGGAGCACGACTTCGTCGGTGAACTCGTTGCGAAGGCGGAAGAGGTTGCCGACGTATCCGACGAGCTTGAAATAGCCGTCGACCAGTTCGAGCGTCTGGCCGAAGACAATGCGCTGGGGAGTGGACATGGTGAACCTTTGTGTCTCGTGTTTAGGCCGCGTAGAGGCGGGTGTTGTCGTTGAAGCTCTTGTCGAGTTCGAAGCGGATGGCGCGCTGCCACATGAGGTGGAAGACCGCGGGGAGATGTTCGCCCGGCTTGTCGGTGACCAGTGCCTCTCGGAGCGCACCGAAAGTCCGGTACTTCGCTGCCAGCTTGAGGATGCGAGCTTCAGTGTGAGCGTCGGGGGCATAGCGGGGGTGCTGGTAGCGCGCCATCATCTCGAGGCTCCAGCGGGTCACGTCGGGGAACGTGTCGAACAGTTCGTACCGCCATCCCACGCGCTCGCACATGAGGCGCGTGAGTTCGAACTTGCGTGCCTCAGCTTCCGTGGTGAGGTCCGCGTCGTGAACGTCAACAAGGATGCGCTCGGCCTGCGCCGTCGTCAGGAAATAGTCGGGCGTGTGGTGCTGCCCGTCTGCGAACGTGAGCAACATCGGCTGCGCGCATACGCTGACGATGTCGAACAGGTGGTCCAGCAGCATCAACGCGGTGAACTCGCTCATCGATTCGTGCCAGACCATCGTCTGGGTGCCCGCGCACCAGTAGTGCCCCTGGGATGCGCGCTGGTTCTCCCACTTCATGGGGAGGCGGGCGGGACCCCCCGGCACGACGACCTCAACCGAGGAGGGGTCGGTCGCGCGGGCAGCGTGGGTGCGACCCTTGCTGTCCTTCCACTCGACACGGTCAGTGCCGATGCCTGGAGTCTTCTTGATGCCGGTTCTTTTGCTCATGACTCCCCCTGTGCGGGGCGACGCGGAAAAGCCGTCGATCTGGCCCAATTCTTTACCCTTTTGGCTCCGATCCGCCCAAAAGACCCTAAAATCAGGGCATGTCGAACCCTCGCTACGTTCCCCGAGAGTTCGCGGCCGACCCGCGCGAGTTCGGCCAGAGGCCCACTATCGAATGGCGGAACGATGAGGCGTGGGGCAGCACCGAGCGGGCGCGCCTCGACGCATCGCGGATTCAACATGGCATCGCGTACGGAGTGATCCACCTGTACATGCCGCGGTCCCCCACCAAGAGGATGACGACGCTGGCCATAGCCCTCGAGGTCCCCTACTCCCGCGTTCAGAAGCTCCTGACCGGACATTCCGTGATGCAGCTCGAAGATCTCGGCCGCTTTCGTCAGCTGATCGGAGACAGCCTCGATCCCTGGCTTCTTCGAGAACGCCACCTTGGCCGTCTGAAGCAGGCACAAGAGATCGTTGAACGCGAAGCCTGGAGAGTAAGAGAAGTGGAGAAGCTGCGGGCGGCAAGTCCGACTGCAGGCCGAAGGTCGCAGCCGAAGACTCCACCTCGGTTGCGCTGACCGGTCAAGCCTGGTGGTCACCGGCGTGTCGACTTCACACTCGACATGATGCGGATTATAATCCGTGCCCAGCACCAGGTCCATGACGGATGTCAGCGCGCGCAGCACCTAAGCGCAGCGAATCGCTTGATGGCGAGCGGCGCTCGTCAGCCTCGCGCAACCAGCGGAGGTCGTCGACACTGGGACGGGAGACTCACGTGGCAGTGTCAGGCGAACGTAACCTCGATGCACTCATATCGTGGAGCGGGCGCGGGTATCCGCCCGCGGTGGAGCGACTGAGAGATCGACTACGGCGCGATGGTCAGTGGGATCGGATCGACGTGGGTCGAGGATGGTGGCCGCTCCTCATTCGACTCGATGAACGTCTCGCGCAGGTCGTCGACTGGTACGGCGCGGAAAGCATTCGCGAGGTTGATGGGCTCTTGGAGTTCTACGCCTCGAGCGCCCCGGACAGCGTGCTCTTCACAGACCTGGTGTGGGAGGCAATGCTCGAAGCTGCCCGTACGTGCTCAGGCTGTGGGCACCCAGGCCTTCGCCGGCGTGACGACAGTGGTCGCTACTTCACGCGGTGCGAGGAGCATGCTCGCCCTCTCGATGACAGTGAACACGCGTTCCTCGCGGAGGCGGGCGTACCACTGGCCGCGGTGTCCGAGATCGAGATCGTTCCATCGGTGATGACGCACGTCGCAGCCTCGGCCGTGTTCGAGGCGTCGGTCACCCGAACTCACCTGTATGCAGAGGACGTCGCGGCCACCCTCGGCATGAGCACCGACGAGGTCTACCAGCTCTACCTGCGTGGTGAGCTCGTCGGCGCGTGTGGCGACGATTCGAAAGTCGTCTACCCCCGTTGGCAGTTGCACGAGGGCGTACGCATCCCGGGGCTGGGCGAGGTGACGTTCAGGGTCAACTACGCCTGGAATGCGATGGACGCCCGCGCCGTGATGCTGCGACCGAACGAGGACCTGAGTGGGTTGTCGCCCATCGAGTGGCTCGTCGGGGGCTATCCCGTCTCAGCGGTCACCGCACTGCTCCTGTCCTACGAGTACGAAGGGATGCCGGTCCCGACGACCGAGACTGAGGCGGATGCTCGTCCCGCAGGCGACAACGCCGAAGGACCGGACGATGAGATGGGTTTCGTCGAGCGGGTCTGGCGGGAGGTACGCGGTCGCCTTGAGGATCTGCTCGGGCCGACCGAGCTGGCGGCGGCGCTGAGCGCTTACGCGGCGGACCACCAAGATCGTCTTCGTCTCGCTGATGTGCGCATGATCCGGGCCGAGTCCGGCAGATCCCATGACCCAAGCGCGGAGACCCTACTCCCCCTGCTCCGTACGAGGGGACACCGGCGGTGACCCTGTCGCGTGACGAGCGTCTGCGGGGCGTGCTCGAGGCACACGCGTCGTGCCGGCTCGATGGGCTCCCCGTGACACCGGCAGCCATTCGCGACGGATGGGCCTATGTCGAGGGCCGTCGCACGCTCGACGAGCTCATCGAAGATGTGGTTCGCCGGCATACGCGGACCGATGATGGTCCGCGATAACCCCTCGGCCTGAGGGCGGGTGTTGGTGCGTTGTGGAGTTGTTGGGGTTGAGCACAGGCCCCGGCGCTCAGGACTCGCCCTGACTGCAACGGCCGCGGCACGCTCGTCAGTCCTAGGACTGTTCGACCGGGGATGCACTCTCCGCGACACTCTCTCGCGCAATACCCTGCGGCACATTCGGCGCTCGCGCCCCGATACGCCGGAAAACCAACCCAGCCAACCTCCAGCCAAGGCGCTGCCCACCTCGAGAATCGAGGTTTTTCCCAGGTCAGAGCTGCAAACACCACCCTCCAGCCAACCTTGGCAAGTGCGGAGAGTGCATCCATAGAGAGATAGAGAGGGAGAAGTTGGCCCGTTTACTACTACTACTTACTTTTTCTTCTCATGTACTACAACTACTACTTGCCAACCTTGCCAACGGCCTCCGATCCCAGTCGAGAGTAAGGCAAACTCCAGCCAACCCCAGGTTGGCAGCGCTTGGTTTCGCTTGGCTGAAGGGGTGTATTCGAGGGTTTTCGAGCTGTTCGGCGGGGCGGGACGGTGAACGACCAGCATCAGATCTTCCAAAATATTTCAGAAGATCGAGCGTTAGCTAGGGTGCTGTTCGCGGTCGCGGCATCCGCGGGCGCCTCGTTACGGGTACGAGTCCGCGCCGCTGTTGAAGGATCGACTCGTCTGTGGTGATATCTCGCGGGGTGAGTCGGTCGAGGATCCGCGCTTGGGTCTGTGGCGTCCAGTACACCTCGAGGTCCCGGCGCGCTCTCGTTATCGCCGTGTAGAACATCGCGTGCGACACCCGCGATTCGTTGACGTCCGTGATGACGACCTTCACGGAGTCGTACTCGAGACCCTGGGCCTTATGGAACGAAACAGCGTAGGCGATCTGGAAGGGCACCACTGTTACGGACGTGTCGTCGTCATCATCGGGGTCCACCATGTCGAGAACATCGAAGCGCACCGTCGAGTCCCCCACCAGTGTGAGATCCGTGCCCCACACGTCCAACGAATCGATCTCCCGTGCGAGTTCGACGTCGAAGGTCACCTTCCCAATGCTGGGCGTCACGGCGACCAGGACTCCCTTGAGGTTGTTGTAGATGACACCACGGAACCGGTCGGTGTCGCTGAACAGCACCGGGTCGCCGACTTTGAATGTGGCTCCGCGCCGCACAACGGCCGGATTCGGATTACTGGTCTGCAGGAACCTGTTGACGTTGTTGATGCCGTACACGCCGTCGTAGTTGATGCAGAGGACAATCTCGTCCTCCTGCCTCGACCGGAAGAGCGCGTCGCCTAGAACCGCGGAGTAGGGGCCGGTCGAGAGTGACTCTTCGATGCGGTCGTCGAGGTTCCGCACTCGGTCCCAGAGAGTGAGGAGGGCCGGGTTCTTCGTTCGCCACGGCGTTCTCAGTTCGAAGACCGAAGTCGTCGGTAGATACGAGCGGATGCTCGTGAACCAGTTTCCGAACTCGATGGCTTCGATCTGGTAGACGTCGCCTACGAGCACGAGCAGGTCGAACGTGCTGACGCGCAGGACCTCGAGCAGACTGGCATTGCTGACTGTGCTGCACTCGTCGATGACGAGCAGGTCGTAGTGTCCGCCGATGGTGCGGTTGCGGAGGTGGCCATGGATGGTGCTGAACTCAGAGTTGACGGAGCGGATGTTGTTCCGGAGGTTCTCGACAGCCGGGTTCGTGTGGGCGAGGAACAGCTTTCGTTCGTACTCGAAGTGCTTGGCGATGTGGTCGACCATGCGCGACTTCCCGGTCCCCGCGGCGCCGTAGACGAGCGCAACCTTGGAGTGCGTGAACAGGGCCTTGAGGGCTTCCGCTTTGAGCGGGTCATCGACCTCCGCCGGGTTGTCGTCGAGCCAGTCTTCGACACCCTCGGTGTAGCCCGCCACTCCGGTCGCGGCGATGTCCTGGAGCTTGCCGACGATCTCGACGGTGTCGTCCTCATACCCCTTGATGAAGACGTGCCCATTCGCGTGAACGAGCGCACGGGGTGCGTGTCGCGGGTTGTTCGGCGGGAGGAGGGAGTTGTGTCGGCGGACGAGTGCGTCGAGATCACCGAAGCCTTCGAGGTCTGCGCCCTTCGTGTAGATGCGCCCATCCACTTCGACGTTGCTCTGGATCCGTCTGGCAAGGATCTCGTGGCGTCGCGTGGATGAGTCGAGGGCCTCCGCGAGGTCGCCGAAGCTGGCTTTGTGTTTGTAAGGCGACGTGCAGAACGGCATGGTGTCGAACGGACGGGACGAGTGCGTGACCCACATTCCCGCGAGCGGCCAGCAACGGTCTCGTGCGTACTGATCTCGAATCAGGTTGTTGTACATCCGAAGGAGAAGGAATCGCAGCAGACTCTTCCCGCCGGCCGCGGAACCTCGGATGATTCGACGCGCTTCATCCAGCAACGGGACGATGAGGGGCGTCCGTTCGACGTCGGCGAGAACCCAGGTGCGGATCTGCTGATACTTGGCATCCTGCATGTCGACGAGGTCGAGGAGGTTGGACCGGGTCTCCGTCAGGTAGCGCATGAGGTTCTGGTACTCGCGCTGGCCGGGGCGAACGCGTTCATTGTGGGGGCCGAACAGCAGCTTCCTGAGGTTGTCGAACTCGCAGCCGCGGATGGCCACACTCCATCCCCGGATCAGCGCGATGGGCATGCTCTGACCCAGGACATCGATGGAGTCCTGGACGATATCCAACCGGGCCGCGTACTTGTCCGTGATGTCGATGTCGGTAAAGCCGATATGCCTGTCGAACTTGTTGGTCCGGTTGTGGGCGACGGAGAACGTCACCTCGTAGAAGATACGGCCGCCGACGAAGAAGGGCCGCGAACTGTGGACGTAGTAGACGTCACTCGCTCCGGAATGGCCGTCCAACAGCTGCGCGACTCGGGCCGCGATCTGTTCGTAGTACTCGCGCAGCGATTCGTCGGTCTCGAGGGGAAACTGGTCGAGGTTGCCAAGGATCGCGCGGGAAAGGCGGGTCTCGGCGAGATCTCGGATGCGAACGAGGTACTCGAAGTATTTCAGCATGAGTCGCTCGGACGGGTCACCCGCCAACGTGTAGTGCGAGGTGCTCCCCTGCAGTCGATGATGAAACCGACTGAGGACGTTCAGTCGGGCATCAGCACGGACGTAGTCAAGCGCTTCTCCGACGTCGCTCTGACGAAAGATGGCGTCCCCGTCGCCGTGATGGGCGAGAACGATAAGTCCCTCTACCAGGTTCCGCAGTTGGGACAGGACGTTCTGCGAAAGGAGGTCTCGCTGGTCCGCGAGCACGGCGATGTTCCGAACGATGACGTCGTCGGCGTCGCGAATCTGTTCGTTGACGGTGCTCACGGATCCCCCAGCTACACGCCTCCCATTCGGCGCGTCCCATGGTCGACCGTAGCGAGCTTCCCCGTGGCCCGACTTGATACATCGCCGTGAAATGCCGAAATATTTCGGGAGATAGACTGGCAGCGTGGCCCTGACGACGATGGTGGAAGCCCTCCGGGTGTCGGCGGGCTTGACTCAAGCGCAACTCTCTGAGGGCGCGGGCGTATCTCAGACGGTGATCTCTCAGATCGAGACCGGGGCGCGCGAGGCCTCCCCCGATGCTCTGTCCGAGCTCGCGAAGTCGCTCGCCGTCGACGTTGTGATGCTGGAGATGAACTGCCCCGCGCCGACGATTCGGCACACGCTGCAGACGTCGCTGCCGGCGCGCGCGGTTCGAAAGCTGATAGCCGATCTCGCCATCGCGCACGCTCGAATAGCGCTCATCGGCGGCGTGCCGGAAACCGACGTCCCCATTTGGAGGTTTGACCCCAGCCAGCACTTCGGCGGTGACCGCGCCCGCGGGATCCGCAGGGCGTGGGATGTCCCGGAAGGCCCCGTGAACGACATCGTCGGACTGCTGGAGGATCACGGCATCATCTGCGTTCTCCGCGACCTCGGCGCCGTGCGCGTACCAGCGGTGCTTTCGACGGCCGACAGCGCGCCGACCATCATGTTCATCGATCCGAGTCGGAGTACAAGCGAACTTAGGTGGGCGATGGCACACGAGGTTGGTCATCTCGCCGTTCATGAGGCTCAGGACAAGTCGTTGGAGGGGTCAGCCGATGACTTCGCGTCCGAGCTGCTCATCCCCCGCCGGCAACTTCGTGCGTCGATGCGCGAGGACACGGCGGCCCTGGCGGCTGACTGGGGTGTGCCACAGCTCGAGCTCCTCCGTCACGCGAAGGAAGGCAGGCTCATTTCTGGCGCGGCGATGAGACGGGAGCGGGCAGGCGAGAAGCCGACGGATCGCAGCAGGCTCGCTGGTCCGTCCTGGCTCGCGAGCGCCGTACGTGGACGAACACGCGCACCCGGCGAGACACTCGCCGCGGTCGCTGCAAGCGCCTTCCTCTCGGTCGACGATCTGCGCCGCGACTATCTGGCGGGTTCCAGGTCTGCGTAGGTGACCGACGGCGGAGGGTTTGGACGCCGTCGCAACCGAACCCTCCTCGTCTCTTTCGCGCCGTAGCGTGGCGACCAGGCTCTGGGCTTCGGTGTGGTGGCCGCCAACGGCTGGAGCAATGTCTGTGAGGCGTTGCATCTGAGCGTCCGACAACACGATGTCGAGCGCGCCGAGGTCCTCCTCCAGATGGTCGATACGGGTCGTGCCGGGTATCGGTGACCAGGAAGGATCCCGCGCGAGGAGCCAGGCGAGTGCAACCTGCGCCTCGGTGGCGCTCACCTCGTCAGCAACCACCGTGACTTCGCGAAGAGTCTCGAGGTTGCGTTCAAGGGCTCCGGGAAGGAATCTCGGATTGGTGCGTCGCCAATCGTCTGCATCCAACGGGTCGAGGGACCGGATCTTGCCAGTGAGTAGTCCTCGGTTGAGCGGTGAGTACGGCACAAAGCCGATGCCGAGCTCACTGAGCACATCGAGCGTGCCGTCGTCGGCGTCCCGGGACCAGAGCGAGTACTCCGATTGCACCGCGGCAACGGGATGTACCGCGTGCGCCCGGCGGATAGTCCCTTTGCCGGCTTCTGAAAGGCCCACGTGACGGATTTTGCCTTCGTCGACGAGTGCGGACAGTGTGCCCATCACATCTTCGATGGGCACGTCAGGGTCGACGCGATGCTGGTAGTACAGGTCGATGCGGTCTGTCTGCAGACGGCGCAACGATCCCTCCACGGCGATCCGAATGCTCAGCTCAGAGCTGTCTACCGGGGCCTTCTTACCCGTGTGGGAGCGCAGGCCGAACTTCGTCGCGAGTACGACGTCGTCGCGACG
>CAYOQY010000004.1:0-52837 GCA_964406225.1 uncultured Microbacterium sp.
CGAACTCGCGGTCGCCGTGCGCGGCCTGGTTGAGGTTCATGAAGTCGAAGTCGATCTCGGCCCACGGCAGCTCGACGTTCGCCTGCGTGTGCAGGTGCAGGAGCGGCTTCTGCAGCGCGTCGAGACCGGCGATCCACATCTTCGCGGGGCTGAAGGTGTGCATCCACGCGATCACGCCGATCACGTCGTCCCGCGCGTTCACCTCGAGTGCGAGGCGCCGGATCGAGTCCGAGTCCTTCAGGACCGGCTTCCACACCACCCGGACCGGCAGCCCGGACAGCCCGTCCGCGACCGCCTGCGACTGCTCGGCGACCTGGCGCAGGGTCTCCTCACCGTAGAGGTTCTGACTGCCGGTGACGAACCAGACCTCGTAGTGATCGAGCGAGGTGGAGAGCGGCGTGCGGGTCATGAGGAGGTCCTTCGGTTGGGCTTTCGTCTGCATGTCCCACTTTTGACCGGTTGAGGGGCGCTCAAGCGGTCAGAAGTGGGACATGCAGAGATCAGGAGGGTGGGTCAGGAGAGGGCGTTGACGGCGGCGGACTCGATGGCGAGGCCGGCACGGTAGCGGTCGAGATACGAGGCGAAGCCGACGACATCAGCGGGGTCGGGGTCCACGGTGACGATCTCGGCGCCCGCGAACACGCGGTCATCGAGGTAGGTCCCGAGGGGGGATGCCGAGCCCGAGGCGCGGAAGGCCGCCAGCACGGCCATGCCCCACGCCCCGCCCTCCGACGCCGTCTCGCCTACCGCGACCGGCGCATCGAGCGCGCCGGCGAGGAACCTCTGGGCGACACCGGCCGTGCGGAACATGCCGCCGTGCGCGAACATGCGGTCCAGCCGCACCCCCTCGCCGTCGAGTACTCGCATGCCCAGGGCGAGGGTGCCGAACACGCCGTAGAGCTGCGCGCGCATCGCGTTGGCGAGGGTGAAGCGGCTCTCCGGCGTCCGCACGAAGAGCGGGCGCCCCTCGTCCAGGCCCGCGATCGGCTCCCCGGCGAGGTGGTTGTAGGCGAGCAGACCGCCGGCATCGGCATCCCCCGCGAGCGCCTCGCGGAACAGCACGTCGAAGACCGCGTCCGTCGACATCGCGGAACCGGCGGCCTCGGCGAACCGCGTGAACATCGCCGCCCAGGCCGCGAGTTCGCTCGCACCGTTGTTGCAGTGCACCATCGCCACGAGGTCTCCGGACGGCGTGGTGACCAGGTCCAGCTCGTGATGGACACGAGCCAGCGACTTCTCGAGGACGACCATCGCGAAGATGCTCGTGCCGGCGCTCACGTTCCCGGTGCGCGGGGCGACCGCGTTCGTCGCGACCATGCCTGTGCCGGCGTCGCCTTCGGGCGGGCACAGCGGGATGCCGGGGCGCAGCGCGCCGGTCGGGTCGAGCAGCGCGGCACCTTCGGCGGTGAGCGACCCGGCATCGGCGCCCGCGGCGAGCACGTCGGGCAGGAGGTCGGTGATGCTCCGGCCGGCCACGGCATCGGCATCCAGGCGGTCGAACAGCCCGACCAGCCGCGCGTCGTAGTCGCCCGTCGCGGTGTCGATCGGGAACATGCCCGACGCATCGCCGACCCCGAGGACGCGACGGCCCGTCAGCATGGCGTGCACGTAGCCCGCAAGGGTGGTGAGGTGCGCGACGTCGCCGACATGGGGTTCGGCGTCCAGCACCGCCTGATGGAAGTGCGCGATCGACCAGCGCAGCGGGATGTTCACGCCGAAGAGTGCGGTGAGCTCGTCCGCCGCGGCACCCGTCGAGGTGTTGCGCCAGGTGCGGAACGGGGTCAGCAGCACTCCCTCGGCGTCGAAGGCGAGGTAGCCGTGCATCATCGCGGACACGCCGATCGCCGCGAACGTCTCGGGCGCGACCCCGTGCTGCGCGCGCGCATCGGCGACGAGTCCGGCGTAGGCGGCCTGCACCCCCGACCAGACCGCATCGAGTGAGTACGTCCACACGCGGTCCTGGAACTGGTTCTCCCACTCATGAGCGCCCACCGCGAGCACGCGCGCAGGCTCGTCGGCATCCACCAGGCACGCCTTGATGCGCGTCGAACCGAACTCGATCCCGAGCGCGGTGCGTCCCGCGCGGATCGCCTCCGCACTCACGGGGTGGCTCCGGCGTCGCGGCGCTCGTCGGTCGACTGTCCGTACACGTTCTGGTAGCGGTCGTAGAGCCGGTCGATCGCTTCCTGCGGAATCGGGATGAGGGGTCCGGCCTCCCGGGCGTAGTGCACGGTGCGGGCGACGTCCTCGACCATGACGGCGGCCTTGACGGCATCCTTCGCGGAGGTGCCGATCGTGAACGGACCGTGGTTCTGCATGAGCACCGCGCGGGACCGGTGCCCGCGCAGGGTCTGCACGATGCCCTGACCGATCGAGTCGTCGCCGATGATCGCGAACGGGCCGACCGGGATCGGACCGCCGAACTCGTCCGCCATCGCCGTGATCACGCACGGGATCTCCTCGCCGCGCGCGGCCCACGCCACCGCGAACGTCGAATGCGTGTGCACGACACCGCCGACCTCGGGCATGTGGCGATAGACGTACGCGTGTGCCGCGGTGTCGCTCGACGGCGATCGCTCGCTGCCCGGCGTCCCGGCGATCACGGCGCCGTCGAGGTCGCAGAGGATCATGTTCTCGGGCGCCAGGTCGTCGTACGAGACCCCGGACGGCTTGATGACGAAGAGGTCCGCGCCCGGCACCCGCCCCGACACGTTGCCGCCCGTCCACACGATGAGCCCGTATCGCACAAGCTCCGCGTGTAACGCGGCGACCTCCGCGCGCACGGTGTCGATCGCCTCCTGCGTCTCTGCAGTGAATTCCACGCTGTTTCTCCCGACCGTTCGACGCCGACGCGTGAGGCCACGTCAGTCCCGGCACTCAATTGTGCGCGCTAACATTCGGGATTGCAAGCGCGATTTCACGGCCCCCGGGCCGGGAATCGGTCAGCGCGCGGGCGCCGCCGTCGAAGCGCGCACGATGAGTTCGGGGACGATGACGTCGTGGACGGGAGGGTCCTCCCCCTCGATCGCGGCGACGAGCTGCCCGACCGCGAGTTCGCCGAGCGCGACGAAATCCTGGCGCACCGTCGTGAGCGGCGGCAAGAAGTGCCGCGCGTCGGGGAGGTCGTCGAAGCCGACGACGCTCACGTCCTCGGGAACCCGGATACCGCGCTCCGCGAGGGCGTGGATGAATCCCAGGGCCATCTGATCGTTCGCGGCGAAGACGGCGGTGGCATCGTCGAGGTCGAGCGATCGGCCGATCTCGTACCCGCGGTCGGAGGTCCAATCCCCCGCCACGAGCGTGGTGGCCGGCAGCCCCGCCGCTGCGAGCGCGTCGCGCCACGCTTGCTCGCGCGCGCGGGAGTCGTGCCAGTCCGCCGGCCCTGCGATGTGGGCGATTGAGCGGTGACCGAGCTCGAGCAGGTGCGCCATGGCCGCGTGCGCGCCGGCGCCCTGGTCGACCGTGGCGGTGTGGAGGTCCGCTTCATGCTCTGCGGTGATCACGAGCGTCGGCATGTGCATGCTGTGCTCGCGCAGGATGCCGAGAGAAGACACGCGCGGCGCGATCACGCAGAGCGCATCGATCCCCTGGGCGACCAGGTCGGCGATCCCCACGCCGATCTGCTCGACGCCGCGCTCCGAAGTCGTGAACGAGCTCACCGAGTACTCGAAGCCCCGCGCGGCGCTCTCGACCGCGCGGAGCGTGCTGTTCGGTCCCCACTGCACCGCGCTGTCGACGATCACACCGATGCGCATCGCCCGCCGACGCGCGAGGGCACGGGCGATCGAGCTGCGGGTGTACTGCAGCTCGTCGATCGCCTCGAGCACGCGGGTCCGCGTCGACTCCCGGATGTTCTGGTGTCCGTTCAGGACACGCGAGACCGTCATGTGCGACACGCCGGCGCGACGAGCGACATCGTAGATGCTCGGCTTCGCTCTCCCGCGCGTGGGATTCTCCGACATGGCTCCGACTCCGGTGGATCTCGATCGACCTCTGCGGACCCTCCGGACCCGCGGGATCAGCCTAGAGCGCAGAAAAAAGGGAAAGGTGCCGGTTTCCCGACACCTTTCCCGAGTTCACTGTCTCAACACAGTGTGCGCCCGAAGAGACTCGAACTCCCAACCTTCTGATCCGTAGTCAGATGCTCTATCCATTGAGCTACGGGCGCATGGCCGCCCTCGCGAGCAGGCCAGCGTCCAGAATACCCCACGCTGCGGCTCCTGCCGAATCGAGGCTCATTCCGCCGTGGGCACGACCGGTGCGGCATCCAGCGCCCTCAACTGGCGCACGAGTGCGACCCGGCGATAGGACGTGTCCAGCAGCTCCTCGAGCAAGCCCCAATCGCCGGATGCCGCATCCACGCGTATCGCCAGCCACCCGTACGCCCCCTCATAGGGCGGGACGAAGACGTCGTCGCGCGCGAGGAGCACCTCGCGCTCGAGCGGATCGGGGAGGAACTCGACGACGCCGCCGTCTTCGTGGGCGGCGCCGACGATCGCGAACTGGGGCTTGCCCGCCCGGAAGGTGACGCGACCGTGCGCGACCGCCTCCGCCGCCTCGGGGTAGCGCATGCAGAGGGCCCTGACCCGCTCGACGAGCGGGTGGTCGGACGGGAACCTCATCGGATGCGGCCCGTTCCCCATGCGCGCGACCCTACTCCGACCGGGTCTCCTCCGCCCGCCGCTCCTGCTTCGAGAGCTTGCGGCGATGCGCCGACAGGCGCGGCAGATCGACGAGCCGCAGCGCCTGCATGCGCGCCGCGCGCATCGTCTCGTAATCGGGGTCGAGGTCCGCGCGCATCCCCTCCACACGCAGACGCCGCTGGAGGTTCGCCTCGACGTCCCCCCAGGCGGCATCCCGAGCCTGCTCGACGAGCTCACCCACGGCGGTGGGATCTGCCGCGCGGGCACGGAGTTCTTTCGCGACGCCGCGGTACTGGCGCTCGCGGCGTCGCAGATTGCGTGTGTCGCGGTCACGGTAGTCGTGCGTGCCATCGGAGTCGGTGAACTTGCCCCAGGCGGACTTCCGCTGTCGACGCGCGAGTGCGGCCGCCGCCTCCTGCTCCTCCGCGAGCGAGATCAGCGTCTCCTGGGCGAACGGGCTGAACGTCGACGCGTCGAACGACTCGCCGTGCGCGATCGTCTCGACGAGGATGTGGTTGCGTACGGACAGCCGCGCGGCCGCCGAGGCGATCGAGACGCCCTCGGCGACGGCATCCGCTGTCCTCCCCATCCGCGCACCTCCCCTCAGGAGAGGCTACCGTCCGCGCGGGACGGCGGCAGTCGCCCCGGGGCACCCCGAACAGACATCGCCGGCCGCGTCGCCCCTGAGGACGGACGCGACCGGCGACGGCACGCGGGGGGGGATCAGCTCGTGAGGGATCCCTTGTTGCGGAACTTCGCGACGATGCCGCACTCGAACGGGTCGCGGGCGGCGAGCCCGACCTCATTGAGGTAGCGGATGACGATGCCGTAGGACTTCAGGAGCGTCGTCTCGGTGTAGGGCACGTCGAGCGACGCGCAGTAGTCCTTCACGATCTCGCGCGCCTGCGCCAGGTGCGGACGCGGCATGCTCGGGAACAGGTGGTGCTCGATCTGGTAGTTGAGCCCGCCCATGAGCCACGTGGCCCACCAGCCGCCCGAGATGTTGCGCGACGTGCGCACCTGCTTGGTGAAGAAGTCGAGCTTGGCGTCGGCATCGATGATCGGCATGCCCTTGTGGTTCGGCGCGAACGCCGCACCCATGTAGATGCCGAAGACGGCCATCTGCACGCCGAGGAACGCGAACGCCATGCCGAGCGGCAGGAAGACGAAGACCGGAACGAGCACGAGCGTCCAGCGCATCGCCAGAAGTCCGATCTCGAGCCAGCGGCCCTTGACCTCCTGGCGGAAGTTCAGCACGTGCCGGAACGCGAGGAAGTGCAGATTGAGACCCTCGAGTGTGAGCAGGGGGAAGAACAGCCAGCCCTGGCGGCGCGTGATCAGACTCATCGGGCCGCTGACCTTCTCGGCGTCGACCTCGAGGAAGCGGATCGTGTCGACCTCGATGTCGGGGTCCTTGCTGACGCGGTTCGGGTTCGCGTGGTGGCGCGTGTGCTTCGAGCCCCACCAGTCGCGGCTCATCCCGACGATGCCGTTGCCGATGATCAGGCCCAGCGTGTCGTTCGCGCGTCCGGACTTCAGGATCGTGCGGTGCGCGGCCTCGTGGGAGAGGAAGGCGACCTGGGTGAAGAGGATGCCGAAGGCCGCGGCGATCAGCAGCTGAAACCAGCTGTCGCCGAGGAGGATGAACCCGGTGATCGCGCCGGCGAAACCGACGACGATCGCGGAGGCGACGGCGATGTAGAACCAGGGCGTCCGGTCGAGCAGACCCGTCTCGCGCACCACCTGCGACACCTTCGTGTACGCCTGGGTGATGGGCGGGAAGCTCTCCTTCCGCGCGTACGTCTGGCGGACGCGGCCCAGAGTGGACGCGGGTGCAGAGAGTGTAGTGATTGCGACACCTGCCTGTTCGGGGCGTCCCCCGGGAGGGGACGGGCGAAAGAGAAAGGCGGATGCCGATCGCTTCCGCTCAATCTACGCGCCGGTTCATGCGCGGGCCGGAATGTGATAACAGTCTCATCATGTATCGGGCGAATGCCCAGCCTCCCGTCACACAGCCGACCCGCAAGGTGCCGTGCTACCGTTGCCGAGGCGGTTCATCCGCCCAGCGTCGTTGTCACGCTTCGCGGCCCTCCTGCCGCGGCTCTTTTCATACGGCGAACCGATGCGCGAACCCGCGCCGTCGCCCTCTCCACGCCCTTCCTGCGGCGTGTCATCCGAAAGCACCCCTATGCCTACTTTCCTCGACCTCGGCGTGCCCGCACCCCTGGCCGCATCCCTCGCCCGTGAGGGCAAGACCGAAGCCTTCCCCATCCAGCGCGACACCCTCCCCGACTCGCTCGCGGGTCGGGACGTGCTGGGCCGCGGCCGCACCGGCAGCGGCAAGACGATCGCCTTCGCCCTTCCCCTCGTCGCCCGCCTGTCGGGCGCGTTCGCGGCCGGACGCACGTCGGGTCGTCCCCGTGGACTCGTCCTCGCCCCCACGCGTGAGCTGGCGACGCAGATCGCGGCGACGATCCAGCCCCTCGCCGCAGCGGCCGGACTCAACGTCACCACGATCTTCGGCGGCGTGAGCCAGAAGCCGCAGGAGTCGGCACTGCGCGCCGGTGTCGACATCGTCGTGGCGTGCCCCGGTCGCCTCGAGGACCTCATGAAGCAGGGTCACGTGCGCCTCGACCGCGTCGAGATCACCGTGCTCGACGAAGCCGACCACATGGCCGACCTCGGCTTCCTGCCCGGCGTCACCCGCATCCTCGCCGCCACGCCGCAGGGCGGACAGCGCATGCTGTTCAGCGCGACGCTGGACCGCGGCGTCGACGGCCTGGTCCGCAAGTTCCTGCGCGATGAGGTCCGTCACGAGATCGACGACCAGTCCGTCCCGCAGGGCGAGATGACCCACCGCGTCTTCATGGTGAGCGACGAGCAGAAGTCCGACCTCGTCAAGCACCTCGCATCGGGCCGCGGGCGCCGCATCCTCTTCACGCGCACCAAGCATCAGGCCAAGAAGCTCGCCAAGGTGCTCACGGCAGCCGGCATCCCGTCGGTCGACCTGCACGGCAACCTCTCGCAGGCCGCCCGCGAGCGCAACCTCGCCGCGTTCGGCGCCGACCCCGCGCAGGGCGGCGTGCGCGTGCTCGTCGCGACCGACGTGGCGGCGCGCGGCGTGCACGTCGACGAGGTCGAACTCGTCGTGCACGTCGACCCGCCCATGGAGCACAAGGCGTACCTGCACCGCTCGGGCCGCACCGCGCGCGCCGGGGCCGCTGGCACCGTCGTGACCGTGGCGATCCCGTCGCAGCGGCGTGACGTGACAGACCTGCTGCGCAAGGCGGGAATCACCGCGCCGCTCGAGCAGGTCGCGGCCGAGTCCGCACCGATCACCGAGCTCGTCGGCGAACGCGCCGAGTACGTGAAGCCGGCACCCGTGCAGGCGCCGCAGCAGCAGCGCCCCTCGAAGCCGCGCACCGCCCAGGGCGGCCAGGGTGGCGGACGCGGCCAGAGCGGACGAGGTCAGGGCGGCGGACGCGGTCAGGGCAACGGGCGCGCGCAGGGCAACGGGCGCGCGGCGGCCGAGCCCCGTCGCGACCGCGATCGCAACGCCACGGCATCCGGCGGGTCCCGTCCGATGTACTCGACCGGCACCGGTCAGCCCTCGCACACGCACAACCCGCGCCCGGCGCAGGGCGCACGCCCGACCGGCGCGCGTCGCGCGCAGCACAGCGGCGGTCGCGCGGGCGCGCCGCGCGGCTGATCCGCAGAAGTGACGAGAACGGCCCGAGACTCTCCGTCTCGGGCCGTTCCGCTGTCTTCGGAAGCTATGCGGTCGCGGGCTTGGTGTACTTGGCGTCACCGAAGCCGAGGATGAAGAAGCCGATGAACGAGATGAGCCACAGCAGGAAGAACGACCAGGCGCCCCCCTTGCCGAACGCCGCGCCCACCTTGATCGCGACGATGATCGAGAACACGATGTTGACGATCGGGATCAGGTAGAGCAGCGACATCCAGCCCGAGTAGCCGGCGATCTTGACCAGGATCACGACGTTGACGATCGGGATCAGGGCCAGGATGCCGGGCCACCCCGCCTTCGCGAACACCATCCACATCGCGATCGCGACGAGGACGTACCAGAGGAAGGCGAGCAGGCCCGTCCAGACGTTGAACAGCGACTCGTTGAGGTTGTCGCTGATCGGAGTGATGACGTCGGTGAGGACGGTGGTGAGGGTGGCGAGGTTCATGCCGCTCATCCTAGAAGTCGGCCCCTCCGCCGACCGAGAACGCTAGGCGAGCGAGTCCACCACCGCGGCGATCCGACGCGTACGCGTCTGCTCGGTCTTCGCGCCCTCGACGGCCGTGACGTGCGCCTTCTTCCGGCTCGGCGCCAGCCGATCGAACGCGTCCCGCGCGCCCGCGGCCGCGAGCGCGGCATCAAGGTCATCGGGGATCTCGACCGTGCGCGGCTCCGTGTCGAGCGTCAGGTCGACCGTGATCGTCTCGCCGCCCTTCAGTCCGGTCGCGGCGCGCTTGTCGGCGCTGAACGCGACGAGGTGGCGGCCCGCCATCGAGGCGACCGCGCTGCGATACGTGAAGCCGTCGTTGACGACGACATTCACGAGCGGCCGCTTGCCGCCGCCGAGCGCGTCGAGCACGGAGAGCGGGACGTCGATGCCGGTGTTGTTGCCGACGGCGAGAAGCGTGGTCTCGAAGCGCATGGCACTGAGTGTGGCACAGGCGTACCAACGCCGTGCGCGCCGCGCAAGCCCCCCGCGCGCGGCCGGGCCGAGCCCTAACGTCATCGACACATCAAGGATTTGTCCCGGTGCCTGGCCGGTGACAGAACACGGAGGGTCCCGGAGCGTGCTCGGGGGCCCTCCGTCGTCGTTTCGGCGCATCAGTGCAAACCGTTGGGCCGCCGTCTCCGAAGTACCCCCGAGACGCGGCACCGGCCGCGCACAAACAGGAGGTCGCACATGCGCTCGTCACCGAACCGCCTCGTCGCCACGATCTTCGGCGCGGTCTACATCCTCGTCGGACTTCTCGGCTTCGCCGTCACCGGAGGTGTCGGATTCCTCGCCACCGAGGGAGGCCTTCTGCTCGGGATCTTCATGGTCAACCCGCTGCACAACGTCGCCCACCTCCTGATCGGCGCCGCGCTCCTCATCGCCGGCATCGTGTCGGCCCGCGCGGCGAAGACCGTGAACATCGTGGTCGGCGCCGCCTACCTGCTGCTCGGCATCGTCGGGTTCTTCCTGGTCGGCACCGCGCTGAACATCCTCGCGCTCAACACGTTCGACCACTTCCTGCACCTCGCGAGCGCCATCGTGCTCCTGGGCGTGGGACTGGCCACTGAGCGCGGGGTTCGCTCCGACCTGTCGAGCCGTACGGCCTGACGGGCGGGAGAGCCGAGATGGACACCTCGACAGCACCACGAACGACGGAGGTCGGCGCCCAGGGGGGCTCTGCCGACGCACCGCCGTGGGCCGCGATCGCGGCGTGGGGCGGAGGTCTGATCCAGCTCGCGCTCGGCGCCGGCGCCGTCACGGGTGCGGGAGGGAGTCCGGCCATTTGGGTGGCCGGGTTCCTCCTCATCGTGATGGGCGCCGCCGCGATCGGCTGGGGAGCCGCCGCGCTCGCCCGGGGACGCATCGTCGTCCCCCGGCTGAGCGTCGCAGGCTCCCTGGCCGGCATCCTCACACTCGCGATCGCGATGGTGCTGGACCCGACACGGATCAGCGTGTTCGCCGTCGCCGCGGCATCCGCTCTCCTCGTCGCGGTCGCGCTCGCGGGTGCACTCGACCTGCGCCGGGGCCGGTCGACCCGGCCGACACGACCGGTGGATGCCGCGCGGCCACGCCTCCTCGGCCTGTTCGTGGCCGCGATCCTCGTCGCGGGCGTCGTCACGCCCGCCCTCGCGGCGACCGAAGCGGGTCAGCACGCCGTTCCGCACGGCGAGATGTCCGACCCCGGCCACCACTGACCCTCTCCCCCTCCCTTCTCCCCACTCTGCGCGAGAAGGTGGGCTTCGTCGCGAGAAGGTGGGCTTCGTCGCGAGAAGGTGGGTTCGGCCGCGAGAAGGTGGGTCTTGCCGCGAGAAGGTGGGTTCCACCGCGAGAAGGTGGGCACCTTCTCGGCGCATAAGTCACCTTCTCGGTGCGAAACCCACCTTTTCGGCGCAGGCCCCACCTTCTCGGCGCGGACCCCACCTTCTCGGCGCGGACCCCACCTTCTCGGCGCGGACCCCACCTTTTCGGCGGGTCGAGGTCAGAGGGCGGCGATGCGCCAGGATGCCGCGGCGGAGGCCCCGGGCTCGAGCACGATCAGCCCGGGGTCGTAGTCGTAGCGGTCCGCGTTGAACGCGTCCGGTGCGCACGTCATGGGCTCGACCGCAAGACCCGTGCGGTGACCCGGCTTGCCGATGCCCTTGTCGGACGTGTGGATCTGCACCCACGGGCACGCGGCATCCCACGTCATCTCGACGCCCCGACCGCCCGCATCCGTCAGCCGCACCGTGGCGAAGCCGCCGGCGTCGCGCGTGAGCGCCGTGTAGGCGTGGTCGATCTCGACCGTCCCGATGCGCCGCGCCGCGCGGAAGTCGAACCGCTCGGCATCGTCCGCGTCGACCGGGCGGAGCCCGATCGGGCTCAGGCGGTCGGGCGTGACGGCGAGCACCTCGTCGGCCGGCAGTTCGAGCGTCCAGTCATCGACGTGTCCGGCTCCGGCCACCAGGTACGGGTGCGGGCCGGTGCCCCACGGCGCGGCATCCGGGCTCTCGTTGGTCGCCGTGACCGTCTGCGTGAGTCCGTCCGCGTCGAGGGAGAAAGTGGTCGTCACCACGATGCGCCAGGGGTAGCCGGTCTGGGGTGTGATCACCGCGGCGAGCGTCACGTGGCTCGGGCTCTTGTCGATCGCCTCGAAGTCGAGCCAGCCGGCCAGCCCGTGCAGCGCGTGGTGGCGGGCGGGCTCGGTGAGCGCGACCTGGCGCTCCACGCCGTCGAACGTGAACTTCCCGTCGACGATGCGGTTCGGCCACGGGGCGAGGGTGGCACCGCGGTACGACGGACGCACCTCGTCGGCGTCGAACGGCACCGTGAGGTCGCGGCCCTCATAGGTGAGCGAGCGCAGGGAGGCCCCCACGCTCGCGATGACGGCTTCGTAATCGCCCGCGCGCAGCGCGTGCTGAGTACCGGAGAGGAGTGTGCGCATGAGGAGAGTGTCCGCCGGGGGGTCGAAAGCCCGGCGCCCGTCGTTAGTATGCCCGGTTCCGGTGCGGCTCGTCGACGACGATCTGCCGACTAGCGACGGACGCCGCCCCCGCAGTCGGCGCACGCACATCCAAATGTGATCGCTCACGGTCTGAATGACGACGACGTGGGTGTCCCCGCACGCAAAACCAAGGGTGCAAGAGCCGTTACCGAAATGTGATCGCTCACAACTAGTGCATTTTCGTAATGTGAAGGCTAACATTCGATCACAGCACGGGTTCGACCCGTCGACATCCGGCGAAGACGCCGGAACCCGAACGAGGAGGTTTGGTGGACATGAACAAGAAATCCCTGGCCGGTGGAGCCCTGCTGGCGGCCCTCGCACTGGTGGCGACGGGATGCGCCGGCTCGAGTGACGGCGGCAGTGATGCCGGCGGCGACGGCGGGCTCATCTCGGTCGGCTTCGCGCAGACCGGTTCGGAGTCGGGCTGGCGCAGCGCCAACACGGAGTCGATGAAGGCGGCGTTCTCCGAGGAGAACGGCTTCGAACTCACCTTCAACGCGGCCGACAACGACACCGCGGCGCAGATCGCCGCCGTGCGCGACTTCATCAACCAGGGCGTCGACGCGATCGTCATCGCGCCGATCGTGGAAGACGGCTGGGACGACGTGCTGCAGGAAGCAGCGGATGCCGGAATCCCCGTGATCCTCGAAGACCGCACGGTATCGGCATCCGACGATCTGTACGCGAGCTGGGTCGGGCTGGACTTCAAGAAGGAGGGCGTCATGGCGGGCGAGTGGGCCGCCGAGACGTTCGGAGACACCCCGACCAACATGGTCGTGCTGGAGGGCACGACGGGCTCGGCTCCTGCCAACGACCGCGCCGAAGGCTTCGATGAGGCCATTGAGGGCACCGCGATCGAGAAGATCGACTCGCAGACGGGCGACTTCACGCGCGACGGCGGCAAGACCGTGATGGAGGGCTTCCTCCAGAAGTACGGTGTCGACGGCATCGACCTCGTCTACGCGCACAACGACGACATGGCCCTCGGCGCGATCGAGGCGATCGAAGCCGCGGGTGCAGAGCCGGGCGTCGACATCCAGATCGTGTCGATCGACGCGGTCAAGGACGGCATGCAGGCCCTCGTCGACGGCAAGATCAACTTCATCGTGGAGTGCAACCCGCTGCTCGGCGAACTCGCCGCCGGCCTCGTGAAGGACGTCCTGGCAGGCGAGGAGGTCGAGAAGACCGTCTACGTCGAAGACCAGACCTTCACTCAGGAGCAGGCCACCGAAGTCATCGACGAGCGCCTGTACTGATCCCACCGGAACGCGACCTTCCGGTAAGCAGGGGAGGTCGGGCGCACGTCGCCGGGGGACCACCGCGGTCCCCCGGCGGACGTGCCGTCCTGAAGCTCGGTCATGAAGCCCCGGAAAGGCCCTTCACCCACCATGCACGCGGACACCGCAGTCCCCCCCGTCGTCGAGATGACCGGGATCACCGTCCGGTTCCCCGGCGTCCTCGCCCTCGACGGCGTCGACTTCTCCCTCCGCCCGGGCGAGGTGCACGCGCTCATGGGCGAGAACGGCGCCGGCAAGTCCAGCCTGATCAAGGCGCTCACCGGGGTCTACCCGGTCGATGCCGGTTCGATCCGCGTCGGCGGTCGCGAGCAGAGCTTCTCGAGCACGGCGGACGCGCAGGATGCCGGGATCTCCACGGTGTACCAGGAGGTCAACCTCTGCGCGAACCTCTCGGTCGGCGAGAACGTGATGCTCGGACACGAGCCGCGCCGTGCCGGCGGCATCGACTGGCGCGAGACGCACCAACGCGCCGAGAGCCACCTGCGGAGCCTCGGCCTCACGATCGACACCCGTTCGACGCTCTCGAGCCACTCGATCGCCATCCAGCAGCTCGTCGCGATCGGGCGCGCCATGGTCCTCGATGCCAAGGTCCTCATCCTCGATGAGCCGACCTCGAGCCTGGACCGCGGCGAGGTCGAGCAGCTGTTCGCCGTCATCCGCGACCTCCGCGCACGAGGCGTGGCGATCCTCTTCGTGAGCCACTTCCTGGATCAGATCTACGAGCTCTCCGACCGCATCACGGTGCTGCGCAACGGCCGACTCGTGGGCGAGTACCTCGCCGCGGATCTGCCCCGCGGCGAACTCGTCACCCGGATGATCGGCCGTGAGCTCGACGAGCTCGCCGCCCTCGCGTCGGTCGCCGACCGTGCGATCGACCGATCGGGCACCCCGGTGCTGCGGGCGACCGGCCTCGGACGCCGCGGCGTGCTCGATCCTGCCGACCTCGACGTGTACGAGGGAGAGGTCGTCGGCATCGCCGGCCTGCTCGGCTCGGGCCGCACCGAGCTCGTACGTCTGCTGTACGGCGCCGACCGCCCCGAGTCCGGCCAGATCGAGGTGAACGGCCGCCCCGCGAAGCACTCCTCTCCGCGGCAGGCGATCGAGAACCGCATCGCCTTCTCCTCCGAGAACCGGCGGGCGGAGGGCATCATCGCCGATCTGACCGTGGCCGAGAACATCATCCTCGGCATCCAGGCCCGCAGGGGGGCCCTGCGCAAGATCGGCCGGGCCGAAGCGGATGCCGTCGTGGCGGAGTACATGACGGCGCTCGGAGTGCGGCCGGCCGACCCCGGGATGCTCGCGGGCAACCTGTCGGGCGGCAACCAGCAGAAGGTGCTGCTGGCCCGGTGGCTCGCGACCGCCCCCGAGCTCATCGTGCTCGACGAGCCCACGCGCGGCATCGACGTCGGCGCGAAGGCCGACATCCAGCGCAAGGTCGCCGAGCTCAGCGCCGACGGCCTGTCGGTCGTGTTCATCTCGTCGGAGCTGGAAGAAGTGCTGCGCCTCGCGCAGCGGGTCGTCGTGATGCGCGACCGTCGCAAGATCGGTGAGCTGGACTCGAGCGGCGTCACGATCGACGACCTCATCGCCTACATCGCCGACCAGAGGGAAGAGAGCGTCGCATGAAGACGATCGTGAAGCACCGGCTGTTCTGGCCCGTCGTCGCACTGCTGACGCTCATCGCGGTCAACACGATCGCGCGACCGCAGTTCATCCTGGTGACGGTGCGCAACGGCGAGCTCTACGGCGCGCTCGTCGACATCCTCCGCAACAGCGCACCCCTCATGCTCGTGGCGCTCGGGATGACGATCGTGATCGCCACCCGCGGCATCGACCTGTCGGTGGGCGCGATCATGGCGGTCTCCGGTGCCGTCGCCCTCACGATCATCGACGCCTCCCCCGAGCCGGGCAGCCTCGGCACCGTACTGGTCGCCCTCGTCGTGGCGATCACGGTCGCCCTCGTGCTCGGGGTGTGGAACGGGTTCCTCGTCGCCGTGGTCGGCATCCAGCCCATCATCGCCACGCTCGTGCTGATGCTCGCCGGCCGCGGTGTCGCGCTGCTCATCACCCAGGGGTTCATCACGACGGTGAACAGTCCGCCGTACGAGTTCATCGCGACCGGCTACCTCATCGGCCTCCCGTTCGCGCTGCTGATCTCGATCGCCGCGATCGCGATCATCGCCCTCGTCGAACGCCGGACGGCGCTCGGTGTGCTGACGGAGGCTGTCGGGATCAACCCCGAGGCCAGCCGGTTGGCGGGAGTGCGCGCCCGGGGCATCGTTTTCAGCGCCTACGCGGCGAGCGGGCTCCTGGCCGGGATCGCCGGCATCATCTACAGCTCCAACATCCGCGCGGCCGACGCGAACGCGGCGGGCCTGTTCATCGAGCTGTACGCGATCCTCGCGGTCGTGCTCGGCGGCACGTCGCTCATGGGGGGCAAGTTCACGATCGCCGGCACCGTGATCGGGGTCCTCACGATCCAGACGCTCGAGGCGACGATCCTGTTCCTCGGCGTCCCGTCGGCGCAGAGTCCCGTGTTCTTCGCCGTCGTCGTCGTCGTGGTCGTCCTGGTCCAGTCTCCGCGGCTGCACCGCTGGGCGCGGGGCGCGATGCGCACCGCACGCGAACGCCGCGGATCCGATACCGACTCCCGAGTGAAGGTGGCGTCATGACCCGGAGTCTCGAACTCGCCCCGCCCCGCCCGACCGTGACCTCGCGTTACGCGACGTTCCTGAGTCGTCGCGCGTCGCTCATGCCGACCTTCGCCGCCGTCGCGATCCTCATCGTGCTGCTCATCGGCGCACAGGCCCGGTTCCCGCGCTTCCTGAGTCCGGGCAACCTCTCCGCGCTCCTCTTGGACAACGCCTACCTCGTCGTGCTCGCGGTCGGACTCACGTTCGTGATCCTCACCGGCGGTATCGACCTGTCGGTCGGCTCCGTCATGGCCTTCACCGGCATCCTCGGTGCGAGTCTGCTCGCCCAGGGACTGCCCGCCGTCATCGTGATCCCGACGATGCTGCTCTCAGGCGCGCTGATCGGCTTGCTGATCGGGGTGCTCGTCCACTACTTCGACGTGCAGCCCTTCATCGCTTCACTCGCCGGCCTCTTCCTCGCGCGCGGCCTGGCCTTCGTGGTCAGCCTGTCGTCGATCCGCGTGGAGGATCCCGCGGTCCTGTGGCTGCAGCGCACGCGATTCAGCGTCGGCGGGTGGTACATCACCCCGACCGGCATCATCGCCCTTTTGGTCGTCGCGATCGGCGCCTGCGTGCTGCTGTGGACCCGCTTCGGCCGCACGGTCTACGCGATCGGCGGCGGCGAGCAGTCCGCCCGGCTGATGGGCCTGAACGTCGCGCGCACGAAAGTCGCCGTCTACGTCATCAGCGGCGTCTGCGGCGGCCTGGCGGGCCTGCTGCTCACCGCGTACTCGGGCGCGGGCTACCCGCGCAACGGCATCGGTACGGAGCTCGACGCGATCGCCGCCGTGGTGATCGGCGGGACGCTGCTCACGGGCGGTACCGGCTACGTGCTGGGGTCCCTCGTGGGCGTCCTCGTGTACGGAACGATCAAGAAGGTGATCTCGTTCATGGGGGCCGAGCAGGCGTGGACCCAGATCATCATCGGCGCTCTGCTGCTGCTGTTCATCGTGGTGCAACGGGTGATCGTCGCGCGTTCGCAACGGCGACGATAGCGCCGCGGCGGAAAGGTCTCATCACGTCCACGCAAAGCGGTCGCGCACCCCGACGCCGGGATAATGGCCTCATGGACGACGCGCGGCCGCTGCTGCAGCTGTCCGGGGCGACGGTGCGCTTCGGTGCGGATGCCGCGATCGACGATGTCGACTTCCGCATGTTCCCCGGCGAGGTGCACTCGCTCATGGGCGAGAACGGGGCGGGCAAGTCGACGCTGATCAAGGCGGTCACCGGCGCGATCCCGCTCGACGAGGGCGTCCTGACGCTGGACGGCCGCACGAGGAGATTCCGCACGCCGCACGACGCGCAACTCGCCGGCATCAACACGGTGTACCAGGAGATCGACCTCCTGCCCAACCTCACGGTCGCCGAGAACATCTGCCTCGGCCGCGAGCCCCGCCGTTTCGGCCTGATCGACTGGCCCGCGATGCGCGCCCGGGCCCGCGAAGTGCTCGGCGAACTCGGGCTGGACCTCGATCCGGCATCCATCCTCGGCACCCACTCGCTCGCGGTCCAGCAGCTCGTCGCGATCGCCCGCGCGATCTCGACCGATGTGCGCGTGCTCGTGCTCGACGAACCCACGTCGAGCCTCGACGTCGACGAGGTGGCCGAGCTCTTCCGGGTCATGCGGGAGCTCACGCAGCGGGGGGTCGCGATCCTGTTCGTGTCGCACTTCCTCGAGCAGGTGTACGAGATCTGCGACCGCATCACGGTGCTGCGGGGCGGCCGGCTCGTCGGCGAGTATCTGCCGTCGGAGCTCCTGCGGATCGACCTGGTGCAGAAGATGCTCGGTCGCAGCGCGTCCGAGCTCGGCACACGCGAGCGGGTCGAGGCGACCTCGCCGGACGCGACGCCGACGATCCGGGGCGCGGGGATCACCCGCCGGCCGGGCATCGCCGATGCGGACGTCGAGCTCGCCGAAGGGGAAGTCCTCGGACTTGCGGGCCTGCTCGGCTCCGGTCGCACCGAGCTCGCCCGCGCCGTGTCGGGCGTGGACAGGGTGGATGCCGGCATCATCACGATCAGCGGAGAGCCGGCCGACCTCAACGGGCCGCGCAAGGCCATTTCGCTCGGCGTCGTCTACTCGTCGGAGAACCGGCGCAGCGAGGGCATCATCAGCGAACTGAGCGTGCAGGAGAACATCACGCTCGCGCTGCAGGCCGAGCGCGGCATCCTGCGTCGCATGCGACCGCAGCGCCGACGCGAACTGGCGTTGAGCTGGATCGAAGCGCTCGACATCCGTCCGGCTGATCCCGATCGACCCGCGGGCACGCTCTCGGGCGGCAATCAGCAGAAGGTCCTTCTCGCCCGTCTGCTCGCGCTGTCGCCGCGGGTGATCGTGCTCGACGAGCCCACCCGTGGGATCGACGTCGGGGCGAAGGTCGAGATCCAGAACCTCGTCGGCGAGCTCGCCGACAACGGACTGTCGGTCATGTTCATCTCGGCCGAGCTCGAGGAGGTGCTCCGGGTGGCCGACCGTGTCGCGGTGCTGCGCGCGGGCCGTGTCGTCGAGACGCTGTCGTCCGATGAGCTCACGGTCGACTCGCTCATGGCCCTCGTGGCCCAGCCCGACGACCTCGGAGATGCCACCCCGCTCGCGACGACACCGCCGACGGGCGGTGCGGACGCGTGACGGAGGACAAATCGGCCCGCGCGGCGAACATCTTCGACGTGGCGCGGCTCGCGGGCGTGTCGCATCAGACGGTGTCGCGCGTCCTGAACGATCTGCCCAACGTGCGCCCCGCGACGCGCGAGCGCGTCGAACACGCGATCGCGCAGCTGCGCTACAGCCCCTCCCCCGCCGCGCGCGCCCTCGTGACGCGTCGCACCCGCACGATCGGGCTCGTCGCCCCCGGCGTCTCCGACTACGGGCCGACGTCGATCGCGATGAGCTTCAACTTCGCCGCCCGCGCGGAGCGCTACAACGTCGAGACGGTGAGCGCGCTGGATCCCGATCCCGACGGCGTGCGCGGGGTGATCGAAGGCCTGCTCCGGCAGCGCGTGGACGCGATCGTCCTCATCGTGGTCGACGTGGGCGTCCTCGAGGTGGTGCGCGGCCTGGACCTCAGCATCCCGGTGGTCGCCGCCGCCTCGACGGGACGCCGCAGTCCGCTCATCGTCTCGATCGACCAGTACCGTGGCGCCCGCGCCGCCGTCCGCCACCTCGCCGAGCTCGGGCACACCCGCATCCTGCACGCGGCCGGCTCGAGCCGGGCGCCGGATGCCCTCGAGCGCGTGCGCGGGTGGCGCGATGAGCTCGCGGCGCGGCGGCTCGAGATCGTCGAGCCGCAGTACGGCGACTGGTCCGCCGCGAGCGGTCACCGGATCGGCGGCGAACTCGAGATCGAACCGGGCACCGCGATCTTCGCGGCGAACGACCACATGGCGATCGGTCTGCTCTCCGCCCTGCGCGAGCGAGGCCTGCGCGTGCCGGAGGACGTCAGCGTCGTGGGCTTCGACGACGTCCCGGAGGCGGCCTACCTCTATCCTCCGCTGACGACCGTCCGTCAGGACTTCGCGGCGCTCGGCGAGCTCATCATGCAGAAGGTGCTGCTCGCCGTGGAAGAACCCGACAGCGTCACGGAGGATACGCCCCTCCCGACCCATTTGATCGTGCGCCGCTCCACCGGGGCACCGGGGATGTCAAGCGGCTGAGAACGCCACGGTCGCGTGACAGGCTGAAGACATGCGCATCGCACTCACCGGCTCGACCGGCAAACTCGGCTCCGTCGTCCTCCGCGAACTCCGGGATGCCGGCCACGACGTCACCGCACTCGACATCGTCGGCGCGCGGGAGGACGGCTTCGTGCAGGTCGACCTGACGGACTACGGCCAGGTGATCGACGCCCTCGGCGGCATCGACCGCTCGGACGGATATGACGCGGTCGTGCACCTGGCTGCGGTGCCCGCTCCGGGGCTGCGCACCGACGTCGCGACGTTCCACAACAACATGACGAGCACGTTCAACGTGTTCTGGGCGGCCGTGCGGCTCGGCATCCGACGCATCGTCTACGCGTCGAGCGAGACGGTGCTGGGTCTGCCGTTCGACGTGCCGCCGCCGTACATCCCGGTCGACGAGGAGTACACGGCCCGCCCGGAGAGCGTCTACTCGATCGTGAAGGTGCTCGAGGAGCAGCTCGCGCGCGAGCTCGTGCGCTGGCACCCCGACCTCTCAGTCACCGCGCTGCGCTTCTCGAACGTCATGGTGCCGGAGGACTACGCGGAGTTCCCGTCGTTCGACGCCGATCCGCTGCTGCGCAAGTGGAACCTGTGGGGCTACATCGACGCCCGCGACGGCGCGCAGGCGATCGAGCGCGCGCTCGCGGTCGCCCCGCCGGGATTCGAGAACTTCATCATCGCCGCCGCCGACACCGTGATGTCGCGGCCGAACCACGAGCTGATCGCCGAGGTCTTCCCCGACGTGCCGACGACCGCGGACCTCGGCGAGCACGACACGCTGCTGTCGATCGACAAGGCCCGGCGCCTCCTCGGCTTCGCCCCGCGGCACTCCTGGCGCGACCACGTGTAGCGAGGTCAGGCGCGCGGGGCGCGGCATCCGAGGGGATCGACGTTCTTGAGGAGGAATCCCCGCGGATTCTCCTCCGAATCGTGGATCCCCGCAGTACGCGAGATGCGCTCAGGCTGATCGCACCGACAGCCGCCCCGCGAGCCAGGCCCGCGCCTCGGCGAGCAGGTCCTGCGCGAGCGGCGCGTCGGTCGCCCACGACTCGAAGCCGTGCGGGGCGCCGTGTACGACCTCGAGCGCGACCTCGACACCCGCTTCCCGCAGCCGCCGCGCGTACGCGACGTCCTCGTCGTGGAAGAGCTCGATGTCGGATGTGTAGATCCACGCCGGCGGCAGTCCGGACAGATCCTCCCGTCGCGCGGCCACGGCGTAGGCGGGGACGGATGCCGCGCCCGGCGCCGCACCCAGATACGACGACCAGCCGACGAGGTTCGCCCGGTTGTCCCACACGAAGTGCCGGGTGGCGTCGAGCGCGCGATCGGCGGCCGTCCGATCGTCGAGCATCGGGCAGAACAGCCACTGGGCCGTGACCTGCGCTCCTTCGTCGTGCAGGCGCTGCACGAGGCACGCCGCGAGCCCTCCGCCGGCGCTCTGACCGCCGATGACGACGCGGCTCACATCGATGCCGAGCCCGCCGGAATGGGCATCCAGCCACCGCCACGCGGTGTGGCAGTCCTCGAGCGCCGCGGGGAACGGGTGTTTCGGTGCGAGCCGGTAGTCCACGGAGATGATCGTCGTGCCGGTCCGCCGGGCGGTTTCGCCGCAGAAGCGGTCGTCCATCTTCGCGGCCCCGAGCACCAGCCCGCCGCCGTGGATCCACAGCAGTCCGCCGCCGTCGGCGTTGTCGGGCGTGTAGATCCGGAGGCGCAGATCGCCCTCGCGCACGGTGCGGCGCTCGACGCCGTCGACCCGCCGCCCCGGGGTGAGCCGCATGCCCGTCGCGATCAGGCGGCGCACCAGGCCGTTCTCGAGACGGAGTGCGGGTACGCGGCGCGTCGCCGCACGCAGCGAGGGGTCGACGGATTCGAGGTCCACCGGGGTCGATCAGTCTCCGCGCGCGCGACGGGCGGCGAGCTGCGCGACGTCCTGCCAGCACGCGACCACGGCATCCGCCACCTGATCGGGCGTCTGCGCGACGTCGACGACGAAGCCGGGCTCATCGGGCTGCAGCCGCTCGAGCGCCGTCAGCTGCGAACCCAGCAGCGTCGCGGGCATGAAGTGGTTCGCGCGTGCGCCGATGCGCTCGGCGAGGAGTTCGGGAGTGCCGTCCAGGAGCGCGAAGCACACGTCGCCGCCGCGCTCTTGCAGCACCTGGCGGTACGAGCGCTTGAGGGCCGAGCACGCCATGACCACGGTGTCGCCCGCGGCCGTGCGACGAGCGATCTCGTCGCCCACCGCCGCGAGCCACGGCCAGCGGTCATCGTCGGTGAGCGGCGTTCCGGCCGCCATCTTCGCGGTGTTGGATGCCGGGTGGAAGTCGTCGGCGTCGAGGAAGAGAGCCCCGGCCCGGGCGGCGACGGCCGCCGCGACCGTGGACTTCCCGGCTCCGGACACGCCCATCACCACGAGAGCAGGAAGCTTCTCTTCGCCCACGATCACCCTCCGGTCGGAACTCCTCCGAGGGTACCGGCCCGAGAGAGCCGGTACCCGAAGGGTGAGACCTGTTTGAGCAGAGCGCGGCGCGGTTCGGGAGCGCGGCACCCGGTTCAGGAGCGCGGCCTGCGTGAAACCGCGGGGAGAAATCGGCACCGGCAGCCCTTGTGGCAGCCGATACCCCCGGAATCTCCCCGTGCTTTCACCGCGCGGCGGAGGGCTTGCGGTTCTCCGCGCTCACCATCCAGGCGTACTGCTCGAGCTTCTCGATGATCGCGTGCAGGATGTCGGCGCTCGTCGGGTCCTCGTCGTCGACGTCGTCGTGCACGTTGCGGATCGTGCCGACGGTGTTCTCGAGGCGCACCGTGATGAGGTCGACGGTCTCTGCGGTGTCGATCTCGCCCTGCGGGTACTCCGGCAGGGTCGTGGTCGCCGCCACCGTGTCGCTGCGGCCGTCCGGCACGGCGTGCAGCGCGCGCATGCGCTCGGCGACCGTGTCGCTGAACTCGCGCGCGGACTCGATGATCTCGTCGAGGATGCGGTGCGTGTCGCGGAAGTTGCGGCCCACGACGTTCCAGTGCGCCTGCTTGCCCTGCCCCGCGAGCTCGACGAGGTCGACGAGCACGGCCTGCATGTTCTCGCCCAGCTCCTTCGACGCGACGAACCCCTTCTCGGCGTTCTGACGACGGGTGGTCTTCGCCCCGGCGCCGCCCGGCGCGGAGCGCTTCGAGGAACGGGCGGTGGACGGGGACTTCTGCGTGGTTGCCATGGGTCCGACGGTACGGGCCACCTCCTCACGGGAGCAGGGCCTTGACAACCGCCGCGCGGCTGAAGAAGCCTCTCGGGGTGGCAGGTTCTGCCGCCTCAAGCCCCGCGACCCGACCACAACCGCCACATCGGCGGACGGGCTGTCATCGCCCAGAGACTCGAAGTGACAGGTTCTGCCGCTTCACGCCCCGCGAGCCGACCGCAACCGCCACCTCCGCAGGCCGTGCCGCTCAGGCGAAGACGCCGGCGACGGCATCCCACCACGCGTCCGCGTCGGCGCGGTGCCGGGGGAACCGCTCACGGGCCGCGGCGACGACCGCGTCTCTTCCGCCCCACAGCTCGCGCAGGCGCGGGATGCCGGCGGTGTCGGCCTCCGCGATCGGCACCGTGGCCTCCTGGCCCCAGTGCGCGAGTGCGCCGCGCTGCTTGACCGCCGTGTAGTCGTCGGTCACGAGCCCGAGCACCGGCACGCCGGCCGGGGCGGCGAAGACCGCGGGGTGGTAGCGGCCGGTGATGAGCAGGGCGGAGGAACGGGCGAGGGATGCCGCGGCCGGCACGTCTCCGGTCGGCACGACGCTCGAAGCGGTGCGCATGGACGCCCGCACCGCGTCATGCAGCACGGCGTCGCCGCGGGGATCGGCCCCCGTGAGCGGGCCGAAGTGCGCGTGGAAACGCACCGGTCCGCCGGTGAGATCGGCCGCGGCGTCGACCAGGGCCGCGATGCGCGCGACGGTCTCGGGGCGGGAGGCGCGACCGAGCGAGAGCGACAGGCTGACGAGCACGCCCTCGCGGGCCTTCACAGCGTCGGCGACGACCCCCGCCGCCGCTGCACCGAGCGGCAGCCCGACGAACGACGCGTCGTCCACGCCGAGGCGCGCCGTGACACCCAGGTCCGCAGCCAGGCGCTGCGAGGTCGCCTCCCGCACGCCGGCGAGCGCCGCACGCTCGAGCAGGTCCGCGACGAGCTCGCGGTCGCGCCCGCGCAGGTCGGGGCCGAGCGTCTGGCCGCTCACGACGACGGGTTTGCCCAGCCGCGCCGCGACGCCGGCGAGCGCCGCCCGCTCGTACACGTGCAGCGGCCACGTCGAGGCGAGGTTGCCGCCGCCGGCGATCAGCACACCCTCCGCGCGGGCGACCGCGTCCACGACGGCCCGGGCGCTGTCGTCGGGCGCGAGCGCGTCGCGGCCCTCGGCGAGCGCGAGGACGGCATCACGTCGCGCTTCGGAGGACTCGCGATCGAGGCCGTCGAAGCGGATCCGCGGCACGGCCTCGACGCCGTAGCGCTCCGCCGTCTCGGAGGGCGCGGACGACACCGCGATCAGGCTCGCATCGCGCGCAGCCAGCTCATCGCGCGCGGCGTGGAACATCGCCTCATCGCCGATGTGCATCATGTCGTCGACCACACCGACGTCGCCGAGCGCGACAACCCGCATGAAAAGCCCCTCAGGATATTGGGATGAACCCGTTCACGCTAGCCCACCCTCGGGCCCCTCTCGGCGGGCTACGATTCGAACGCCGCGCTCCTGCGGCTACTTCTCGTGCCGGTGACCACACCGGCAACCGCGGTGATGGACAAGGGGATGCCGATGGGCGTGCAGACAGCGCTGGATGCGGTGCGTGACGCCCCCGGAATCGTCGAAGCCATTCGTCTGGCGGACGACCTCGCGTTCGAGGCCGGGCGCGACCCCGGCCTGCGCACGCTCCGCGTGCTCTCGACCGCCCTGACCGGCGATGATGACGTCGCCGCGATCGCCGCGGTGCACGCGATCGCCGAGATCTACGACGAGCAGGCGGGCCGGATGCTGACCTCGCTGCTGTCGGATGACCGCGCGCACATCCGCGAGCACGCGGCATGGGCGCTCGCCTCCGTCCTCCCCCGGCTCGACGCGATGGGCCGGCTGATCGGCCAGGTCGCCGCGGGCGGATTCACCGGGATGCTGGCCCAGCGCACCCTCGAGAAGTGGTCGTCCGCCGTCGCGGATCCGCTCGCGGTGAGCCTCGAGACGGCTCTGCAGGCGACGCGCGACATCGGTGCGCGGGGGCGGCTCGTCGAGACGCTCGGCCTCGTGCGACCCGCGATCGCCACGCGCCTGCTGCTCGAGGTCGCCCGCGACGAGCTCGAGCACGACGAGGTGCGCGTCGCCGCGATCGCCGCTCTGGGGCAGCGCCGCGGCGTCACCGGCGTCGTCGATGCGCTCGAAGACCTCGTGAGCGGAGACGGACGCGTCGCCGAGGTGGCCCGCCTCGCACTCATCGACCTCGACGCGGTGCCCGGCACCCGGGTCGCGCGGACCGAGGGTCTCACGATCGGCCAACTGTTCCTCCACGCCGACATCGACCCGTCGCTCGCGGCGGTCGGCGCCGGCGACAACGGCGGCATCGCCACTCTTCTCGTGCGCCTCGGCGACGCGCTCGTGGCCGACCCGACCACGGGCGTCGAGCGCGTCATCACGCTGTCACGCGGACCGGTCGCGCAGGCGGCCGAGGATCTGCTCGAGATCGGCGCGACCACCACCGGCCACGTCTACGGCCGCGTGCCGCTGCTGCCCGCCCCCGTTCCTTCGGCGGCGGCGTGGCCCCTGCGCGTCGCGGCCCGCCGCGGCATCCGCCGCATCCTCCGCGCGGCCGGACCCGTCGATCTGCTCCACTTGCGCATGGCCGATGTGGGCAGCCTCGCCGCCGCAGACGTGGCACGCGAGCTCGGCATCCCGACGGTGTTCACCGTCGCACCCGACCCGCACGGCGTCGTCCGCTCGCTCGACCGGTCAGGCGCCCTGACCCGGTCGGACTTCGGGGAGACGGATCTGCGCGAGCACTTCTGGTTCCGCATCCGCCTCGTGCAGAGCCTCGCGTCGAACGCCGCGCACACCGTGCTCTTCCCCCGGCCCGAGCTGCAGCGCGACATGAGCCAGCTCGTCGGCATCGACCTGTCGTCGCACCCCGAGCGCCACACGATCGTGGCCGAGGGCGTCGATCTCGATGTCGTCGACCGCGCCGTGGCGACCGCACAGGCACACGCGCGGGCCGCCGACGGCGCAGATACCGCCCCGATGCCGGAGGCGATCGCCGACCTGCGCCGCCTGGTCGAAGACCTCGCAGAGGAGCGCCGGCACCTGCCGCTCATCGTCTCGCTCGGTCGTATGCACCGCGTGAAGGGCATGGCGACGCTTGTCGAGGCCTGGGCGCACGGGCCGCTCCGCGACCGCGCCAACCTGCTGATCGTGGGCGGCGACCTCGAGCACCCGTCCCTCGACGAGCGCGAGCAGCTCGAGCGCATCGACGCCGCCGTGCCCCTGGGCGAGCGGAGCAGTGCCGGCCTGATCCTGGCCGGTCACCGCCCGAACGGGGTGGCGGCGCTCTGGCTCGCCGCCGCGCGGTTCGGTCTGCCGGGGCTGTCGGCACCCGGGGGCGTGTACGTGTGCGCGAGCGTCAAGGAGGAGTTCGGCATCGCGCTCCTCGAGGCGATGGCGACCGGGCTCATGGTCGTCGCTCCCGACGGCGGCGGTCCGGCGACGTATGTGCAGGACGGCGTGACCGGCGTGCTCACCCAGACGTGGGATGCCGCGCGGCTCGAAGCAGGTGTCGCCACGGCGCTCGATGCCGCCGCCGGTCCCGACGCCGAGCGCGCCGAGGCCGCCCACGACATGGTGCGCACGAGCTTCACGATCCAGTCGATGGCCACCGCGCTCGGACCGGTGTACCGCGGCGTCGCGGCCGACGAGGAAGAACTCCTGCGCGCTGCGAGCGCGATGAACCCCGCCGCCCTGTAGCACCCAACCCGAGGACCCCTCCCCATGACGCTGCTGGTCATCAGCCCCGACTACGCCTCGCACCTCCTGCCCCTCGCGACCCTCGCGACCGCCTGGCGCGATGCCGGTGAGCGCGTGGTCGTCGCGACGGGTCCCGCGACCGATCCGATCGTCCGGGAGTTCGGCCTCGAGCGGCACGACCTGCCACTCGGCCGGGGCAGCAACGCCCGGGTGATCCGCGCCGAGGACCAGCCCGAAGAGGAGTCCGACTCGCTGCGCGGGTTCTTCGACGCGACCCGCCGCGGCATGGTCCCGACCCTGCGTTATCAGGCGCAGGAGCGTCTCACCGACCTCATGTGGAACCCGGTGGATGCCGGCCGGCGCACCCTGGCCGCGGTCGAGGCCGTCCGGCCCGACGTGATCATCGTCGACCATCTGGCCTTCAGCGCGCGGCTCGCGCTCCAGACCGCCGGCATCCCCTACGCCGACGTCGTGCTGGGGCATCCGACGGCGCTGCCCGTCGCGGGCGAGGTGTACGGGTGCCCGCCGTTCTGGCCCTCCGCCTTCACCCCCGCCGCCGAGGAGCTCAGCGAGCTGCGGGCACTGTGCGACGAGGTGTCGGCACGCTTCACCGCCGAGTGGAACCGCACGGCGAGCGCGCTGGACCCGTCCGCACCCGGCACCGCCGACGCGTTCGCCGAGCACGGCGACCTCGTGCTCTACAACTACCCGGCGCAGCTCGCGGACGGCGACGGCCGGGCACTCCCCCCGCACGCCTTCCTCGGCTCCACCCGACGCGTCGAGGCCGTCGACGACGACGTCGAGGCATGGATGTCGTCGACCCCCGAGTTCGCGTACGTGAGCTTCGGCAGCTTCCTCTCTGTGCGGGGCGATGTGCTGCGTCGCGTCGCGGAGGCCCTGGCCGAGATCGGGATGCCGGCCGCGATCGCCACCGGATCGACGCCGGCGGCCGAACTGGGCGAGATCCCCGACGGGTGGCTCGTGCGGGACTACCTGCCGCAGGTGCGGCTGCTCTCCGCGGCGACGCTCGCGGTCACCCACGGCGGCAACAACTCCGTCACCGAGGCGATCGGGCAGGGCGTGCCGCTGCTCGTGCTGCCGTTCTCGACCGACCAGTTCGCCGGCGCCGCGGCGATCGAGCGCACGGGGCTCGGGGCGGCGCTCGACCCGAACAGCGCCGACGTCGACGACCTCTCGGCCGCCCTCACCGCGGTACGCGAGCTGTCGGGGTCGCCGGTGCTCGCCCGGATCGCGCAGGAGCAGACGCTGCGGCCCGGGCCGCAGATCGCCTACGAGCTGCTGACCGCCCGCGAGCCGGCGACGAGCTGAGCCATCGCGTCCCGGTCGCCCTCCGCCTCGCGATAGCGCTCCATCAGCGCGGCGTTGGCCTCGTAGCGCGCACCCGCGCGCACTTCGGCCGCGTGGTGCAGCGCGTAGACATGCCCCTCGTGGCGCACCGGCGGCGCACCGAGCAGCGCCTGGTGGGCGAGGTTCCACGCGGCGTCCTCGAAGCCCCACCCGCGGAAGCGCTCGTCCTGACCGCCGTGGCGCTCCCACGTGCGCGGCGTCGTGACGTACACGCCCGAGCACGCACCGATCACCAACTCGTGATCGCAGTCCTCGGGCGCCACGCCCGCGCGGATCTGCGCGTCGCCCTCGCGGCCCAGCCACCGGTACTCCGTGTACGGCAGGTGCACGAGACCGCTCGTGCGCGCCGCCGCGACCGCAGCCCGCAGCGGTTCCGGCTGCGGCAGCGTGTCGGCGTCGCACACCACGACGACCTCGTCGGGATCGTGGGCGGCGATGCCGCGGTTGCGGCAGGCCGCGAGCACGAAGACGTCGTCGTCCGTGTCGATCGTCTGCACCCGAAACTCGGGCAGGAGGCGGGCGTACCAATCGACCACGAACTCGAACGCCGGCACCCGCGACGGGGCCGGGCGCCAGGGCACGATGACGGTGACGGGAGCGGGGGCGGACGGCATCCCTCCAGCGTACGTTCTGGGAGAATGAAGGGATGCCCATCACGACCCCCGCGCTTCTCGTCCACACCGCCGGCCAGGCCTTCGAGCGCGGCACCGTCGAGCGCCGCGACGTCGGTCCGCACGACGTGCTGATCGACATCGCCTATGCCGGCATCTGCCACTCCGACATCCACCAGGCGCGCGAGGAGTGGGGCCGCGCGATCTTCCCGATGGTCCCCGGCCACGAGATCGCCGGCATCGTGCGCGAGGTCGGCTCCGACGTCACGAAGCACGCCGTCGGCGATCGCGTCGGCATCGGATGCTTCGTCGACTCGTGCCGCGAGTGCGAGAACTGCCTCGCCGGCGAGGAGCAGTTCTGCCTCAAGGGCAACGTCGCGACCTACAACGGCCGCCAGTACGACGGAAGCGAGACCTACGGCGGATACAGCACGCAGATCGTCGCGGACGAGAACTACGTGCTGCGCATCCCCGAGGGCATCCCGCTCGATGCCGCCGCGCCCCTGCTGTGCGCAGGCATCACGACGTACTCCCCGCTGCGCCACTGGGGCGCGGGGCCGGGCCAGCGTGTGGCCGTCATCGGCATGGGGGGCCTCGGCCATATGGCGGTGCAGATCGCACATGCGATGGGCGCGCACGTGACCGTACTCTCGCGCACACTCGCGAAGAAGGACGAGGGGCTCGCCCTCGGAGCGGACGAGTACGTGGCGACGGAAGATCCTGCGGCGCTCAAGGAACTGCGCAACCGCTTCGACCTCATCATCAACACGGTCTCGGCCGACATCCCGGTCGACCGCTACCTGTCGACCCTCCGTCTGAACGGGTCGCTCGTGTTCGTCGGCCTGCCCGAGAACGCGCAGACCTTCCGCGTGTTCTCGCTCGTGGGCGGGCGCCGCTCGCTGGCCGGGTCGAACATCGGCGGCATCCGCGAGACGCAGGAGATGCTCGACTTCTGCGCCGAGCACGGCATCGCCTCGGTCATCGAGACGATCGGCGCCGACGAGGTCACCGAGGCGTACGACCGCGTGGTGCGCGGAGACGTGCGCTACCGCTTCGTGATCGACACCGCGACGATCCCCGCCTGACCCGCAGACCTCAGTCGGAGGAACGGGCGCCGGTCGGAGGATTCCGCCGTGATCCTCCGACCTTCGGATGATCCTCCGGCCCTCGCGTCACACGGGCCGGGAAGACGCCCAGCCGTCGTCCGCCCAGCGGACGTCGGTGAGCCGGGGCGCGTAGTCCGGCAGCGCGTCCATCCGGTCGCGCACGCTCGCGTGCACGGCCGCCCCGCGCGGCACCGGCCGTGTGCGCGGCACCAGCAGCGACCACACCCACCCGTTGCGGTGAGCGGTCGCGGCGGCATCCGCCTGCGACACGTTCTCGAACGCGCGCCGCACGGCCTTCTCGTCGACCCGGAGGCCGGCGGCGACCGCGCCGTCCAGCATCCACTTCAGCGCGATCGTCGACAGCCGCGGATCATCGGGGTACGTGCCGCCGACGTCGGAGTGCACGCCGGCGAACCACACCTCCTCGAGCCGCTCGGGCTTCTCGACATCGCTCAGGTATTCGCGGAAGGGCCGGCGCCGCTCGTCGATCGAGACGGCGTGACGGATGCGCAGAGCGTTGGGGGTCGTCCGGGTGTAGGGCCACTTCGGCGCCGTCCGGATCAGACCCATCGCCTTCACGGTGTCCCACACGCCGAGGAACTCGACCGGGATCGTGCTCCGGCCGTCGATCTGCCGCGCGAACAGCCCCGAGAAGCGGTGGATCTCGTCCCAGGCGATCGCCTTCTCACCGCCCCGGCGCGCATACTGCGCGATCGCATACTGCAGCTGGTTCTCCGACCCGGGGCGCATGAGCCCGATCAGGCGCAGCATTCCGGTGAGGGCGCGCGCGGTGAACGCCCCACGGCTGAACCCGAACACGTAGATGCGGTCGCCGGGCTGCCACGTGCGCATGAGCCAGAGGTACGCATCCCCCAGGTTCTCGCGCAGTCCCGCCCCCCAGATGAGTCCGCCCATCCGCGAGAACCATCGGGCGAACGGGGTCCACGCACCCGGTGACGAGAACGTGCCGACCCCGGGGTCGTAATACGCCAGCTGAGCCGTCTCATCGCTGAAATCGAGCAGCTCGTAGAGGCGCACGCTGTTCGAATCGCCTTTGCCGCGCACCTGACCCGCGGTGCCGTCGAGGCACATCACCAGGTTCCGACCCATGACCGCTCCTTCCTCACATACCCTGTCCCGCGTACGACCAGCCCGGCCTCAGACCGAGACGGTGATGCCCTCCCGGAATCCATCGCCGACCCGTCGCGGCAGCCGCACCTTGTACCGATCGCCCGCGGCGTCCACGATGTCGGCGATGTGGTCGGTGGCGTAGTTGAACGCGAACTCGGGCGGCCGCTTCTGGCCGACGACGATGCGCGCGAGGCACTCCGGATCGGGATGCCCGAACACGGCGCCGTCGGTCGAGACCAGCCATTTCTTCGCCTGCACCGCTTCGGCGAACTCCATGCTGGTGTTGCGCCGCGACCCGTGGTGCGAGATCTTGACGACGTCGAACCGGTGGGGCCGCGGACCCAGCCGATCCAGCGAACGCAGGAGGAGCTTCACGGGCGAATCCGCCAGCAGCAGCGCGCGCTTGCCGCCGTACTCCGCGATGAACGCGATGCCGGCACCGTTGGCCTTGCTCGGGTCGGAGGAGAACCGCGTCGAGGCCAGCAGGTCGGGATCGAACCCGCCGAGCAGTTCGTCGCGCAGGAACGCCTTCTTCACGATCGGCGCGCCGCCGCCCGGCGCGATGCCGGCCTTGCGACAGGTCTCCTCCCACTCCGGCACGAGGTCGAGCATCGCGTCGCGGTCCGGCGCGAGGAGCGTGAGCCGCAGGCCCCCGGGCAGTTCGACCACCGGGAGCGGACCTTCGTCGGGCACGACGACGGCGTGGCCGTCGAACGCGGCGTTCCAATGATCGGGATGCTGGTCGAGCACCGCACTGAGCCGCTCGGCGTCGAGCGCGCCGAGGAGCTCCTGGTGATGGCGGAAGCCGTTGAACCAGATGTCGCGGAACAGCGGCACGCGCTTCGGATCCGACAGGAGCGCGACGACACCCTGGATGTGGTCGGCGTCGATGTGGGTCACCACGAGCAGCTCGACCCGGTTCGTGCGGCCGGGCTGCGCTTTGATGCGGCGCTCGAGTTCGGGAACGAGGGTGCCGAGCGTGTTCTCCGGCCCCGCGTCGATCAGCACGTGGTGCGCGGCATCCTTCGTGCCGTACGTGATCCACAGGGCGTCGCCACGCTGAGCGGGGAGCATCTCGATCGTGAACATCTCACAGCCTCCAGTCCGAGTCGCCGTACGCGGTGACGGCGAGTGCGCTGATGAAGCCCGCACGCATCGATTCGCGCCGGAACTCGGTCACGAATTGGCCGAGCGAGGCGGCCTTGCGTCCGGGATCGTGCAGCTTCGCGGCGAGCTGCTGCGACATCGTCGCGGCGTGCCCGGCCAGCAGCATCGTGAGCGTCGAGAAGACGACCGCGGCACCCTTGGCCATGAAGCGCGTCGCGTACCCCGCCGGGTCCTCGTCGGAGCCCGCGGTGTCGCAGCCCAGCAGCACCATGACGGGACGCACATCGTGCGCACCGGTCACGTGCTTCGCCTCGATGTTGCCCCGCCGCAGCGTCACCCCCGAGATCTCGAGGGTCGCGACCGCCGGGTCCGTGTGCGGCATGAGCACGAGCAGATCGGTCGGGGTCCGGGTGAGCTGCGAGACCCATTCCGCCCAGGTCGCCGCGGTGCGGGCCTGGCCGAGCGAGGCCGCCGTCTTGCCGACGTCGGCGGTGCGGACCTTGCGGCTCGCCCCGAGCAGCGCCTGCGACACGCTGAGCGTTCGCCGGCCGCGTGTCGGCGAAGCGGAGACCCGGAACGCGTTGCCGTCGGCATCGGTCAGCGAGGCGAGCTGCCGCTCGATGAAGCGGCTCATCCCCCAGAAGACCGAGGGGCAGACGACTGACGTATCGTCGGCGTCGACGAAGCAGTGGTCGCCGCACTCCCTCCCGGCCGTCCAGTTCGCGCACATCACGGCGTCGGGATCGGGCGCCGGGCGGTGGTAGACGAGCTCGAGCGGAAGGAACCTCCCCGACCGTGCGGTCACGATCTGGATGCGCCGGGCGTCGACGAAGCGCTCGAGGTGGTCGGCGAGGAAGTCGTAGAGGTCGTGACCCTCGACGGCGACGTCCACCAGGATGCGGCGGGTGTCCTCGACCGCCTTCGCGCCCCTGGAGCGCAGCTGCGTGGCCCGGATCAGGTGCCGGCGGATGCGTTCGGTCGACGCGTCGATCTCGTCCATCGCTTCGATCGTGGTGGCGCCGTCCGCGTGACTGACCATCCGGGCGCGACCCCGGGCGTCGTGGTTCACGACGAACGTGCGGTCGAACGGCTGCCGCTCGTCGAGCCGGCCCAGCTGATCCCACAGCACGATGCGATCGGTCACGCGCGCCACCGAGCCGACCCGGCCTGTGATGCGCGCGGTCTGGATGATGCGGTTGCGGTGCAGGATCATCAGGCGCGCCTGCACGAGACCCCGATCGGGCAGCATCCACTCCAGGCGTGCATCGGGCGAGCGCCCGAAACGCGGCACGTCCAGCTCGGCGCGCACCGCAGGCCCTTCGGGCACGAGCGGCGCGAGCACGACCGTCAACCGCGCCGACGTGAGCGCCGGGTCGTCGAACCCGATCGCGGCGTCGGGGACGGCGAGCGCATGGAGGGCCTGCGTTTCGAGCGGACCGACGAACACGTCGACCGCGTTCGCACCCGCCCGCAGCACGTTGTCGCGGACCGCGGCATCGCCCGCCCCGATGTAGGCCTGCAGCAGCCGCGGCGCCTCGGCGGCGACCGCGGCGTCCAGTGAGCTCTCGATCGTGGCCTGCACGTCGAGCGCGCGCGAAGCCTCGCTCGATTCGTGGTCGAACGACCCTTCGGACAGGTGGGCGATCTCATCCGCCGCCGCTTCGACGACCCGGACGTCGAGCACGCTCTCGAGGGGCGACTCGAAACCGCCCATCTCGGGCGGCGGTTCTGCGCCCGCCATCTCCGGCGCCTCGGGCACGCCCGCGGACTCCATCGGCGCTCCGCCGGAATCGGGCCGCTCCGCCATCGGGGGCGGGGCCGGCGGTGGGACGGCCCCCGGCGGCATCGGCGGCGGCACGGGCTCAGGCGACGAGGTTGCCGCCATCCTGGACAGCACGCGGATCTCGCCGCGTGCCCGTTCGGCGCGTTCCCGCAGCAGCTCCGGCAGAGACACCGCCGCGATCGCCTCCGGCTCGGCGGCGATCAGGATGCGGCGATCGAACGCCGAGGTGAGCGCGACGTCGATCGGGTGGGCGTGCGAGAGATGACGTACGAGCAGCAGCAGGCTGCGGGCCGTCTCGGCGGCCGACCCGCGCCCGGTCACGGCGGTCAGGACGGCAGCGGACGCCGCGCGCACGAGCGCGAGCTGCGCGTCGACGATCGGCCACGCCGCGCCGGTGTCGGCTCCGCAGATCACCGCGTTCGCCACCTGACGGCGAGCGCTCACGAAGCGCGACGCCGACTCGGGATCGTCCCGCAGCAGGAGCACGTCGACCGCGCCCGGTTCGGTCCGCACGTCACTGATGTCGACGAGGGCCGGCGGCACGATTCCGCTGTCGCGCAGGGCGTCCAGCTCGCGGCGCAGCTCGTCGTCCGCGATCCCGAGACGCAGGGGCCACGCCCACGGTCGACGGCGCAGCGCGCCGGGCGCGCGGCTCACCGGCACGAACGCCGACCCGATGCCCGGGGCGAGCAGGAGTCTCGGGATCACTTCGCGAGGCAGCACCGGTCCGCGCACCACGAGGCGGAGCGGCGGCTCCATCGCCCGCGCGGGCTGATCGGGATGCCACGTCAAGCGCAGCCGCGCCTCCAGCGTCGGATCGGTCGGCGGCAAGGGCACGGCGGGCGGATCCCAGCCGACGACCCCCGCGACCGGCGACGGACCGTTGCTCCACGCCGGATCGATGCCCGCCGCGACCGCCGTCACGCCGATCCCCGTCGGATCGCCCGGCAGCGCGGACCAGCCGTCCATCTCGGCGCCTGTGAGCGGCACCCGCTCTGCTCCGGCCATCCGGCACCCCCATTGCGACCGCACCTGTGGAGCACACCCGGTCATGACACCCGGTTGAGCACAAGATAGCGCGTCGGCGATCCGCGCGACATGGGGCGCACGCGTGCGACCCACTCCGGAAGAGACCCGGAACCCGCCCGCTGATACGCGCGCGCCGGCATCCGTGCGGGCGCGGGGATATCACCCGTACCGCATGACGACCGTGGGATGCCGCGTGCCTAGCGTGAAGGACGAGTCGGGGTCGGCTCACCCACGTAGAGGAAGGCTTCCCATGTCCGAGAACGAGACCGCAGAGAACGACACCGCAGAGAACGACACCGCAACGCCCGACACCGATGGGTATGGCCCCGTCGACTACCTGATCGTGGAGTTCCCGGCGGGGACCCAGAATTTCACCGGCGAGATCGCCGATGAGCTCGTCCGGCTCGTGGATGCGGGCACGATCCGCGTGCTCGACATGATCGTGATCGTGAAGGAGGCGGACGGCAGCCTCGACGCGGTCGAGATCTCCGACACCGACGACCTCGGACCCCTCACCGAGATCGAAGCCGGTCTCGCGGGCCTGCTCGCCGAGGAGGACGTCGCGTACCTCGCCGCCTCGATGTCACCCGGAAGCGTCGCCGGTGTCCTGGTGTACGAGAACCTGTGGGCGGCGCCGTTCGCCGCCGCCGCGCGCCGCGCAGGCGGGGTGGTCATCGCCGACGGGCGCATCTCGCCCGAGGATGTCGCCGCGGCCCTCTCCGTCGTCGCCGAGGTCGAGGCGGAGATCGAGTTCGAAGAGGCGATCGAGGAGGCGCTCGAAGCCGAGCTCGAGTCCGCGGAGGCCGAGGAGTCTCGCTGACGCGTCCCTGAGGTTCGCTGCGCAGACCGGTGTCGCTCCATGCGGCACCGGTCTCGTCGCGCACCGGGCGGCGCGCGCCGGGCGTCGCGCGCCGCCAGCCACGCGTAGAGGGGGCCCGCGCGGTGCGAGCCCCCTCTACGCCGCGCAGGCCCGGGGCGGCGGGAGAGCCCCGCCGTGGCGATGGACCCGAGCCATCGCTGCCCCGATGAGACCGGTGGGGCTCTGCCATGCAACCGTCCCGCTCATGTCCCGTCGACGCCAGTGTGCTCCTTCGCGGAACACGGGGATAGGGTCTTTGGTCCCACCCCGACACGTCCTAGCGTGGAACGCGTCCACTCCCCCGGAAGGAGCGTCGGTGACCGGTTCCGTCCCGTCCCCCGGCACGACCTCGACATCGTCATCGGCGTCGACCTCGACGCAGCGCACACACGGCTACCTGCGCCTGGCGATCGGCGGCACGGTGATCGTGGTGTTCGCCGCGATCCTCTTCGCCGTGCCGGCGTCCGGCTGGCTGACTTCGATCAGCGACTACTACTACACGCCCGCCCGCAATGCGTTCGTCGGAGCGCTCGTCGCGGCATCCCTCGCGCTGCTCGCGCTGTCGGGCCGAGGCGTCGAACGGGCGATCCTCGACGCCGCCGCGATCTTCGCGCCGCTCGTCGCACTCGTGCCGACCGTGATCGCCGCCGACGCGATCGCGGGTCTCGATGTGGACCGCGCACCGTGCGTGCCGACGGCGTCCCGACCCGACGTCGCGAACGGCGTGGCGACCTACCTCGTCGTGCTCGCCGGTGTCGTCGTCCTCGGGATCGTGCTCTCGCGCGCCGGCGAGGTCGAAGGCGCACGGTTCTCACTTCTCCTCGGCGCCGCGGTCTTCGTCGTCGTGCTCGCGGTCGGGCTCTGGGCGCCGGCGGCCTTCCTCGCGGGGGCGCACCTCGTCGCGACGGTCGCATTCTTCGGGCTCATCGCCGCCGACGCGCTCCTCAACGCGTTCTGGCGCACCACGAGCGAAACCCCGGCCCGGTGGCTTCGCATCACATACATCGCGATCGCCGGGGTCATCGTCGCCGCCTTGCTGGTGGTGGTCGGGGCGACGCTCGCCGCGGTGTTCGGACCCGAGGCGGATGCCGCACCCGGCGGCATCCCGTGGATCCTCATCGGCGAGGCCGTCGCGCTCGTGGCGTTCCTCGCGTTCTGGTGGCTGCAGACGTGGCAGCGCTGGGACGAGACCGACCCGCGGTCGCTCCTGCCGATGGACGGTCGGCTGCCCCCGCTGCGCGTCGACCCGACGCCTCAGGACCGGTAGACGCGCGCCTCCCACGGAGCGAGGACGCGGGATGCCGAGGCCTCAGGCAGATTCGTCAGGATCAGGTCGCCGACGGATGCGTCGAGCAGCGCGCACGCCGTCTCGTCGTCGGTGAGGTTCGCGACGACGAGCAGCCGCGTCCCGTCGAACTCGCGCGTGAACGCGTAGACCGCCGGGTCGTCCGGCAGCAGCATCCGGAAGTCGCCGTGCACCACGACGGGATCGCTGTGACGCAGCGCGATGAGGCGGCGGTAGTGGGCGTATACCGACCGGGGGTCATCGACCTGCGCCGCCGCGTTCACGACCGCCGAGTTCGGGTTCACCCCGATCCACGGTGTGCCGGAGGTGAAGCCCGCACCGGGCCCGTCGCTCCACTGCATCGGCGTGCGCGCGTTGTCGCGGCTCATGGCCCGGAGCGCCTCGAGCACGTCGTCGGGGTCGTGTCCGAGCAGCGACACCGCCGCCGCGTAGTGGTTGAGCGACTCGATGTCGCGCAGCGCGGAGACGTCGTCGAAGGGCACATTGGTCATGCCCAGCTCTTCGCCCTGGTAGATGTACGGCGTGCCGCGGTGCAGGTGGAGCACCGTGGCGAGCGCGGTCGCCGAGGCAAGCCGGTGCTCGCGGTCGTTGCCCCACCGCGAGACGATGCGGGGCTGGTCGTGGTTGTTCCAGTACAGGCTGTTCCACCCGCCGTCGGCGAGGGCGTCCTGCCAGCGGCCGAAGGACCGCTTCAGGTCACGCAGATCGAGCGTGCCGACGTTCCACTTGCCGCCCACCTGGTCGAGCGACACGTGCTCGAACTGGAAGATCATGCTGAGCTGACCGGTCTCGGCATCCGTGAGTCGTGCCGCCAGTTCGGGCGTCGCGTCCGGCATCTCGCCGACGGTGAGGTAGTCGCCCTCGCGACCGTCGAACACCGCGGCCTTCATCTCGGCCAGGTACTCCTGCAGCCGCGGTCCGCTGCGGAAGAACGGCATGCCGTCGCCGAAGCCGGTCGGGAGCACGTCGCCGTCCGGGAGACCGGGGTCCTTCGAGATGAAGTTGATGACGTCCATGCGGAAGCCGTCCACCCCGCGGTCGAGCCAGCGGTTCATCATGGCGTGGACCGCCTGACGCACGGTCGGATTCTCCCAGTTGAGGTCGGGCTGCTTCTTCGAGAAGAGGTGCAGATAGTACTGGCCGCGGGCGGGCTCCCACTCCCACGCCGAGCCCGAGAAGAACGACCCCCAGTTGTTGGGCTCCGCACCGGGCTCGCCGCCGACCGTCCCCGGCCGCGGGTCGCGCCACATGTACCAGTCGGCGTGGGCGGAATCGCGGGCGGAGCGCGAGTCGACGAACCACGCGTGCTCGTCGGACGTGTGGTTCACGACGAGATCCATCACGAGCTTCATGCCGCGTGCGTGCAGCTGGGCGATCAGCTCGTCGACGTCCGCCAGGGTGCCGAACGTCGGGTCGATGTCCTCGTAGTCGCTGATGTCGTAGCCGTTGTCATCGTGCGGGGAGCGGTACACCGGCGAGAGCCAGATGACGTCGACGCCGAGGTCTCGGAGGTAGTCCAGCCGCGAGATGATCCCGGGGATGTCGCCGATCCCGTCACCGTCGGAGTCCTGGAAGCTGCGGGGATACACCTGGTAGACGACGGCAGAGCGCCACCATTCCGAGCCTGCGTCACGCGTTGACATGTCCTCCAGCCTGGCACGCGTGACGATACGATCGGAGGGACGTTTGGGAGAGGGTGGCGATGATCGTACTGTTCGCTCTGTATCTGGTGCTGTTCCTCGTGGGCTTCTGGCTCTTCGGCGCCGCATTCACCGCGACGGCGTTCCAGGGGCTGATCTTCGCGGCGGGCATCATCGCCGTCTCGCTCGCGGTCGCGCTCCTGTTCCACACGACGCGCCGCACCTGACCCCACCGCACACCATGACGAGCGCGCCCGCCGACGGCGCGACGACGCGTCGGTCGTGGGTGCTGCACGTCGACCTCGATCAGTTCATCGCAGCCGTCGAGGTGCTCCGCCACCCCGAGTTGGCGGGCCTGCCCGTCATCGTCGGCGGCCGGGGCGACCCGACCGAGCGGGCGGTGGTCGCGACGGCATCGTACGAGGCGCGCGCCTTCGGGGTCGGCTCGGGCATGCCGCTGCGGATCGCCGCCCGCAAAGTGCCCGACGCCGTGATCCTCCCCGTCGACCACGACGCGTACAACGCGGCATCCGCGGACGTCATGCAGACCCTGCGCGCGCAGTCCGGAGCCGTCGTCCAGGTGCTCGGCTGGGACGAGGCGTTCGTCGGCGTCACGACGGACGATCCCGAAGCGTACGCCCGCGCGCTCCAGGCAGCCGTGCTCGCTCGGACGCGGCTGCACTGCAGCGTCGGCATCGGCGACACGCTCGTGCGCGCGAAGGTCGCGACGGGCTTCGGCAAACCGAGCGGGGTCTTCCGGCTGACCGCCGACAACTGGCTGGACGTGATGGGCGCGCGCCCCACGATCGAGCTGTGGGGTGTGGGCACGAAGATCTCGCGGCGACTCGCCGGTCTCGGCATCCGGACCGTCGCCGAACTCGCGGCCGTCGAGCCGGGTGCGCTCGCGGAGGAGTTCGGCCCCCGCATTGGCCCCTGGTACGCGCAACTCGGGCGGGGCGAGGGCGGCGCGACGGTGGACGACAGCCCGTGGGTGGCCCGCGGGCACAGCAGGGAGACGACCTTCCAGGAAGACCTCATCGACCGCGCCGACATCGAGCGGGCGGCGCGCGAGCTGCTCGCCCAGGTGCTCACCGACGTGGAGGCCGAAGGTCGGCCGGTCGTCGGGCTCGGCCTGAAGGTGCGCTACGCGCCGTTCGTGACGAAGACGTTCACGAAGAAGATCCCCGCGACCTCCGATCACGCCGCCGTCACCGAGGCGGCGATGCTGCTCGTCGCGAAGATCGCGCCCGACCGCGCCGTGCGCCTGCTCGGCCTCCGCGCCGAGATGGCGATGCCCGCCGACGCCCGGGAGGGGCACACGCCCACGCGCAGCGGCTGGTGAGCGCGCCGCCTGCGCTCACCGCTTCTTGCGCGGACGCGGCTGATCCCATCCGATGTGGATGCGGGTGCGCTTGCGCTCGATCACGATGAAGACGGCCCCGATGAGCCAGAGCGGCACCTGCGTGAGGAACGCCCAGCGGAACGCCTCGAGCGTGAAGGTCGACGGGGTCCCGGCGCCCTGCACGTCGAGCGCGACGCCGATGAGGAAGATCGCGATGAGCGACGCGAGGAATCCCCCCGAGTTCGTGATGCCCGTCGCGGTGGAGAGGCGGTGGCTCGGATTGTGGGTGCGCGCGTGGTCGAACGCGATCATGGATGCCGGCCCTCCCGTCGCGAGCGCGATCGCGAGCACGAACAGCAGCCAGAGCGGCGCGGGCGTCGGCCACGCGATGACGATGAGCCACGCGAGCATCTGCAGCGCGATCGTCGGCAGCACGAGCGCCCGCGAGCGCAGGTGCGGAAGCCGGCTCGACAGCGCGCCCATGAACGGGCCGATCACGATGCCGGTCACGACGAGCACGGTCGTGACCGCTGCCGCCTCGGCCTGTGTGCGGCCCTCGCCGATCGTGAGGAACGGGATCCCCCACAGCATGATGAACGCCGTGCCCGCGAACGGCGTCGTGAAGTGCGACCAGAAGGCGAGCCGTGTGCCGGGATGCGACCACGCCGCGCGGATGCCGACCCGCGTGTCGACCGCGGACGTGACGACGCGGATCGAGCCGGTGTCGGTGTCGACCGACACGTCGGCCGTGCGGTCGGGCGGATGATTGCGGATCACGGCGAACACCAGGACCGTGAACAGGACGCCGAGACCGGCGACGCTGCCGAACGCCACCGACCACGACGTCGCGTGCAGCAGCGCCGCGAGCGGGATGATCGCGACGATCTGGCCGAGCTGGCCGAAGATGCCCGTGAGCTGCACCATCACCGGTCCGCGCTGGGCGGGGAACCACGTCGCGATGAGGCGCAGCACACTCGGGAAGACGGCGGCATCGCCCGCGCCGAGCAGCATGCGCGCGGCGATCGCGATGCCGACGTTGGGCGAGAAGGCGAGGGCGAGCTGGCCGACCGCCATGAGCAGCATCCCGATCGTGATGATGGGGCGTGCGCCGTAGCGGTCGAGGAGCACGCCGACGGGGATCTGCATGAACCCGTAGACGCCGAGTTGCAGCACGGCGAACATCGACAGCGTCGACGCGTCGATCTGGAAGCGGTCGGCCGTGTCGACCCCGACCGCGGCGAGCGACGTGCGGTTCGTGATCGCGAGGATGTACGCGGCGGCGCCGACCGTCCAGATCAGCCAGGCCCGCCACGACGGTGCGGAGGGGGTGGCGATGGTCACGGTGATCCGACGTTCGGGGGTGGGTGTCCGTCCAGACTATCCGCGGGGAGGACGTGCGCCGGCCCGGCCCCGGGGCCGCGGCGGCCGACGAGAATGGTCGACATGGGTCATCGCCGCGCGCCGCACGCCGACGCCCGGCGGGAGTCGAAGCCGTGCGCATCGTGCGGGCGGGAGATGCACTGGCGCGCCCGGTGGGCGGCGAATTGGGACGACGTGAAGTACTGCAGCGACGCGTGCCGCCGTCGCCGTGTCTCGGCGACCGACCGCGAACTCGAGCGGTCGATCCTGTCGCTTCTCGCGCAGCGCGACCGCAGCGCGACGATCTGCCCCTCCGAGGTTGCGCGCGCCGTCGGAGGAGAGGACTGGCGCGACCTCATGGAACCGGCCCGACGGGCGGCGCGGCGACTGGTCGTCACCGGCGAGGTCGACATCCTGCAGCGCGGCGCGATCGTCGATCCTTCGACCGCGCGCGGACCGATCCGCATCCGGCGCCGCTGACGGGCACGCGCCGCCCGCATGCGCTCCCGGAGGCCTAACCTGGCACACATGGCACATGGGGCGGGGGGATCAGGGGTGGAACCGTCGGAACGGCGACGTTTCGTGACGAACACGGAGGCTTCTTCCTGTCGTACGAGATCACGGACGAGGACGCCGCGGCGCGCATGCTGCCGCCGGATTACCGGCTCGTCGAGACCGCGATGTTCGCCGACGAGAGGCCGCGGCTCTGCGCGATCCTCGGAGCGTTCACGATCCACACCTCGGTCTTCTGGGGGGCGAGGGTCGAGCTCTACCTCATCGCCGAGAACACCCGCACCGGCATGCTGACCTGGGTCATCTGCGATTACGAGTCCAACACGATCAACTACGACCCCGGCGAGGGGTTCTCCGCCGCGACGACGAGCCGCGCCGTCATCACGACGTCGCACGCCGGCGAAGTGATCATCGACGTGCGCAGCAAAGAGCGCCCGCACGACCTGGAGCTCACGGCGTCCGTCCCGGCCGGGGCGATGAGCGCGCTGGATCAGCGACTCTGGATCGACGGCAACCTCTCGGTCGACTACGGCGGCCGGCTCATGCACGCCGGCTCCGACCCCTTCGGCCTCATCTTCGATCCCGGCGAGATGACCCAGGCCCTGCGCATCCCCCTCGACGCCGTCGAGGTCCACCGCAACACGTTCGGCACGCCGTTCCGTGCGGACGAGCCTTTCGAGGCCGCGTGCTTCCCCTACGCGCAGCACTTCCTGACGACGAGCTATCCCCAGCCGAGCGCGATCCGCGACCAGACCGCCCTCGAAGAGGCGGTCCGCTCCCACGCGGCCGACACGACGCCGACGGACGCCGGGATGCCGGGACGCGCGCGCCGCTGACCTGGCGGGTGTCCGCACGCTGAGTGAGACTGGACGCGTGCCCACCCTCACGGTCGTGCGCGGAGACATCACCGAACAGGACGTCGACGCGATCGTCAACGCCGCGAACACCCGCATGCGCGGCGGCGGCGGCGTCGACGGCGCGATCCACCGTGCGGCCGGGCCAGGCCTGCTGCGCGAGTGCATCGAGCGCTTCCCCAGCGGCCTCGCGACCGGCGACGCCGGATGGACGACGGGCGGGAACCTCCCGGCCCGGTGGGTCATCCACACCGTCGGGCCGAACCACACCGCCGGCGAGCGCGACCGCGCGCTGCTCGAATCCTGCTACCGGCGCGTGCTGCAGGTCGCCGATGAGCTGGGCGCGCGTCGCGTCGCCTTCCCGCTCATCAGCGCCGGGGTGTACGGATGGCCACGGAAGGATGCGGTCGCTGCAGCGGTGGAGACGATCGCGGCGACGCCGACCGACGTCGAGGAGGTGCGCCTGGTCGCATTCGACGACGACGTGCTCGGGCATATGCGCGCCGTGGTGCTGATGCACTTCCCCCCGACCACACGTGCGGGCTCGATCGGCAGCCTGTTCGACCGCGGCGTCACACAGTGGGGCATGCGGGGTGATCCGTACCTGTGGCGCGCGCTGCGCGCACAGTTCGCCGAGACGCCCCTGCCACCGGACTGGTTCACCCTGCGATCGCTCATCGTCGGCGCCGCCGAAGCGATCGTCGGGGCGCCGCTGCGCGCCGGAGACGCCGCGGTGCACGTGTCGGCGTTCGATCCGGGGCACGGCTTGTCGGCCGGTGCCGTCGACGTGTCGTGGTGGGCGCGCACCGGCATCCCGATCCTGATCGATCGCTACGCCACGGTGTCGGCGCCATCAGCGCCGTCGGTAGAGGAGCAGGAGTCCTGACACGCGGGCGCCGCGTGGCTACAGTCGGTCTCATGCGCACTCGCCTCGCGTCATTCCTCTCCCTGACGTTGCTCGCCCTGGTGGTGTCCGGGTGCACCGCGCCGCCCCCTGAGGAAGCCGACACGGGGGTTCCGGCATCCGTGCAGGAGATCATGGATCAGCCGGTTTACGCTGACGGCCGGTGGGGTCTGTCGGTCGTGGACGTCGAGACCGGCGAGACGCTCGTCTCGCTCAACCCGGACGAGAAGTTCCTCACCGGGTCGGTCGCGAAGATCCTGTCTGTCACGGCCGCGCTGGAACAGCTCGGCGCGGACGCCACGTTCACGACTCCTGTCGTGGCCGTCGGGGAGATCTCGGACGGCACGCTCGAGGGCGACCTCGTGCTGCGCGGCGTCGGCGACCTCACGCTCGGCGGCCGGACGATGGCCGACGGCACGATCGACGTGCCGATCTTCGACCACTACGACGCCAACGTGCTGCCTGGCGTGGCGACCCTCACGCCCGAAGATCCGCTCGCGGGACTCGACGACCTCGCCGGGCAGGTCGCCGCCGCCGGCATCACGCGCGTCGCGGGCGACGTGCTCGTCGACGACCGCCTGTGGGACCCGGTCGTCCTCGACAGGGTGCCGATCTCGCCGATCGTGGTCAACGACAACCTCGTTGACTTCCTGCTCACCCCGGGCGCGTCTGTCGGTGACCCCGCGACGTTCGAATGGCGTCCGCAGACCGCCGCGTACACGCCGGAGGTCGAGGTCACGACCGGCGCCGCCGACAGCGCGATCGACCTCACGGTCGAGGAGTCCGGAGACGGCATCCTGTCGGTCACGGGCAGCGTGCCCCTGGGTGCCGACCCGGTCGTGTGGACGTACCAGGTACCCGATCCGGCGCAGTGGGCGCGCGTGCTGTTCGCCGAGGCGCTCGCGCGCGCCGGCGTCGCGGTGGACGCCGACCCCCTCACCGCCGCCACCGGGACTCTTCCCACCGCCGCCGAACTCGACGCCCTCACGCCGGTCGCGACCTTCACCTCTCCGCCGTTCTCCGAGACGGCGCGGCTGATCAACAAGGTGAGCCACAACCTCGGCGCCAATCAGCTCCCGCTGATCCTGGCTGCGCGGGAGGGTCTGACGACGCTCGAAGACGGGCTCGCGATCGAGATGGCGGCCCTCGAGGAGGGTGGGCTGACCTCAGCGGACGTGGAGATCGCCGACGGTCAGGGACTCCCCGGCAACAGCATCACGCCGGCCGGCATGACGACGTACCTGCGCTACCTCACCGGCACCGACACGTTCCAGACCTTCTTCGACTCCACGCCGATCCTCGGCGTCGATGGTTCCCTTGCGAGCGTCCTCCCCGACGGCGATCCCGCGATCGGCGCCGCACACGCCAAGACCGGGACCCTCGTCGGAGCGGGCGTGCAGACGCCCTACATCCTCGAAACGAAAGCTCTCGCCGGATATCTGGATGCCGCGAGCGGCGCGCGCCTCGCGTTCGCGGTCTTCGTCAACGACGTGCCGATCGAGGAGGTCTCGGCGGTCTTGCAGGCCAACAACGACATCGGGGCGATCGCCTCGCAGCTGTACCAGCTGTTCTGAGCATCCTTCCTCTGTGCCTCCGGGCACCCGGTGTCAAGCCTTTGCGACCGCGCGCGGGCGCGTGTTGAGTGGAGGCATGGGGATGAGGGATGCACGATGACGGACATCGCCGAGGCGACATGGGCGCGGGTCGACGACGGCTTCTACGTCGGAAGCCGCGACGGCGTGTTCCTGGGTTGCATCGAGGTCCTGCCGGACGGGCGGTTCGCCGCGCTCGACGCGCACACGCAGCCGATCGGCATCCGCGAGAGCCTGACCGACGCGATGCACGCGGTGATCTCCGCAGGCGCGGACGAGACGCCGTGACCGCGGAGCCGAGCGGCGACACCGCACTCCACACGCGGATCGACACCGATGCCGGTGCCGGCGCCGACACCGGACTGTATTCGCTGGTGTACGCGAGCACCGCGGTCACGGCGTTCGACGACGCGGATCTCGAGGCCCTGCTCAGGCAGGCGCGCGAGCGCAACGACGCCCGGGGGATCAGCGGACTCCTGCTCTACCGCAGGGGTCGGTTCGTCCAGTTCCTCGAGGGTCCCGAAGACGAGGTGCGGGCGCTCTACGCGAAGATCCGCACCGATCCCCGGCACGTGTCGCCCCGCATCCTGAACGAGGGACGACCCGATCATCGCCAGTTCGCCGACTGGACGATGGGGTACGAGCCCGTCAGAGAACCCGACGCGCCACCTCCGCCCGGGTTCCGCAGCACGTTCGACGACCTCGACGACGCCGATGACTCCGACGGCGTGATCCGCGCCACGCAGGAGCTGAGCCTCTGGTTCCGCGTACGCAGCCGCGACGGCGCCCACAGCTGAGACACGGCGTGCCGACCTGAGCGCGGGACCAAGGGCCCTGGCCCGGTTCCCGCGCCCGACGGATGATGTGGGTGCAGCGCTGAGCGTCGGCGCGCCGCAGGGGGTGCACCATGTTCCGCGATCGGATCGACGCCGGAGTGCGGCTGGCCGCACGCCTCGAGCATCTGCCGCGCGAGGACGCGGTCGTCTTGGGGCTCCCGCGCGGCGGCGTGCCGGTGGCGGCCGAGGTCGCGGAGCGGCTCTCCCTGCCGCTGGATGTCATCGTGGTGCGCAAGCTCGGCGTCCCGTGGCAGCCCGAGGTCGCGATGGGCGCGATCGGCGAGGGCTCGGCGCGGGTGATCGACTCCGACCTCATCGCCCGGCTCGGCATCACGTCCGACCAGCTCGACGCGGTGGAGCAGCGCGAGCGTGAGGTCCTCGCCGCGCGCTCGGCGCTCTTCCGCGGCGGCCATCCCCGTCGTGATCTGACCGGCAAGACCGCGCTCATCGTCGACGACGGCATCGCGACGGGCGCCACGGCGTCCGTCGCCTGCGGGATCGCACGCGACCTCGGCGCGGCGCGCGTCATCGTCGCCGCCCCTGTCGGCGGACCGGATGCCGTGCGCCGGGTCCACGGCGCCGACGCGGTGGTCTGCCTCCTGCAGCCGCCCGGGTTCCAGGCGGTGGGCGCGTACTACCGGGACTTCGGACAGACCGCCGACGACGAGGTGATCGCCGCGCTCGCGGCCTCGCGCGCGCGGATGCAGCAGGACCTCTGACGGGGGGACCATGCTCCCGGTCGCGGTCGCCCTTCTCGACGCAGGCCGCGGCGCTCTCAGGAAGATCCGCCATGATCGGCCGCCCGCAGGCGCCTGGCGCGCAGATGTTCCTGATCGCGCCACACGAACTCCCGCGACATCGCTGCATTCATATACCCTTGAGTGATATACATGTATCTCAGAGGTATATAGGAGGCGCCATGCAGTTCGTGATCCTCGGCCTGCTCCTGGACGGGCCACTCTCGCTCTACGACGTCCACAAGCGCTTCCGCGCGGGCATCTCGCTGTTCTACCGCGCGAGCTTCGGCAGCATCCAGCGCGCCCTGCAGGGCCTGGTCGACAGCGGCGCCGTGACCGTCGCGGACGAGCCCGGCCACGCGCGGCGCCGGAAGCTGCACACCGTGACGGCGGAAGGTCGCGCGCGCTGGCGCGCGTGGATGCTCGAGCCCATAGCGGCGGGGGCGGATGCCGAGACCCTCGTCCTCGCGAAGATCTACTTGCTCGGACGCCTTCACGACGCCGCCGACCGCGCCGCGGTGCTCGATCTGGTCCGCGAGCGCGCCGCCGTCTCGGCCGCCGAGCTCGAAGACCTCGCGGTGCAGATCGACGCGACCGCGCACACGGTTCCGGCGGATCTGCGCCTCGTCGCCGGCTACCAGCGCGCCACACTCGACTACGGCGTGCGCAGCCACACCCTCGCGCTGCGCTGGATCGACGAGCTGCGGGCCGAAGAGCGGGCGGAGGCCGACCGATGAACGCGTCCGAGCCGTCCGGACGCCGACGCGCGGCGTTCTCGCTCGCGGCCGCGGTCGCGCTCGTGGTGACGGTCGTGTTCGCCACGGTGGGAGACGGTGTCGAGGTGCCCGACGCGACGGGCCTGCGCGCGATCATCGTCGACGGCGGACACACCGCGGTCTGGGCACTGCTGACCGTCGCCTTCGCGATCGCGGCGGTGCGCGGGCGGTGGGGTCGCGTCTCGAACGGTTTCGCCGTGGCGGCCGGCATCCTGTACGCGGTCTTCCTCATCGCGGTGTTCGTGTGGAGGTGATCGCGGCCCCCGCTGCGGCTGCCATCCTCGCGACCGTGCTGCTCACGGCTCTCGCGGTGCTGCAGGTCTGCGTCGCGTGCGGGGCGCCGTGGGGGCGGCTCGTGTGGGGCGGACAGCACCGCGTCCTGCCCCGACGACTGCGCATCGCGAGCGCGTTCTCGGTCCTCCTCTACGCGGCGTTCGCGGGGGTCCTGCTGGCGCGCGCCGACGTGATCCCCGGCGGATCCGTCCTCGTCGATGTGGCGACGTGGATCCTGTTCGGGTACTTCGCGCTCGGCGTCCTGGCCAACCTCGCTTCCCGCAGTCGCGCGGAGCGCCTCACGATGACGCCGACCTGTCTCGCGCTGGCGTTGCTCACGCTCGTCGTGGCGCTCTCCTGACCCGCGAGGACGCACTCGGCACCACGCCCACGGCGTGTCAACCCTTTGCCGCATCCGGGGGTCGCTCCTGTGGAGTGGGACGATGCCCTCCCCCACCCGACACCATCGCATCCTCATCATCGGCGGCGGGAACGGGGGGCTGTCGGTCGCCGGCCGCCTGCGCCGTTCGGGCATCGAGGACATCGCCGTCGTCGAGCCGCGAGCGCAGCACGTGTTCGCTCCCCTGCAGTCCTACATCGCCGGCGGCCTCGCCCGCGCCTCTCAGGCTGGGCGATCGCAGGCCTCGGTGACCCCCCGCGGTGTGACGTGGATCCGCGATCGCGTGGACCACATTGACCCTGGCGAGTCCGCCGTCACGCTGGATTCGGGCGTTCGCGTCAGCTACGACCACCTCATCGTCGCCGTGGGCCTCGAGACCCGCTACGACGCCGTGCCCGGACTCGTTGACGCGATGGCGACGCCGCACGGCGTGTCGAGCTACACCCTCGACCTCGCCGCGAAAGCCTCGCCCGCCCTCCGGGATCTCCGCCGCGGCACGGTCGTCTTCGTCCAGCAGCCCGAGCCGGCATCCGCCGCCGGAGTGTCGCAGAAACCGATGTACCTCGCGTGCGACTGGTGGCGATCGCAAGGGGTCCTCGACGACATCCGGGTGATCTTCGCCTGCCCCGAACCGGCGGCATTCGGCATCCCGGCGATCGCCGACGAGCTGCAGCGCGCGCTGGGTGACTACGGAATCGAGGCGCACTTCGGCACCGTGGTGAGCGAGGTGCGGCCGGACTCCCGGGAGATCGTCCTGGACACGGGCGGCGACGTGAGCGTCGTCGGCTACGACCTGCTGCACGCCGCTCCGCCGCAGTCGCCGCCCGGCCTCATCACCGCGTCAGGTCTCTCCCGCGCGGATGATCCGCACGGATTCGTCGACGTCGACCCGCGCACACTGCGGTCGCGCCGCTTCGACAACGTGTGGGGGGTGGGGGATGCCGCCTCGGTGGACACGCTGCGCTCGGGAGGAGGTATCCGCCCGCAGGCGAAAGTGCTCGTGCGGAACATCGGGTCCGCGTTGCGAGGCACACCGGTCGACGCGCACTACGACGGGTACTCGGTGTGCCCGATCACCACCAGCCGGCACTCGCTCGTCTTCGCCGAGTTCGACCGCCGAGGCCACCTCGCGCCGACCGTCCCCGGCTGGAGGAGTCTGTACCGCAGCAGGAGGCTGTCGTTCCTGATCGACAAGCACGTGCTCCCGTGGGTCTACTGGAACCTCATCCTGACGGGGCGGGCCTGAGCCCGGCCGTGCGCGCAGCGCCTCCCCGCGCACCCCGGAGGGGATGCACACCCCGGAGGAGGGGAACCAGGAGTGTGATCCTCCGCTCTGCACATCTCCTCACTCGTGCACAGCACGCGGCCGAGCGTGTCGCACGTCCGGCTACCCCGCGTCCGCGAGCGTGTAGCGGCCGCGCAGATCGGTCTTGCGCACCTTGCCGCTCGCCGTCCGCGGCAGCTCGTCGACGAAGACCACCGCGCGCGGGATCTTGTACTTCGCGATGCGGCCCGTGAGGTGCGCGAGCACGTCGTCCGCCGTGATCTCGCTGCGTGCGACGGCGACCGCGAGGGGCACTTCGCCCCAGCGCTCGTCGGCGACCCCGATCACGGCGACCGACTCGATCTCGGGACGCTCCATGATGAGCTGCTCCACCTCTGCGGGGTAGATGTTCTCACCGCCCGAGATGATGAGGTCCTTGAGCCGGTCGCTGATCGTGAGGTAGCCGTCCGCGTCCACGCGACCGATGTCGCCCGAGCGGAACCACTCCCCGTGATGCGAGTCGCGGGTGGCGTCCGGCCGGAGCCAGTACTCCCTCGACACGTTCGGCCCCGCGATCTCGATCTCGCCGTCCTGGCCCGCCGGCAGCGGCTCACCGTCCGGCCCCACGATCCGCACATCGGTGAAGAAGTGCGGCAGACCCGACGAGCCCGTGTGGGCGCGGGCCTTGCGGGCCGGCAGCGACGTCGCGCCGGGCGAGGTCTCGGTCATGCCGTAGCCCGACGAGAAGCTGAGTCCGCGCTCCTCGTACGCATCGGCGACGCGTGTCGGCACGCTCGACCCGCCGCACGTGAGCTTGCTCAGCGACGACAGGTCGGTCGTCGCCCAGTCGGGGTGCTCGGCGAGCATCTGGAAGGTCGTGGGCACGCCCGACAGACTCGTGATGCGATGGCGCTCGATCGCCGCCAGGACCTCCCCCGGCTCCACGCGCTCCTGCAGGACCAGCATCCCGCCCTTGAGGAGAGTGGGGAGCGCGCCCATGCCGAGTGCCGCGACGTGGAACATCGGCGCGATCATGAGCGCGCGCTCCTGGGACGTCACGTCGTAGTCGACGAGGACGTTCAGGGCGTTCCAGGTGAGGTTGCCGTGCGTGAGGACGGCCCCCTTGGGCCGCCCCGTGGTGCCGGACGTGTACAGGATCATCGCCGCATCGTCGTGCCCGACCTCGATCTCGACATCCAGCGGCGGCGTGGCAGCGAGCAGGTCGTCGAGGGACTCGACCGCCGGAGGATCGGCGGGCCCGTCGACGACGATCCGGCGGGTGATGCCGCTGGACCACGCCGCGGCCCGCGCGAGCTCACGCACCTCCTCGTGGAGGATGAGCACACGGGCACCGCAGTCCTCGATCATGTACTCCAGCTCGCGCGGTGCGAGCCGCGTGTTGAGCGGCACGAAGATCGCGCCGATCGCGCCGCACGCGAAGAACGTCGTCAGGAAGTCGGGATGGTTGTTCCCGAGGTAGACGATGCGGTCGCCCTTGGCCGCACCGCCGGCGCGCAGCGCCGCGGCGAGGCGGTCGATGCGGTCGGCGAACTCCTCGTAGCGGTACGACCGGCCAGCGTGCACGATCGCGATGTCGCCCTCGGACTTCGCCCGACGGCGGGCGATCCACGACCCGAGTCCCTGGTTCTTCATCGACGGCTCCTTCGCGGTGATGAGGTGGGGCGTGGCGTTCCGGCCACGCGATTCCGACGAGCGGGTCAGGCGTAGAAGCGGTACAGACCGCGGGCGACGAGGGCGGGCTTCTCGGCGCCCTCGATCTCGATCGTCTGGTCGACCGCGAACTGGTAGCCGCCGCGCACCTCGGTGACCTCGACGATCACGGCCGTCATGCGCACCCGCGCGCCCACCGCGACGGGTGAGACGAACCGCACCTTGTCGAGGCCGTAATGCAGCGGTGATCCGGTCGTGCTCGAGGCGCTGCTGCGCGGCGAAGACGTCGACCCGCAGGACTACTACTTCCGCGCGGCGCTGACGCTCGAGTGCGCGAGCCGGCCCGATCTCGAGCGGTCGGTGTTCGTCGCCTCGTATGTGCGCGAAGCCCACCGCGTGCGCTACACGGCGTACCGCGTGACGTGACCCACCCATCCACCCCCGCGGGCCTTTCGTGGACGATTCCAACGATTGAGACGCTCACGCTCCGATAGCATCGCCAGGGTGACGGATGCCTCCCCGCTCGAGCCTGCAGAGTCGCTCTCAGACGACCTGAGCTTTCTGCTCGCACGGGCGAGCGCGCTCGCGAACGCGGCCGGCAACGCCGCGCTCGCCCCCTTCGGGCTCAAGGTGCGCTCGTATTCCGTCCTCGCCCTCGCCGCCGAGCGGTCGCACCCGTCCCAGCGCGAGATCGCCGAGTTCCTGAGGCTGGATCCGAGCCAGGTCGTGGCGCTCGTCGACGACCTGCAGAAGCAGGGCCTGGTCGTGCGCGAACCCGACCCCGCCGACCGGCGCGCGAATGTCATCGCCACGACGGACGACGGCGTCCGCCTCCTCGCCGAGGCCCGCGCCGCGCTGCGCAGCGCCGAGCGGGGACAGCACTCCGGACTCACCGAGCAGGATCGCGTCACGCTCGGCGCGCTGCTGCGCACCGTGGCCGACCTCGGCTGACCGCGGTGACGCACCTCGCATCCGCCGCATCTCACGAAAGCACCCTCATGATCGAACTCGCGAACACCGGCCTCCCGTTCCACGACTTCGATGACGGCGGCTGGGAACAGCGCGAATCGGCGGTCACGGTTCGCGCCCGTGCGCACACCGATTTCTTCATCGACCCGAGCCGTGATGCTTCGACCGCCGCGGAGTCGCAGGCGAATGCCGTCCGGCTGCTGGCGCCCGCACCGGACGGGGATTGGCAGTTCTCGGCATCCGTCACGGTCGATTTCGCGGCGACGTTCGACGCGGGCGTGCTCTTCCTCTGGGTCGACGAGACGCACTGGGCGAAGCTGTGCTTCGAGCTCTCCCCTGCCGGCGAGCGCATGGTGGTCTCGGTCGTCACCCGGGGAGTGTCCGACGACGCGAACGCCCAGTTCGTCGACGGCGCGTCGATCCACCTGCGGGTCTCGAAGATCGGCCGCGTGTTCGCTTATCACTCGAGCGTGGACGGGCGCACGTGGGACTTCGTGCGCGCGTTCTCGCTCGACTGCGACCTCGGTGATCTCCAGGTCGGCTTCGAGGCGCAGAGTCCCACGGGCGCCGGGTGCGACGTGGAGTTCTCCGACGTGCGCTTCACCCGCGAGACACTGGCCGACCTGCGCAGCGGGATCTGACGGAGTCCGCTCAGTGTGGCACCGGACCGCGGCGCACAACTCCTGCATTTTCGCGCGACAGTGAGTCGGTGGGCGCGGAATCACGCGGCGGCGCGAAGGGCAGGCTCGCGGACTGCAGGAGTTATGCGCCGGGAGCCGCCGGACCACCCGCTCCTGCCGGGAGCGTGCAGCACACGGGATCGCGCCGTCACTCCACCCCGAGCGCTCCGTCCATCGCGACGGGCACGCTGATCGTGAAGATGGCTCCCCCGCCCGGCA
>CAYOQY010000004.1:52937-64075 GCA_964406225.1 uncultured Microbacterium sp.
GCTCCGTCCATCGCGACGGGCACGCTGATCGTGAAGATGGCTCCCCCGCCCGGCAGGTTCGCGGCAGTGACGTCTCCCCCGTGCGCCCGGGCGATTCCCCGGGCGATGGCGAGCCCGAGCCCGGCACCGCCGCTGATGTCGACGACGTGCGGTGACCGCGCCGTCGTCCCCCGCCAGCCGGCGTCGAAAAGTCGATCCAGATCGTCCGCCGCGATACCGTCCCCATCGTCCGCGACCGACACCTCAGCCCGATCGGCATCGGCATCCACACGAAGGACGATCCGACCGCCTGCGGTCGTATGCTGCAACGCGTTCGCCAGCAGATTCCCGATGGCTCGCCCGAGCTCGTGCGGGTCGGCCGACACGGTGGCGTCGGTGTGGACCTCGACGTCCAGTCCGATCCCGTGGGCGTCGGCGATCGCCCGCATGTCCGCTGCGGTATCGCTCGCGAGGTCTCCGAGCGAGACCGGCTGACGGCGCAGGGTGAGCTCTCCCGCATCGATCCTCGAGATCGCGAAGAGATCGTCGACGAGACGATTGACGCGGTCGACCTGACCGACGATCTGCGAGAGGAACCGATCGGGGTCGGCGGCGAGACCGTCCTGCAGAGCCTCCGCCTGGGCGCGGATGCCGGCGAGAGGGAGCCGGAGGTCGTGAGCGATGCGGACGACGAGTTCCTGCCGGGCCGTCTGCTGCCGGTGGATCCTCTCAGCGGCGCTGCGCAGACGGGCATCCGTCGCCGCGAGTTCCGCCAGCACGTCGCGGAATTCTCCGATCGGAAGTGCGGAGGTCGATGCCGCCAGGGGTCGGCCGACTCCCACATTTCGCGCGGCGTCGCGCAGCGTGCCCGCCGCACGGCTCACCCGCGCGCCGAGCAGCACCGCGACCGCGATCGCCACGACGCCGCTGGTGACCGCGATGGCGATTGCGAGCTGCACATCCGTTTCCGACAGATACATCGCCTGCGCGGCCACGAGCACACCCCCCACGACCGCGAGGACGGCCGCGGCGACGAGGGTGATCACGTGCAACATGAGCTTCGCGCCGGCGAAGATCCGCAGGAGCGCCCACGCGACGGCACCGACGACCGCAGCCACGCCGGCGGCGCAGGCCACGACGAAGAGGACATCGGAGACGGTCATTCCACCCCACCTCGATCCGCGTCGGTGACCGTCTCGGTCGCGGTCTCCGGAGTGTCGAAGCGATAGCCGAAGCCCCACACCGTGACCAGCATCCGGGGCGCAGCCGCGTCTTCCTCGATCTTCTCGCGGAGACGCCGCACGTGCACGGTCACCGTCGAGAGGTCCCCGTGCGACCAGCCCCAGACGCCGCTGAGCAGGTCCTCGCGCGTGAAGACGCGACCGGGCCGCCGGGCGAAGAACACGAGCAGGTCGAACTCCCGCGCGGTCAACGGGATCGGGATGCCCGCACGCTGGACGACCCGGGCGCCGGTGTCGATACTCAACGACCCGCGCTCGATCAGCGGCGCCGGGGACACCGCGGACGGTATCTGCTCGACGGCGAGCGCGCGGCGCAGGACCGTGCGCACCCGCAGGGCGAGCTCGCGCGGCGAGAACGGCTTGACGAGGTAGTCATCGACGCCGGCCTCCAGGCCTTCGATGCGGTCCTGCTCCGCCCCGAGCGCGGTGAGCATGATCACGGGAACCTCGGGGCGGACCGCCCGGACCCTTCGACACACGTCGAGCCCGTCGATGCCCGGCAGCATCCGGTCGAGGACGAGGATGTCGGGGTGCAGCGCATCCGCCCTCTCCAACGCCTCGAACGCGTCGGCGGCGGTATGAACCGTGAATCCGTCGTGCTCCAGGTAGGCGCGGGCGACCTCCCGCACGGTCGGGTCGTCATCGACCACGAGCACACTCCGCCCGGCGAGGAGCGGATCACCGGGCCCGCCCGACGGCGGTCGTTGTTCAGCCGGCACCGATCCACTCCTCGAACGCCGCGATCGGATCGTAGAGACCGGCATCCAGAATCCACGTCTGCAGCTGCTTGTCGAATCCGGTGATGACCGCGATCCCCACGAGGATGAACAAGGCCCCGACGGTTCGACGGAACCACCCGTCGGGGTCGGCGAGCCAGCCCAGTCGTGTCACCAGCTTCCGGCCGAGCAGCGCGATCAGCAGGAGCATCCCCGCAAGGCCCAGCGCGTACGCGACGACATACGCCACGCCCTCCGCGAACGAGACCGGCAGCACGACGGCGACGATGAGGGCGTAGGTCGGACTGCAGCTGGAGAACACCGGTCCCAGCGCCGCGCCGGTGAGGATGTCTCCGCCGAAGCTCTGCCGCGAGACCGAGCGATCCAGTGCCGTGTTCGTCCGGGACTGGAGCCCGGACCTCGTGGAGATCCGGTCCCAGATCGCCGGAAAGAGCAGATCGATCCCCAGCAGGATCACGATCGTCCCCGAGACGAACTGCCACACCTGCGGGGGGATGCCGAGGAGCGCCGTGGTCGCCTTCAACGCCAGCGTGAAGGCGACCACGCTGACGGCGAGGGATGCCGCGATGACGTACGGACGCCATCGTGCCCGCCGCTCGTCCCCACCCCGTACGACCGAGCCACCCACGATGACCGGCAGCAGGGGCAGGACGCACGGCGCCGCGACGGTGAGGATCCCCGCGGCGAGCGCACCGATGAGCGACGCGGTCATCGACGGAGCATCACGGGATGGCGGCGACGAGCGAGTCGACCGACGGGTCGTCGTACAGCACGACGGAGGAGAGGACCTCGCCGGCGTCGTCGAGGAACACGATCGTGGTCTGCAGCGTGACCCCGTACTTCTGGCGCAGATCGCCGCGACTGTCGTAGTCCACCTTGAAGATCGTCAGCCCGTCGGGGGGACCCGACGACTGCAGGTCCTCGTCGAGCGCGCGACACTTCGGACACCAGGGCGCGTGGAAGAACAGGGCCTTCGGCCCCGCCGTCGCCTCGATCGCGCCGTCGATGTAGTCCAGGTAGGCGCCGGCCATCGGCTCCGCAGCCTCAGGGGTCGCGCTCGAGGTGGCCTGATCGGGGGTCTGCATCGGGGCCGGCGCCTCCGAACTGTCCTCCGAAACGCTCGTGGTCGGGCGGGGCGCCGCGGTGCCCGTGGTCGACGCGCAGGACGTCAGGACCAGCATGCCCGCGAGCGCGAGCACCGCGATCGCGGTGCGGGATGCCTTCATCGGGAACCTCGATTCGGAGGGCACGGTCTGCGCCTTCCCGACTCACGGTACAGAGCGCGCACCCGTCGCGGCGCGGGCAAACCTTAAGGATTCGTGACGTCGTCGCGGGTCGGCGGGCCGCGGCATCCCGCTTGCGTTTCCCGTCTCTGCCGCCTCGCCGGCCTCGCCGACTCGCGTCACGTGAAGCGGATGACCTGCCGCACGGCGCGCCCCGCCGCGAGTTCGTCCATGGCGTCGTTGATCTCGGAAAGATCGATGTGGCGGCTCACGAGCTTCTCGACCGGAAGGCGGCCGGCGCGCCACAGTTCGACGAAACGCGGGATGTCACGGCGCGGGACCGAGCCGCCGAGGTAGCTCCCGATGATCGAGCGACCCTCGGCGACCAGGCTCAGCGGCGACACCGTCGCGAGGTCGTCGGGCGCGGGGAGACCGACCGTCACCGTGCGCCCACCGGGGGCAGTCAGCGCGACCGCCTGCTCGAACGCGGCGGCGCGCCCGACCGCCTCGACGACGACATCCGCTCTCAGCCCGGCCGCTGTCGCCTCGGCGGGGGTGAGCGCGTCGTGTGCGCCAAGGGCGCGCGCGGCGTCGAGCTTCGCCGGCTGCACATCGACCGCGGTCACCCTGCTCGCGCCCAGGGCGAGTCCGGCGAGCACCGCGGCGAGGCCCACTCCCCCGAGCCCGATCACGACGAGCGACTCGCCCTCCGTGAGACGCGCGGAGTTCATGACCGCCCCACCCCCGGTGAGCACGGCGCAGCCCATGAGCGCAGCGACGTCCGCGGGCACGTCGGCCCCGACCTCGACGACCGAGCGCTCGTCCACGACGGCGTGGTCGGCGAACGCCGAGACCCCGAGATGGTGGTGGACCGGCTCGGGTCCGTCGTATAGACGCGAACCCCCATGCAGCAGTACGCCCGCGCCGTTCGCCGCGCTCCCCACGACGCACGGCGCGCGACCACCCGTGCGACACGCGTCGCACTCCTCGCAGCGCGGCAGGAAGGTCATGACGACGCGCGCCCCGACGGCGACCGACGTGCCTGCGCCCGCCGCCTCGACGATGCCGGCCGCCTCGTGCCCGAGGAGCATCGGCACCGGCCGCGGCCGGACGCCGGACACGACCGAGAGATCGGAGTGGCAGACGCCCGCCGCCTCGATCCGCACGAGCAGCTCACCCGGCCCCGGATCGTCGAGCTGCAGCGTGCGTACTCGCAGCGGCTGCGACTGCGCGTACGGCGCGGGGGCGCCGATCCGCTCGAGCACGGCTCCGGTGATGACGGTCACGCTCTCCTCCTCGAGACGGCGGGGGGATCGGGCGGATGCCGCGGAGCGGGGGTCCGCCACCACGTCGCCGTCCAGGTCCACGATCTCATTCCGATCGTCAAGGTCGTGCATCCGATCGCATCGCGATGCCGACGCGCTCGTCCGCGGCCGCAGAGTGGCGTCGGGTCCCGCGGCCCGCCCACGAGAAGATGGGGTGATGAGCGAACCCCGGCTACGCCGGCGGCAACTCCATCCGCGTTCAGACCACGATGCTCTGGCCCGCAAGCGCCCGTTGCTCCCGATCGAATGGGCCGACGAACTCTGCACATGGTTCACCGACGTCGAACTGCGACCGATCGCCTCGGGTCACCCTGTGCCCGTTGGAGCGCCGGAGGCGGTTGCGGACGCGATCCGGAGCCGACTCACGTCGCGGATTCCGAAAGCCGGGCGGCGCTCACGAGTGCGCTGTCTGAGAGACCCAAAGCCTCAGTGCAGATGGAACGTCACGGAGTGTTCGCCTGATCCGACCGGGATGCGCGGGAGGGCCTCCGGCCCCGCCGCCTGACCGTTCACGTGGACGTTCCGCGCCGCATCCGGGAGATGGATGATACTCGTCGCGTTCGGTGGCACGTTCACGACGAGCGCGACGTCGCCCGCGTCGGTCCTGACCCACCGAGAAGCGAGCTCGCCGTAGGGCGTCTGGATGCCGGCAGAAACGGCGGTGAGCGGGCCGACGACGTCGGGATCGATGCGTGATTCGCGGTAGCCGGGACCTGCAAGCTGAATGCCGGCCAGCCGGCGGTAGAGCCAGTCGTCGACGCACCCGAAGGCGTAGTGGTTGAAGGACAGGTCCGTCACCGTGCCATCCGGCCTGATCGCTTCCCACCCTTCCCACATCGTCGTGGCTCCGCGCGCGACCTGATAGAGCCACGAGGGAGCCGAGTCCTGGAAGAGGAGGGTCCGTGCGAGCTCCCGGTGGCCGTTGTCCCAGAGGACATCCATGAGGAACTGCACCGAGAGGAAACCGGTGTCCAGATGATCACCGGCTTCGTGGATCAGTTCGACGAGCTGCCCGACCACGGCCGCCTTCTTGCCGTCGGGCACGAAATCGAAGGCGAGCGCCACGACGTAGGGCCCCTGCAGGTCGCCCGGTATCCGTCCGTCCGCGTCGATGTACTCCTCGGCGAAGGCCTCGCGCGCACCTCGTGCGCGCTCGGAGTAACGCTGGGCATCGTCGGCCCTCCCGAGGATGCCGGCAATCTCGGCCATGACGTCCATGAGGTGTCCGTGGTAGAGCGAGCCGATCACCTCGCCCGTGCGTCGGGGCGCGTTCATCTGGCTCGCGTCGGGGCCTCTCAGCGTGCTCGGGGCGAGCCAGTCACCGAAGTTGGGCTCGTTGTTCCACAGGAACCGCTGCCGATCGCGCTGTGCAGGAGTGAGCGGGACATCGACCAGACGCGGCGGCAAGCCGGAGACAGCGCTCTCAATCTGATACTGCGCCCATGCAGCCATGGCTTCGTAGTTCTCCTCGAGGACGCCACGGTCCGCGAAGTGGCGGAAGAGCACCAGCGGTGCGATCGCGATGACGTCTCCCCAGCCGGCCGATGAGCCCAGGAGCATGATCGGGTCGTCGTAGCTCGGTGCGGGCCCGTCCATCAGGTAGTCGAGCTGCGGTGGACTCGGCGAGATGTTCATGACCTGGCCGTCGTCGAGTTGGTCGTCGCGCACGATTCGCAGCCATCTGGACAGGAACGGGCCGACGGCCATGTTGGTCGCGGCGGTCTCGGCGAAGATCTGCAGGTCGCCCGTCCATCCGTAGCGCTCACGCTGTGGGCAGTCGGTCGGAATGGAGAGGAAGTTGGCGCGCTGACTCCACAGCACATTGGCGTGCAGGCGGTTGAGTCGGGCGTCCGAGGTCTCGAAGCGCCCGATGACGGGGATGTCCGAGGAGGTCACGACGGCGACGAAGTCCTGCGCCCTCACGTCGTCGGCGAAGCCGCTGAGGCGGGCGTACCGGAACCCGTGGAAGGTGAACAGTGGCTCCCATGTCTCGCCGTCGGGGTCACCCGCGAGGACATAGACGTCGGTTTGATCCTTGTTCGGACCGACGATGTTGTTGAAGAAGTTCCCGTGCTGGTCGAGCACCTCTGAGTGCTCCAGGCGAACCGTGCGGCCGCGTTCGCCCCGCACCCGGAAGCGGACGCGGCCGGCGATCACCTGGCCGAAGTCGACCACCGTCTCGCCGGCGGGCGTGCGGATGATCTGCGCCGCCGGCACTTCCATCACGCGCCTCACCGGCTGTCCGACGAACGGCACGAGCGGCTGCTCGATCCCGACCTCCGCGACCGGAACCCACGCCGAGTCGTCGAAGTCGACCGTGCTCCACCCCGCCCACTCGATGCGGGCGTCATACCGTTCACCGACGGCGAGGTCGGCGTACCGGATCGGACCTTCGGTCGAGGAGACGACCGTCCCGTCCGACGTGATCGTCTGCGGCTTCCCACCCGCATACTCGATCTCGAGCTGCCACAGCGCCTTCAGCGTGTCGCCGTACCCGCGACTGGACCCGAGGATGCCCACCCGGCCGGCATACCACCCGTCGGAGAGGACGAACCCCAGCACGTTGCTCCCCGCGACCAGCAGATCGGTGACGTCGTAGGTCTGGAACGACAGGTGAATGTGGTAGCTTTCGACACCGGGTGCGAAGAGCTCGTCGGAGACCAACGTTCCGTTGATCTGTGCCTCGTAGATACCGTGCGCCGCCGCATAGAGGCGCGCCCGCGCAGGCGTCTCGGGGAGCTCGAAGCGCTGACGCAGATACGGCGCCGGAAGCAGTCGGTCTTCCGGAGGACTGTCGATGCGCAGGCTGAACAGGTCTGCGAAGTCCTTCGCACCGTCTTCGCGGACCGGGATCTGCTGAGGCTCGACCCACCGCGCGCTCCAGTCGCCGGGGTCCAGGAGCGTGGTCTCGAAGGCCGACTCGGCCCACTCCGTGGGTTCGTCGGAGGTGTTCGTCCAGCACCGCACCCGCCAGCGGTAGGCCGTGGCCGAGCCGGCGTCGAAACCGCTCAGCGCGACGAGCACCGAATCGCGAGACTCGACGCACCCGGTCCGCCACTCGAGCCCCGAGCCGTCCAGAGCATCGACCTCGAGTTCGTACGCACGCTGGATCACGCCGGTGTCGGTGGTGCGGATCTGCCAGGAGAACCGCGGATGCCGCGTCCACACCCCGAGCGGGCGATCCATGTCTTCGACGCGAAGGTCTTCGAGTGTCCGCACGATGATGATTCCTGACTTGACGCTATCGGTCTGTTCGTGAACACTTCGTGACGTCGTCGTCGTCAGCGACTGCTGACTGGGTTTAACGATTCAATTCAGGGTTGCATCATTTGCCTGATTCCGACATTCTCAGTGCTTATATGGTGCAATACCTCCAGTGATGCGGTCGCCGCCCCCACGGTGCGCGGGCGTCGAGCGCCTCGCCAGGACCCGTTGCGGAGACGGAGGGATTTGACATCGCGCCGATGGTAACCGGGCTGATCGAAACCGCATGAATCCGTGGGCTCTGACGTCGCGATGGGCCGTCTCGATCAGGTCGACAGGGTTCGATTCGTGGCAAAGACGTGGCGGGCGCCCGGCGCGATACATCAGACTACGCAGACGCAGCTTCGACCATCATCTCGACGGCTTCGATCATGCCGTATCGGTCGCGCAAGGTGTCGAGAATCTCCTCGACGGTGAGTGCTGCACCGTAGCGGCCGGAACGACTCGCGATTTCCTGCACCGCGGCGAGCGCATGCCTTGGGTTGAGTGCGACGGTGTTCTTCGCGAACTCCCTGGCGCTGAGCACTTGGATGTCCGCCGGAATCTTGCCTGCTGCAAGTCCTTCAGGTTCTCGGTGACGATCGCTCCGGCTCCCGCGATGACGGCCGCAGCGACCACATGCTCGTCATCCGGATCGGGAAGCCCGAACACGCCCTCCAGCGGTTCCCAGCCTTCGACCTCCGCGTCGGCGAACTCTCGCCGCATCGCAGCGATGAGGGTCACTGCGCGGCTGGCCGCTTCCGCTATTGGGATCCCCCGCTTCACGAGCTTGGCCTCCTCGTGGTACTCGAGTTCGTCGAGGATCGCGGAACTCCAGGTCGGTCGATACGCGCCCTCGACCGCGAGGGAAAGGAGGAAGTCGCGTTGCAGGCTCGGCCACAGCACGCTGGTGTCGAGGGTCGCCGTGAACACGAGCCCATCCTGTCAGTCTGCGAATTCAGAGTCGGGTTGCCCGCCTCGCTGCCACTGCCTTCCTCGCCGCTTTCAGGTCCTCGAGCGTCTGCTCGATGTTGTCTTCGTCGACACCGTCACGCGTGGCGGCGAGCATGTCGTACTGACGCTCCCGCCGGCGCTCTCGGTACTCGAGCAGATCCGCGAGGAGAACGCGTCGGTGCGTTCCCGCCTTCTCGAACGGGATCTCACCCTCGTCGAGGAGCTTCACCACGGTCGGGCGACTCACGTTCAGGAGATCCGCTGCCTGCTGGGTGGTGAGCCGTGTTGTCTGGGGTACAACTGACACGGCAAGCCCGCTCTGCATCGCGTCCACGATCTTGCGGAGAGCGAGGTAGACCTCGTCCGGAAGCTCCACCTGGTCACCTGGACGCGCCCCCGCAAGGAAGTACCGTGGCTCGGGAAGAGCCCGACCGGCGGCCTCATGGGCGGTGAGGAAGTCCAGCACCGGGGCAAGCTCGACTCCCCTGCTGGGAAGGTACGTCTCTTCAACGACGGCAACGCGAGACATGGAATCACCTCAATACACGTAAACGCAGGTGGTTGTGTTTGTTGCGATTACCGTACCACGCGTCACCGACAGGTCAATAGGAGCGTGCTGAGGCAACCGACAACTCGAGGCGCTCGATCTCGGGGCGGGGCTTAGAGTGTGAGCACAAGCACCGGGCGCGAATCGGATCGGTGTTATTCCTGAGGGGCCGCAGGGCACGCTGCGGCCCCTCACCCGGTCACCGGCAAGAGACGCGGATGCCGATATCCGCGAGCGCGTCACGGGCACACCCCCACCGCCGGTCGCCCGCGAGTACGCGTCATTGCTCACCGAGCCCCTCGTCGTGGACGAGGCCGCGGAACCGCCCGAACGCTCCCGCGGCTGACAGTTGGCCGAGACCGAAACTGATGTCTGGCCGCACAATCGTCTTGCACGTAGCCGACCGGCGGAAGTGGGCGGTACAGCCACGCCATCGGTTGAGCGCGGCGCCGGCCGGTCGGTGGCATCCTGGACGGATGTCTTTGGCCCGCGACATCCCGAACGTTCTCGCCTCGTTCCGCACGACCAGACGCGACATGTGGGACTGGCGATCGGTGCAGACGTACGCCTTCGAAGCCGAGCAAGGGGTGTCGCTCCTGGCGGACATGGCCGACGACTACGGCGCCGAGGGTGTGATCCCTGTGGTGCGGAAGGCGATCGCGAGCACCTTCCGCGTCCTCATGCGCGCCGACGACTCGGGCGGACTGATCCAGCTCGTCATCCAGGAACTGCTGAACCTGCATGCTGAGCTGTGCACTCAGAGCCCGCCGCCGCCGGCCACGCTGACGGAGTGGATCCAGAAGCAGCAGTTCGGCGAGCTCGGCGAGTACTTCTCGGTGGACGTCGTCGACTACGCGGACGCTCTCGGCGCCGCCGGCATCGTGAGGTTCGAAGCGCACCTCGACAAGCGACGACAGTCGCTGACCGGCCCCTTCGACGGACGCCCCGACCCGGAGTTCAGCCACGACGACGAGTGGCATGCCCGGCATGCCGTGCTCCACAACCTGCAGCGCCTCGCGGTCCTGCGTGGTGATGAGGAGGCGATCGTCAGCACCCACGGCGGCGACATGCCGCGGGCCCACATGCACGCCGCCGCCGCCAAGGCGCTCCGTGAGGCCGGACTGCTCGATCGCGCGACCGTCATCGCGCACGAGGGCATGACTCTCCCCGGCAGCCCGCACCAACAGCAGGAGTGCGGGGAACTCTGGGCCGCCTTGGCCGTCGAAACAGGCATGGATGCCGCGGATGCGGCCTCAGAGGTGTTCGAACGATGGCCCACCGCGAGCAACGCGGAGGCGTGGCAGGCGGCGCCAGGGCCAGACTGGCCCGCCGTCCGGGAGCACGCGATCGATCGGATGCGTGAGCGCCCGTGGGAGCTGATCGCCTACCTGATCGACGCGGACGACATCGCCCGCGCATGGACAGAAGGACTCCGCGCGGCCGAGAACGGCACGTCGCTTCACCCCCAGCAGTGGGATGACCTCGTCGACCGGTACGGCAAGGTCGATCCCGTTGCCGTACTCCCCGTGATGGCGCAGCTCATCGATGACCGGTTGGTCGAGGCGAACACTCGCGCCTACCCCGGCGCGGTACGCAGGATGAAGAAACTCCGCGCCGCCGCACGAGCAGCCGGACACGCCGAGATCGCCGACGAATACCTCGCCGACGTGCGCCGCAGGAACGCCCGTCGCCCGTCCTTGATCCAGCGAATGGATGCCGCCGGGCTCTGACGCCATGAGCCATCGCGGCCACAACTGCACGGAGGAGACGGAGGGATTTGCGCTCCCGGTATCCACCGTCTGGCTCCGAACTGGGGCTCAATCAAGCTCAGCTCAAGCAGATTGATCGGGACGCGGGCGCAGCAGTTCGCAGACCGCTCAGTGCGCAAC
>CAYOQY010000005.1:0-4334 GCA_964406225.1 uncultured Microbacterium sp.
AGCGAAGCGCTCATGCTGCGCCAGCGCGACACGGTCAACCCGCTCGACGCCATCGCCCCGGTCGCGACGTCGGGCAGGGTCGCCGAGCTCATCGCGTGGGCCCGCGCCGTTCACGTCGCGCCGGCGATCGAGGAGTACGCCGTCGCGCTCGCGGGCGCCACGCGCACCCACTCCGACCTGCGCCTGGGCGCGAGCCCCCGCGCGACGCTGCAACTCGTGCGGGCGGCGAAGGTGTGGGCCGCGCTCGACGGACGCGGATTCGTCATCCCCGACGACATCACCGCGCTCCTGATCCCCGTCTTCTCCCACCGCCTGATCCCGACGCGGTCGGCCGGCGGTGCCCGGGCGCGCACGACCGCCGATGCGATCGCGACGATCCTCGAGCGCATCGCCGGGAACATCCGCGTGCCCATCGCCGCCCGCCAGTGAGCGCGAGATGAGACGCTTCTGGCCGCTGACCGCCCGGGGAACGGGCGCACTCGTGCTGGCCGTGGCGTGCTTCGTCATCGCGAACGAAGCGGGCATCCCCGAGCTGATGTACTTCGGGCTCATGCTCCTGGCCGCCCTCGGCGCGAGCGTCGCGTCGCTCTACCTGACGCGCCGCTCCGAGACGGTCACCCGGTCACTCTCCCCCGACGTCGCCACCGTCGGGCGCGACACGCTCGTCACGGTCCGGGTGGGCGTCCGGACCGCGTTGCCCACCGCGCCCGGGACGTGGCGCGACACCGTCTCGAGAGGACTGTCCGCGCGTGCGCAGGGAGTGTTCCCCGCGCTCGGGTCGGGGCTCCGCGGAGCGGAGCGGGTCGTGCAGCTCTCCTACGTGCTCACGGGCGCGCGGCGCGGCATCCACCCCCTCGGCCCGCTGCAGGTGACCTCGTCCGACCCGTTCGGCCTGGCACGGCGCACGACGATCTTCGGTCAGCGGACGCCCGTGACCGTCGCGCCGGCCGTGATCGATCTGCCGCCGCTGACGAACTTCGCCGGTGAGGCGGGCGGCAGTCTGCACACGAGCAACAACCAGCTCGGACAGGGCGCCGACAACCTGATCGCGCGTCCCTACGCCTCCGGCGACTCGATGCGCCGCATCCATTGGCGTGCCACCGCGCACCGCGACGAGCTCATGGTGCGGCAGGAGGAGCAAGAGTCCACCCCTGAGGCGACCGTCGTGCTCGACCTCGGGGTGCTGCGGTACTCCCCCGAGGCGATGCAGGCGCCGGGCGCCGACCCCGGTTTCGAAGCAGCGGTCTCGGCGTGCGTGTCGGTCGTCGCGCGCCTCGTGCACGACGGCTATGCCGTCGAGGTGATCGACTCGGACGGATCGCTGCTCGCCGAGCGCATCGACGGCGGCGACATGACGGAGGTCGAAGGTCTCGTCACTCACCTCGCGAGCCTCACCGCACGCCGGGACGACCACCTCGGCAAGCTCGTGCGCGTCTTCGCCGGCGTCATGACCGGACCGGTCGTGCTGATCGTCGGACGCATCGACCCGCAGGATGCCGAGGCCATCGCCCCGGTCGTGCACCACAGCACCCTTCCCCTGCTGCTGGCCGTCGCACCCGTGGGCGACGCCCTCGAGCACGCCGCTGATCTGGGGTGGCACGCCGCCGCACTCGACCCGGACGGCGATCTGGCGGTGTCGTGGGCGGCCGCCGCGGAACGCGGGGTGAGCCATGCCCTCCGATGAACGCAGCCCGCGCCGGGGCGCCGATCTGAGCCTCACGATCGGGGTGCTCGTCGCGGTGTTCGCCGCGCTGCTTCCGCTCATGCGTGTCGTGCGCCCGAGCAGCTGGCTCGTCGGGGCGATCGTCTTGGCCGTCGCGGTGCTCGCCGCGGGGTACATCGCCCGGCGCTATCGTCTGCCCGCGCTGGCGGTGAGCCTCATCGAGGCCGCGGTCTGGGTCGCGTTCATGATGCTGGTGTTCCTGCGCGACACGGCGCTCCTGTGGCTCATACCGACCCCCGAGACCGTGCGGGAGCTGCCGGGGCTGATCTCGCTCGCCGCCGAGCAGATCGCGCTCGGGGCGGCGCCGCTGGACGCCGGGCTCGCGCTCTCGCTCCTCATCGTGGGCGGCACGGGCCTGCTCACGATCATCATCGATCACGTCGTGCTCACCGCGCGGATGCCGCTCCTCGCCGCCATCGGGCTCATCGCCGTCTCGCTCATCCCGTCGATCGCGGTGCCCGGCGAGGTCGACATCATGGCGTTCGTGCTGCTGGCCGCCGCGATCCTCTTCCTCATGCGGACCGACACCCGCTCCCGCGAGGAGCCGGTCGACCGCGAGGCCACGCGCACGGCGGGCGTGCCCGCGACGGCGTTCGGCATCGGCGCGATCGCCGTCTTGGTGGCGCTCGTCGCGGTGCCGCTGCTGCCCGAGCCCACGGTGCGCGCCGGGGCGGGGAGCATCGGCAGCGGTCCGGGCATCGACGCGACGCTGCAGCTGGGCGACGATCTGCGCCGCCCGCGCGAAGTCGAGGTGCTGCTCGTGCGCAGCTCGGCACCCTCTGCCCCGTATCTACGGGCGACGACGCTTTCGCAGCTCGAAGGAGACGTGTGGGAACCCGACCGGGTGCGCACGGTCGCGCTCGAGAACGAGCTCTCACTCGGTGGCGTCGAAGTCGACGACGACATCCGGGTGACCGAATACGTCACGACGGTCGAGGTGCTGAACCTGGCGTCGCCCTGGCTGCCGGTGTCGTTCCCCGCTGTCGCGGTGAACGGCCTCGAGGGCCAGTGGTCGGGCGCACCGTACAACCGGACCGTGGTCGCGCGCCAGGCGACGACGCAGGGGCAGAACTACGAGGTCATCACGAACGTGCCGCGGCCGACGCTCGAGCAGATCCGCGCACGCGAGGCCGGAGGCACGGACCAGCGCGAGGGCACGACCGCCCTGCCCGACGACATCTCGCCCATCGTCGGCGACCTGGCCGCCGAGGTCACAGCCGGCACGACGAACGACTACGACGCGCTCGTCGCGCTGCAGGCGTGGTTCCGCGGCACCGACTTCAGCTACTCCCTCGACGCGCCCGTCGAGGAGGGCTTCGACGGGTCGGGCACGGATGCGGTCGCGGAATTCCTCGAGGTGCGCGAGGGATACTGCATCCACTTCGCGTCGGCGTTCGCGCTCATGGCACGCACGCTCGGGATGCCGAGCCGCATCGTCGTCGGCTACCTTCCCGGCAGCGCGACCAGCGACGCGATCGAGCGCGAGACCGTGTATTCGGTGTCGAGCGGACAGCTGCATGCCTGGCCCGAGGTGTACTTCGACGGCATCGGCTGGGTGCCGTTCGAGCCGACGAACAGCCTCGGCGTGCCGACGACCTTCTCGCCCGCGGGCTCCGCACCCGGCGACCTCGCCGACCCGGCGAACCCCTCGCCGCAGCCGAGCGCCTCGGCGTCGGCGGGAACCGGGCTGAGACCCGACCAGGCCGACACCGAAGACTCGGGCACCGAGGCCGGCGCCACCGGAACGACCCTGAACCCGCTCCCCGCGCTGTCCGTCGTGCTCGGCATCCTGCTGGCCCTGTCGATCCCCGCCGGCATCCGCGAGGTGCGACGCCGCCAGACGCTCGCCTCGGCCCGCACGGGCGACGCGGCGGCCGCGTGGCTCGCCGTGCAGGACACCGCGATCGATCTCGGCATCGACGTGCCGGCGAGCGAGAGTCCGCGCAGCCTCGGCGTGCGGCTCGTCGAACAGCACGGCGCACCCGCGAGCGAGATGAGCATGCTGATCAGCGCGATCGAGCGCGCGAGCTACGCCCCCGGCGGCAAGCATGCGTTCTGGCAGGGCGACGCGATCGCGGATGCCGCGCAGAGCGTGCGCGCCGCGATGCTGGCGCAGGTCGAGACGCCGCGGCGGCTGCTCGCACTGTTGGCGCCGCGTTCGCTCGTCGTGCGGCCGGGAAGCGTGTACGCCGGGTCGGGGGCCGCACGCGTGAAGTAGCGGGCCGGCTTCGTGGGTGCGTCGGGCACCTGGCCAGGTGGCTGGTTCAGTGGACGCTTTCCGTGACCGGCGCGGGAGATGCCCGCACATCGTGTCCACTCCATGCCGCGCCGCGGGGTTTCGTGGACGATTCCGGCGGCATCCCCGGGTCGAAACCGCACATCCTGCCCAGCGAGCGCGGCACGGTGAGCCGAACCGGATGCCGGGGATGGGCTCGCCGACGGCCGGGCGGGGCCGCTCGAAGGCGTCGTCACTCGGCACGCGAAACCGCAAGGTAGGATTGTCGGCGGCCCGCAAGGGCCACGGAGGATTCGCCTAGTGGCCTATGGCGCACGCTTGGAAAGCGTGTTGAGTGAAAGCTCTCAGGGGTTCGAATCCCCTATCCTCCGCTCT